>NZ_JAKZBW010000002.1:0-264106 GCF_022539275.1 Pseudoxanthomonas sp. LH2527 | reverse complement strand
AGCTGCCAGGGTCGAGAGTCCTCCCATGCGGCCCAGCCTTATCGTTACGAGCGCCTACTCGAGCAACTGTTCGGGCGTGTGCAGGGAGATTCCGGCGTGGCGAGCTTGCTCTCCCGCGGTCGTAGCACCCAAGGTGTGACGCTCGACCACGCCGGCTCTCGGCATCTAATCTGGCAGATCGCCAAGAGATAAGGGTGCCGAAGGCGGGTGAGGGGCAGACGGCGCCGCGATCCCGGCAGGTGCAAGGCGTATCGAGTGTCGGCAAACGGCGTGTGCGCATGTGGAGAGGTTGCGTGATCAGACAGCGATGCCTCTCCGCTTGCCCCTCATCCGCCCGCCGGGCACCTTCTCCCCGCAGGCGGGGAGAAGGGTGTTTCCCCGCGATGTGGAAATGCAGTACCCCTCTCCCCGCCTGCGGGGAGAGGGTGCCGAAGGCGGGTGAGGGGCAGACGGCGCCGCGATGCTCGTCAGTGAACGATGTGTCGAGTGTTGTGGCGCAAAACGGGCGGGTGTCGAAAGAGAACACCCCACGGCCGAACCACAAAGGGTCGCAGTCGAAGCAGAACGCCTCGTGCACGAAGCTCAAAGGTGAGACGACGAAGCAAAAAGTCTCGCGCTCAAGGCTCAAAGGTGAGACTGCGAAGCAAAAAGCCTCGCGCGCAAGACTCAAAGGTGAGACGACGAAGCAAAAAGCCTCTCTCGCAAGGTGCAAAGGTGAGACGGCAAAGCAAAAAGCCTCGCGCACGAGGCTCGAAGGTGAGACGACGAGGCTTTCTTCTTCTGACTTCGCACCAGAAAGGTGCCTGCGCGAGGCTTTTCGGTGAGATGACAAGGAACATGTCCTGGCGGCCGAAGCGGAGAGCCTCGCGGCCGAAGCAAAAAGCCTCGCAGCAGAAGCAGCAAGCCTTGCCCACGAGGCTTTTCGGTCCGCCATCGAAGCTTTCCGCCTCGCCGCCGCCGCTCGCCGCCCCGCGCCAGGCAGCAGGCGCCGCGCTACCGCGATCCGCCACCGTTCGACGTGACATGACAACAGGCAGAATAGTCCGATGACCGACCCCCGCGACCGCCAGGCCGACGCCCTGATCGACCACCTGCAACGCGAGCAGGGCGGGCGGTTGACCATCTTCCTGGGCGCCGCACCCGGCGTGGGCAAGACCTACACCATGCTGTCGCGGGCCCGCGAACTGCGCCGGCAGGGAAAGGACGTCGTCGTCGGGATCGTCGAGACGCACGGGCGGGGCGAGACCGCCGCGCTGACCGACGGGCTGGAGATCCTGCCGCGCCGGCGGATGGAGTACCACGGCCGCTGGCTGGACGAGATGGACCTGGACGCGCTGCTGGCGCGTCGCCCGCAGATCGCGCTGGTCGACGAACTGGCCCACCGCAATGCGCCCGGCAGCCGCCACGAGCGGCGCTGGCAGGATGTGATCGAACTGCTCGATGCCGGCATCGACGTGCATACGACGATCAACATCCAGCATCTGGAAAGCCTCAACGACGTGGTCCACCGGATCACCGGCGTGCGGGTCAGTGAGACCGTGCCGGACGCCGTGTTCGACCGCCTGCGCGACATCGTGCTGGTCGACCTGCCGCCACGCGAGCTGATCGAGCGGCTGCACCAGGGCAAGGTGTACCTGCCGGAACAGGCATCGCAGGCGCTGCAGGCGTTCTTCTCGCCGTCGAACCTGATCGCGTTGCGCGAACTGGCCATGCAGACCGCCGCCGACCGCGTGGACAGCGACCTGCGCGAGGACCAGGCCGCGCGCGGCCTGCCGGGCCTGCCGCTGCGCCGGCGCGTGCTGGTCGCCATCGACGGGCTGGGATCGTCGGAGTATCTGGTGCGCGCCGCGCGTCGCATCGCCGAGCGGCGTGACGCGCCGTGGAGCGTGGTGACGGTGCAGTCCGACAGCGCCGATGCCGCCCGCCAGCGCGAGATCGACCAGGCGTTCGCACTGGCGCGGCGGCTGGGAGCCGAGGCGGAGGTCCTGCGCGGCACCCGCATCGCCGACGCGCTGCTCGACCATGCCGCGCAGAACGGCGCCTCGACGCTGGTGCTGGGGCGCACGCGCGAGCGGCCGGTGGCACGCATGTTCAACCGCACGCTGACCCAGCAGATCCTGCAGCGCGGCGCGCACTACGAGTTGGTCATCATCAGCACGCCGGAAGCGCGCGCCCGCGCGCGCCGCATGAGCGGCGAGACACGCGGCGGGTGGTCGCGCAGCGATGTCGGCTTCGCCGCGCTGGCCTCGCTGCTGGCGGTGGGCGTGGCGTGGCTGGCCGAGAGCTGGGTGGGGCTGGAAGACCTGTCGATGGTGTTCATCGTGGCGGTGGTGCTGGTGGCGGCGCGCACGCGGATGTCCGCCGCGGTGGTGGCCGCGCTGCTGAGCTTCCTGGCCTACAACTTCTTCTTCATCGAGCCGCGCTTCACCTTCAACATCGGCGCGCGCCAGGGCGTGACCACGGTGTTCCTGTTCCTGGTGGCGGCACTGGTGGCGGGACGGCTGGCCTCGCGCCTGCGCATGCAGGTGGTGGCGCTGCGCGCGGCCAACGTGCACGCCACGGCGCTGCAGGCGCTGGGCCGCGAACTCGCCGCGGCCGCCGACCTGGGGCAGGTGCTGGCCGCCGGGCGCAAGGCGCTGGAGCGCGCGCTGTCCGTCGATGCATGGCTGCGCGTGCAGGGACGCGAGGAACCGGCGGATGCCCTGCTGCCCGACATCGAGCGCGCCGCCGCCGACTGGGCGCAGCAGCACGGGCAGGCGACCGGTCGCCATACCGACACGCTGGCCGGCGCGGGCCGCTGGTTCCTGCCGTTGCGCGGCGAGGGCAGCACGCTGGGCGTGCTGGGGCTGCGCTTCGATGCGTCGTCCCGGCTGCTGCCGGAACAGCGGCGGCTGGCCGAGGCGATGGCCGAGGACATCGCGCAGGCGGTGCTGCGCACGCGCTTGGTCGCCGAACTGGAGGATGCGCGCGTCGGCGGCGAGACCGAGCGCCTGCGCTCGGCGTTGCTGTCGTCGGTCTCGCACGACCTGCGCTCGCCGCTGGCCTCGATGATCGGCTCCGCCAGCAGCCTGGCCAGTTACTGGGATGCGATGGGCGGCGACGATCGCCGCAGCCTGCTCGACACCATCCAGCAGGAAGGCGAGCGGCTGGACCGCTACATCCAGAACCTGCTCGACATGACCCGCCTGGGCCACAGCGGTCTGACCCTCAACCGCGACTGGATCGGGGTGGACGAACTGCTGGGCTCGGCGGTGTCGCGCCTGCAGCGCTACCAGCCGGAGGTGCGCGTGCAGATCACGGTCGCGCCCGACGTGCCGACGATCTGGGTACATCCGGCGCTGATCGAGCAGGCGGTGTTCAACGTGCTGGAGAACGCGGGCAAGTTCTCCCCGCCCGGCGAACCGGTGCAGGTGGAAGCGAAGCTCGTCGACGGCGCGCTGCGCATCGACGTGCGTGATCGCGGGCCGGGCATTCCGGAAGACGAGCGCAGCCGCATCTTCGACATGTTCTACAGCGTGGAGCGCGGCGACCGCGGTCGCCACGGTACCGGGCTGGGCCTGGCGATCTGCCAGGGCATGGTGGGCGCGCACGGCGGCAGCGTGCAGGCGCTGCCCGGGCCGGATGGCCGCGGTACGGTGATCCGGATTACCCTGCCGCTGCTCACTCCCACGCCACAGGCACCGGCTTGACCTACAGCGCGCCACCGCCCGCCACGTCCGCACCGCCGGCGCGCATCCTGGTGATCGACGACGAGCCGCAGATCCGGCGCTTCCTCGACATCAGCCTGCGCGCGCAGGGGTATGTGGTGGCGTTGGCCGATAGCGGCCACGCGGGTCTGGCCGACCTGGCCGCGCAGGGGGCCGACCTGGTGGTGCTGGACATCGGCCTGCCCGATCTGGATGGCCACGAGGTGCTGCGCGAACTGCGGCAGTGGTCGCAGGTGCCGGTGATCATGCTGACCGTGCGCGATGGCGAGGCGGAGAAAGTCGCGGCACTGGACGGCGGTGCCAACGATTACGTCACCAAGCCGTTCGGCGTGCAGGAACTGATGGCACGCGTCCGCGGCCTGCTGCGCACGCGCATCGCCGCCAGCGACGCGGCCATGCCCCTGTTCGACGACGGCCACCTGCACGTCGACCTCGGCCGCCGCGAAGTAACCCTGGCAGGCGAGGCCGTGGCCTTGAGCCGCAAGGAATTCGCCCTGCTCGCCTTGCTGCTGCAACACCCTGGCCGCGTGGTCACCCAACCGCAACTGCTGCGCGAACTCTGGGGCCCCGACCACCAGCACGACACGCATTACCTGCGCATCCTGGTGGGCAAGTTGCGGCAGAAGCTCGGCGATGATGCGACGGCGCCGCGGTATATCGCGACGGAGCCGGGGGTGGGGTTGAGGTTTGTGGGGGGGAGCTGACGTAGGGGAACCTGACGTCCCGGCGGCAATTCAAGTACGGACTCACATTCCGTGCGTCACGGCGAGCTTGTCTGTCGGCCCGATGAGGAAGTGCGGGGCTAGCCGAGAAAATCCACCCCCAACCAATGGATGGGTTCGGTCCGTGAAGGCCGGATCGCACATGTGCAGCCACCTCCAAAGCGCGCGACGGTTGACCCGCCCGCGATGTCGCAACACCATGGGTCAGCCCCAGCGACGCGAGGACAAGGATGATGTTGGGTGGATCGCGAAGAATTTTCATGGCAAGCGCGCTGCTTCTGGCAACAGGACCGGGGTGTGCTTCAGTGCCTTCGCCTGAGGCGGCAAAGTACAAGGCGACTATTCCCGCTGCTTCGGCCACTCCGGTACACGTGGTTGATGACGGACATGCTGGGACGCTATCCCCGACGTCAACCGCTGCTTCCATCATCGCGACCACCGCGGAAGGCATGTCGGTGGTGAAGGACTGTGATGCGCTAGCGCTAGCGGACAAGGAGTCGTGCTACGCCCGCTATGACGAAGCCACACTGGCCGAGTGCGAAGCGGCGCGACTCTACAGCTGCGCGCCTTATGCCCGCATGCACCGGACAGAGGTACGGCTCAAGAAGGCAGGCGAAGCCCTGCTGCAGGCCATGCGCACTGCGTATGGCTCCTACGAGCACGAACAGCCTGGCTACTTGAAGGATGCGGAAGGCGCCTATGCAGCCGCTGACAGCGCCTGGCGAGCGTATCGGGACGCGCACTGCGGGCTGACGCCCATGCTTGAAGGCATGTCGCGTCCGGACCTTCCCGGGCTGATCGAAGTGTGCCGCGCCCTCATGACCGAGGCGCGCATCAAGGAAATTGATGAGGTGATGTCCAACCTGTTTGCGGAGGGAGCCGCCAATGACGAACAGAAATCAAGAACCCCGGACTTATGACCCGCTGGACCGCACGACGTTCGATGCGATCGCCTACAACGCCGTCGGACGCGCATCCGAGATCGGCACTTACCCTGCACTGAGCCTGACACACAGCAGCGGAAACTCCGGCTGGAGCGTCGGCATCGTGCAGTGGGACTTTGGCCAGCCGGGGCGTGGCGAGAAGGTGCACGACCTGATATCCGGCTACCAGGCATGGGCCAGCCCGGACAGGCACTTCTCGCCTGCGGAAGTGACGGATCTCACCCGACGGCTGCAGACCCGCGGCCAGTCAGGCAATGCGTTGAGTGTGGAAGAACAGTCGCGCCTGAACGACTATCTGCGCTCTGACCTGGGCCGTGAGCTGGTGAGCTCTCTGAATCAGGAGCAGATCGACAAGAAGTGGCAGAACGTCGGTGAGCCCCTCTCCCGCATCGAATGGCTGCGCGATCTGCGCCGGACAGATCCCGCAGAAGCAACAGAAATCGTTGCCCAGTCAATGAAGCTTTACAACCAGAACGAGAGGCGCGGGGAACGGCTGATCGACCATCTGGAGAGCAATGAACTGAGCGCGGAGGCGACACGCGACTGGATTGGAGGAGAGGGTATCCGTGGGTTGAGCGCCAGCGCGCGTCACGCGATCGTGACGGGGCGGGACAATGCCATCGCGGGAGCTCAACTGATGAACGCCCTGGAACTCGGTGAGGGGAGGCTGGCCCAGGCATGGCGCCGCGAGGTTCATGAGCGTGGCAACCCGTCACTGTACGAGAGCTTCAACAACAGCCCTGATGTGCAACTGCTCGATGCGATGCTGCGCAGCCCTGCCGCAGGACGCACGATCCTTGAACACGTGGACAACCATGAGCCAGCGAGGGACGCCAGGATTCGTGCGGCGCGGCCGAATGCCGTGCAGGAAATGTCCTCGATCACGTTGAGCCGCGCCCGGGAGCTGACCGTCACCAGCCCTGCCGCAGACATCTTTGTCATGACCCGGGAAGGCTGGGATCGGAACGGAATCCCGATGCAGCGCCGGGAAGGCCGTGCGGTGGACATGCCCGACCACACGGAAGGACTGCGCTTTCTCCCCCAGGTGCCTGACGGTGTGCGGCACCCCGATCAAGTGCAGGTGCAAGACTCGCCCACTACGTTGCTCGACCGTCTATACGACGCAGCGGTCAACAAGGATGAGAAGGCAATGGATGCGTCATTGACGGAGTACGGCCGTAGCCCGGCCGGGCTGCAGTTTCAGCGCGAGATCGCGGCCGCAGCAGCGCAGTGGCAGGCCGAGACGCGTCGCACGGAAGTGCAACCCCAGGCCGGCGAGCGGGACGCCGCGGAGCAACGGCCAACGTCCACGGGTCCCGTATTGTCGATGTGATGGAGGGAGCGAGACATGGAGCAAGACGAAGAAAAGTTGGCAAAGCTGGGGCTGGTGATGAAGCACTTCGCTGATCGTGCCGAGGCCGCGTCAGCCAGGATGGAGCGGGGTGCCGCTTCGCTGGAAGGCAGCGCAAACGCGATGCTCTCGCAAGGGCAGGGCTTGGCGAGCACGGTGGCTGACGGCGTCAAGAATCAGGTAGCAAATGACGTGAGGCACTCGTTGGATCGGGCCATCGCGCCTGTCCATGCGTTGCTGGACGCTGATGCGAAGTCGATTGCACGCGTCGCGCTGCAGTTGCAGGCCGAGCGGGAAGCATTCAACGCCGAACGGCGCAAGTGGATGGTGACAGGCATCGGCGGCCTGACGATGTGTACGGTACTGGCGTTCGTTGGCATCGCCGCCTGGGGAACCTACTGGAACGACAAGTCAGCGGGCGCGAGGGCGGAGCTGACATGGGTAGAGGCGGTCAATCAGGCTGATTTCGTGCCCTGTGGTGAGAAGAGGATTTGCGCCAATGTCGACCTCAAGGCGGAACCGATCGGCGGGAAGTACAGGCCGGTGAGGCCCAGAGACTGACCTGTTGACCTGTCCCTTCAGCGCAATAGGTTGGGCTGAGCCTGCGATGCCCAACATCGGGGTGCCCGATGCATATGGTGTTGGACTTCACTTCGTTCACCCCAACCGCGGTCCCTGGGGGTGGTCCGCTCGGAGGCTCAAAGTAGCCCCAAGGTACAATGACGGCATGAGGTCCCCCCGCATTCCCCACGAAGCCCTCCGCCTCTCGGTCGCCCCGATGATGGACTGGACGGATACCTACTGCCGTGTGTTCCACCGGCTGCTGGCGCCCAACGCGCGGCTGTACACCGAGATGGTGCATGCGCAGGCGGTGATCCATGGCGACCGCGACCGGTTGCTGGGCTTCGATGCCGTTGAGCACCCCGTCGCCGTGCAGCTCGGCGGCAGCGAGCCGGCGCATCTGGCGCAGGCCGCGCGTATCGCGCAGGAATGGGGCTACGACGAGGTGAACCTCAACGTCGGCTGCCCGTCCGATCGCGTGCAGGCGGGGCGCTTCGGTGCGTGCCTCATGAAGGAGCCGGCGCTGGTGTCCGACTGCGTGGCGGCGATGATCGAGGCCGTTGACATCCCGGTGACGGTGAAATGCCGTCTCGGCGTGGACGAGCAGGAGGATTACGACCTGTTCCGCGCCTTTATCGACACCGTCGCTGGCACCGGCTGCCACACGTTCTTCGTGCATGCGCGCAAGGCGTGGCTGCAGGGCCTGTCGCCGAAGGAGAACCGCGAGATTCCGCCACTGCGCTACGACTGGGCGTATCGGCTCAAGCGCGAGCGGCCCGAGCTGACGGTGGCCATCAACGGCGGCATCACCACCACGGTGCAGGTGCAAGAGCACCTGCAACACACCGATGGCGTGATGATCGGTCGCGCGGCGTACCACGAACCGTACGTATTGCATGAAATGCAGGTCGCGCTGTTCGGCGGGCAGATGCGCCCGCGCGCCGACCTGCTGCGCGCGTGGCGGCCCTACGTGGAGGCGCAACTCGCCGAGGGCGTGGCGCTGAAGCACCTGACCCGGCACGTGCTGGGCCTGTTCCATGCGCAGCCCGGCGGGCGGGCGTTCCGCCAGATCCTCAGCGAGGGCGCGCACAAGCCCGGCGCGGACTGGTCGCTGGTCGAGCAGGCGCTCGCCGCGACCGTGCGCGAACTGCGGCCGGCGGCCTGAGCATGATCACGCGCGACGTCGCCGCCTTCGTCGCGCGTGCGCGCACGCTGGCGTCGGATTTCGGCCCGGCGACGGCGCGGGCGGCGTTCCTGGTGTCGCCGGACGGCTTCGTGCGGGCCGAGCAGTCGGCGCAGGACAACCGCTACATGGCCGATGCCGTCGCGTTCGACGCCGGCAGGGCGCTGCGCGAGCACCATGCGCTGCACCGCGCGCTGGCGCAGGACGTGCCGGTGGTGTGCTTTCCCGGCGACGAAGCAACGCCGGATGCGGTGTTTCCCAACAACGTCTTCGCCACCACGCGTGTCGACGGCGAGGCGCGCCTGATCGTCGCACGGATGCGGCATGAAGTGCGCCAGCGGGAAGCGGAGCGGTCGGACATCCGCCGTTTCTTCCGCGACACGCTGGGCTATGCCGAAGTCGACCTGTCCACCCAGCCCCATCCCTGCGAGCTGACCGGTGCGCTGGTGATCGACCGCGCCCGCGGCATCGGTTTCTGCGGCCTGTCCGAGCGCTGCGACGAGGCGGGTGCGGCGCGGATGCACGAGGCCTTCGGCCTGCGCGCCACGTTGCTGTTCGACCTGGCCCCGGGCGAATACCACACCAACGTCCTGCTGGCGGTGCTGGCAGGTCGCGCGGCGCTGGTCCATCCGGGCGGCGTGGATGCGCCGGCGCTGATCCCGGCGCTGGAGGCGCTGTACCCGGGCGGTGTGGTCGAGCTGACCGACGCCGAGCAGGCGGCCTTCGCCGGCAACGCCATCGCGCTGGCGCCCGGCAAGGTGTGGATGAGCCGGCGCGCCCACGAGGCCCTGCGGCCGGTCACGACCGCCCGGCTGGAGGCGATGGGTCTGGCGGTGCACAGCGTGGCGCTGGACGCGATCGAGGCGGGCGGGGGCTCGCTAAGGTGTTGTGTGGCCGAGGTTTTCTGACCATTCAGCTGGCTGAATGCGGCGCGTCGACCTGTGGATAAATTCAGAACCGATTCACTGCCCGGGTCCAAGACTTCACTTCCATTCTCCAGAGGCGGTTTCGGGTTCCGTTCAGTTTCAAGAACCCAGTTCCGTTACGATTCCGTTATGCGTTTTCGTGCCCCCACTCTTGCCGCCGTTGCCCTCGCGGTCTTCGCTGCCCTCGCCGGCACCCCTGGGGTGCAGGCGCAGGATGAGGGCGGCCGCGGCGATGCGCCGCCCCGCGAACGCGGCGCGCCGCGCAGTGACGATCGTGGCCATCGCAGCTCCATGTCGGATTCGGTGCGCCGCGTGCGCAGCGAATCGGGCAACCAGGTGCTGAGCGTCGAACGCATGCAGTACGACGGACGCGATGTCACACGCGTCAAGTACATCGATGAGCGGGGCCGCGTGCGCACGCAGACGCAGGACGACATGGGCCCGTCGCGCCGCGACTTCGGCTCGCCCGTGCGTCCGCGCCGCGACATCGCGCCGCCGCCGCAGTCTGCACGCGGCGATAACCCCCCGCGCCCGTAGTCTTACGTAGAATCCAAGGCTCAACAGAGCACGTCCCGCGCGGTCCGATGCCGCGCCGCATTCCCAAGGAGAGTCCATGCGTATCCTGCTGGTCGAAGACGAAGCCCCCCTGCGTGAAACCCTTGCCGCGCGCCTCAAGCGCGAAGGCTTTGCGGTGGACGCGGCCCAGGATGGCGAGGAAGGCCTGTACATGGGTCGCGAAGTGCCGTTCGACGTGGGCATCATCGATCTCGGCCTGCCCAAGATGTCGGGCATGGAGCTGATCAAGGCCCTGCGCGACGAAGGCAAGAAGTTCCCGGTGTTGATCCTGACCGCGCGTTCCAGCTGGCAGGACAAGGTCGAGGGCCTGAAGCAGGGCGCCGACGATTACCTGGTCAAGCCGTTCCACGTGGAAGAGCTGCTGGCGCGCGTCAACGCGCTGCTGCGCCGCGCGGCCGGCTGGAGCAAGCCGACGCTGGAATGCGGTCCGGTGGCGCTCGACCTGGCCGCGCAGACCGTCAGCGTCAACGGCAGCAACGTCGACCTCACCAGCTACGAGTACAAGGTGCTGGAGTACTTGATGATGCACGCCGGCGAGCTGGTCTCGAAGGCCGACCTGACCGAGCACATCTACCAGCAGGACTTCGACCGCGACTCCAACGTGCTGGAAGTCTTCATCGGCCGCCTGCGCAAGAAGCTGGATCCGGACGGCGAGTTGAAGCCGATCGAGACCGTGCGCGGTCGCGGCTACCGCTTCGCCATCCCGCGCAGCGGCGAAGGCTGATGCCCCGCGCCGGCATCGCCTGCACTTGATGCCTGCGCCACCCTCCGGCGCCGCACCTGCCGCCCCCGTCGGCCGTGACCGGTTCGACGGCTGGCGGCCGCGCTCGTTGCGCGCACGCCAGTTGCTGGCGGCCAGCCTGGCGCTGCTCGCCTTCCTCGCCCTGGCCGGCTATGCGCTCGACCGCGCCTTCGTCGATACCGCCGAGGACAACCTGCGGCAACGCCTGAAGAGCTATGCGCTGTACTACACCGACAAGGTGGAGTTCGGGCGCAACGGCACGCTGATCCCGCCCTACAACACGCCCGATCCGCGCTTCGACATGCCCGACAGCGGCATCTACGCGCAGGTGGTGCTGCAGGGCGTGCCGCCGTGGGGGTCCAACTCCACGCTGGGCCCCGAGCTGCCGGTCCCGCGCATGCTGGGCGCGCTGGAGGAGTCGTTCGAGGGGCCGCTGCCGATCCGGCGCGCCGACGGCAGCGACAGCCAGGCCTACCGCTATGGCGTGGGGTACGCCTGGCCGGCGACCCACCAGCATCCCGAGATTCCCTACAGCATCTACATCTTCGAGGACGCGCAGGCGCTGAGTGCGCAGATCCGCGTGTTCCGTGGTTCGCTGTGGGTCTATCTGGGCGGTGCCGGCGTGATCCTGCTGCTGTTGCAGATGCTGGTGCTGCGCTGGAGCCTGCGCCCGCTGCAGCGGGTGATCTTCGAACTCAGCCGCGTGCAGCGCGGTGAGCTGTCGGGCATGACCGAGCGCCACCCGCGCGAACTCGAGCCGCTGACCGACAGCATCAACGCCTTCATCGAGAGCGAGCGCGAGAATCTGGAGCGCCAGCGCAACACGCTGGCCGACCTGGCCCACAGCCTGAAGACACCCATCGCGGTGCTGCGCACGCAGCTGGACAGCGGCGGCGGCGATCCACAGGCGTTGCGCGAGGAACTGGACGTGCAGCTCAAGCGCATGAACAACCTGGTGTCGTACCAGCTGGCGCGGGCGGCATCGAGCGGGCACAAGCTGTTCTCCGCTGCGGTGGAAATCGAGCCGCATGCCGAAGAGATCGTGCGCGGTCTCGAAAAGGTGTACGCGACGAAGGGTGTGATCTGCGAGTTCGAGATCGATCCGCGCGCGCGGTTCCATGGCGAGACCGGCGACCTGCAGGAGTTGATCGGCAACCTGCTGGAGAATGCGTTCAAGTGGGCGCGCTCGCGCGTGCTGCTGACGGTGAGGGTGGGCGCGACGGCGCCGCAGCGGCGGCCGGGCGTGTTCATCGCGGTGGACGACGATGGTCCCGGCATCGCCGAGGACGACGTGGCCAAGGTGCTCCAGCGTGGCGTGCGCGGCGACGAGCGCGTGCAGGGCCACGGCATCGGCCTGTCGATCGTGCAGGACCTGATCCGCGACTATCGCGGCGAGCTGCAGGTACGGCGTTCGGAAGAACTGGGCGGCGCACGTTTCGAAGTGCGCCTGCCGCCCGGCCTCTGACTCAGGCGCGCGCGACCGCCATCGGCGACGGGCCGTAGAAGCGCTGCAGGTGCGCCGCCACCTCCGGCATGGCCTCGGCCAGCACATCGGGCGCGGAGAAGTGGTACTCGGTGACCACGGCGAAGAATTCCTCCGGCGCTTCCGCCGCATAAGGGTCGATGGCGGTGTCGCGGCCCAGGTCGACCTGCATGCGGAAGTCGTCGTAGGCGCGCTGGAAGTCGCGTGCCCAGCGGCCATGCCAGGCATCCGGCAACGGCGGCGTACCGTCGAGCTCGCCGTCCAGCACGTCCAGCTTGTGCGCCATCTCGTGCACGGCCACGCAGAAGCCGGCGTCGGGTTCGGCGATGTCGGCCTGCACGTCGGCCCATGACAGGATCAACGGTCCCTGGTCCCAGGCCTCGCCCGCCAGGTCGTCTTCCCACTCGTGCAACACGCCGGCCGCATCGGTATGCGTGCGCTGCACGCGGAAGGCATCCGGGTAGACGATCAGCTGCGACCAGCCGCGCAGTCCGCCTTCGCCGAATTCCAGCAGCGGCAGGCAGCACAGCGCCGCCAGTTGCGCGCGCTGGCCCTCGTCCAGGCTCAGTCCGGCCAGCGGGGTGATGGTCTTCTGGTGCAGGAAGCGCGCGGTCAGCGCACGCAGGCGGTCGGCGCGCGCATCGTCCAGCGCCGCCACCCAGGGGGTCGCGGCACGCACGTGCTGCCAGAGGGTGTCTTCAATCGACGGGGAAGGGCGCCGCAGGCGGCGCAGGAGTCCAATCACCGGATACCGCCGCCCGCGTCAGCGGAACATGCCCGGCAGGAAGCTGTGCCACTTCGAGCCGCGGCTGCGCGGCAACGGGGTGTCGTCGTCGTCGCCACCGCCACGGGTGGTGGCGGGCGAGGTCAGGGACGCCGGCGCGCCGTACTTGCTGCGCATGGCGGTGGCGCGTGCGCGGCGGGCGTCGGCTGCGGTCGGCACGGCATCGACGGGACGCTCGGCGACCGCGCGGTCGGCGACGTCCTGGCAGGTACCGGTGTTGCCGTTGGCGATGCCGCGCCCGTTCTGGGCGAACACGGCCGCCGAGGCGATCAGGAGCAGCAGGGCAAGGCTGGCGCGAAGCATCGGAAGGACTCCTGTCGGTCGGTTACAGCGGCCAGATGACGCCGCCGACTATAGCCGGATTGGTGCCGGCCGGCATGAATCCGCCCGCCCCGTGCGACGAAATGCCGGCCCGTGGCGACGGATCGAGGAAAACCGCCGCCGGGCTGCTGCGTCGCAACAGGCAAGCGCCCGCGCTTGCGGCAGACTCGCGCCATGCCAACGCCTTCCGACCGTCCACTGACCGCCCCCGCCCTGCGCCGGGCGCTGATCGCCGGCGCGCGCCGGGTCATCGCCGCGCGCGATGGATTGAACCGCATCAACGTGTTCCCGGTGGCCGACGGCGATACCGGCAACAACCTCGCCTCGACGCTGGGCAGCGTGCTCAACGGCGCGTTGAGCCAGCCCAGCCAGCATGCCGGCGACCTGCTCAGCCGGGTCGGCAACGACGCCATCGACGGCGCGCGCGGCAACTCCGGCGCCATCCTGGCGCAGTTCCTCCACGGCGTGGCCGAGCGCGTGCGCACCCTGCCCGAACTGGATGTCCGCTCGCTGGCCGCGGCGGTGCGGCAGGGAGCGCTGAGCGCGCGGCAGGCGCTGGCGCAGCCGGTCGAAGGCACCATCCTGAGCGTCATCACCGCCTTCGCCGATGAGCTGGACGCGGCGGCCGACAGTGCGCAGCCCGACACGCGCAGCGGGTTCACCCGGGCGCTGGTCCGCGCCCGGCGCGCCCTGGCGGACACGCCGCGGCAGATGGCGCTGCTGCAGAAGGCCGGCGTGGTGGATGCCGGTGCGCAGGGCTTCGTCGACCTGCTGGAAGGCATCGCCGAGTTTGTCGAAGGCGGTCCGCGGGCCGTGCGCGTGCGCGCCGGTGCGCCGGTCGCGGCCAACGACGCGGGCGCGCTGCCGGTGCACGATCACGTGATCGATCCGGCGCGTCGCTGGTGTACCGAGTGCCTGCTGCTCGGCGAAGGACTGGACCGCGACCGCCTGCGCGCGGCGCTCGAAGCGGGAGGGGCGGATTCCATCGTCATCGCCGGCGGCAGCTCGCGGCTGCGCGTGCATGCGCACACCGGCTCGCCGCAGGCGCTGTTCGACGCCTGCGCGCAGCAGGGACGGGTGGAGGCGATGAAGGCCGACGACATGATCCGCCAGCAGGCGGTCGCCGCCGCACCGCAGCCGTGGGTGGTGGTCACCGACAGCGCCGCCGATCTGCCGGACGACATCGCCGAGCGGTACGCCATCGGCGTGGTGCCGGCGCGCGTGGATCTGGATGGCCGCGAGTACCTGGACAAGATCGGGCTGTCGACCGCCGAGTTCTACCGGCGCATGGCCGCCTCGCATCAACTCCCGCGCACCAGCCAGCCGCCGCCGGGCGATTTCCGCCGCCAGTTCGAGCTGTCGCTCGCGCACCATGCCCGCGTGCTCTACGTGGGCCTGTCGCGTGCGCTGTCGGGCACGCTGCAGTCCGGCGAACACGCGGCGGCGCGCGATCCGGAGCGGCGCGTGCGTGTCTTCGATACGGTCAATGCGGCCTGCGGGCAGGCGCTGCTGGTGTGGCGTGCCGCGGAGCTGGCGGCGCAGGGGCAGGACGACGCGAGCGTGGTGGCCGAACTGGAGCGCCTGCGTCCGCTGACGCGGATGTGGGCCATCGCGCCCGACATCTCCCACGCGGTGCGCGGCGGCCGCATCCCGCGCTGGGCGGCGCCGATCGCGCGGCTCAGCGCATTGACGCCGATGGCGAAGATGAGCGTGGACGGCCGCATGGTGGTCGCCGGCCTATTGCTGACCCGCGCACAGGCACCCGAAGCCTTCGCGCGTCGCGTGGCGCGCCAGTTGCCGGCCGGTCAGCGCTGGCGGCTGATCGTCGGCCACTGCGATGACCGCGCCGGTGCCGAGCGGCTGTTGGCGGCGTTGCGCACGCGCTTGCAGATCAGCGAGGACCGCCTGGTGGAAACCGGTGCGGCCATCGGCGCGCATGCGGGGCCGGGTGCGCTGATCGTGGCGGTACAACCGGCGCCCGAGCCCTGACCGCGCGGGAGCGTGGCCCATAATGGCGGCATGCTTACCGCCTGCCTGCTCCTGCTGTTCGCCTACCTGATCGGTTCCGTGTCGGGCAGCCTCGTGCTTGGCCGCCTGCGCGGTGTCGATATCCGCACGCAGGGCAGCGGCAATGCCGGCGGCACCAATGCCTTCCGTACGCAAGGCGCGAAGTTCGCGCTGGGCGTGGTGCTGGTCGATATCGGCAAGGGCGCGCTGGCGGCCTGGCTGGCGCTGCGGTTCGCGCCGCTGGACGGCCCGCTGTCGCCACGCGCGTTGGGATTGCTGGCGGCGTTCGTGGCGGCGATGGGGCATGTGTGGCCGCTCTGGCACGGCTTCCGCGGCGGCAAGGGCGTGGGCACGCTGCTGGGCGGCCTGGCGGTGCTGTGGCCGATGGCGTTGCTGCCGCTGTTCGCCGTGTGGGTCGGCGTGCTGGTGGCGACGGGTTACGTCGGCCTGGCCTCGATCATCGCCACCGCCTGCCTGATACCGCTGGCGTGGTGGCTGCACATGGATCGTGCCACCCAGCTGTTCGCCATCGCCGCGGCGCTGCTGGTGCTGTTCACCCATCGGGTCAATGTGCGGCGTCTGCGCGACGGCAGCGAGTCGCGCTTCGAGCGCGTGCGCGTCTGGCGCCGGCGCGCATGACCGGCGAGCGCGCCCTGTTGCAGCGGTTGATCGACGGCCCGGTGTCCGGACATGCGCTGGCGGACGAGGCGGGACTGACGCGTGCGGCGATGTGGAAGCGCATCGAGGCCCTGCGCGAAGGGGGCCTGCGCATCGAAGCGCAGGCCGGGCGCGGCTACGCACTCGCCGACCCGGTCGAGTTGCTGGAGGCCGGGCGCATCCGTGCGCACTTGCAGGCCACGACGGCCAACGCGCTGTCGTCGCTCGACGTGGCATGGTCGCTGGATTCCACCAACAGCGAACTGCTCCGCCGGAAAGCGCCTGAGCATGGCGTCGATGCCTTGCTCGCCGAGCAGCAGACCGGCGGCCGCGGCCGGCGTGGACGTCAATGGGCGTCACCGATCGCATCGAATCTTTACCTGTCGCTGTCGCGGCAGTTCTCCGGTGGGCTCGCCCGGTTGGGCGGGCTGAGCCTGGTGGTCGGCGTGGCGGTCGCCGACGCGCTGCGCCAGGCCGGTTACACCGAGGTAGGCGTGAAGTGGCCCAACGATCTGCTCGTGCGCGGGCGCAAGCTGGGCGGCATCCTGGTGGAAGGCGGTGGCGAACACGGCGGCCCGGTGCGTGCGGTGATCGGCATCGGCGTGAACGTGCGCATGCCGGCCGCCGTCGCCGCGAGCATCGATCAGGCGTGGATCGATCTGGCCGGGCTTGGCGAGGGCATGCCATCGCGCAACGCACTCGCGGCGCAGCTGCTGGATGCGCTGTTGCCGGCGCTGGAGCAGTTCGACCGGGAAGGGCTTGCGCCTTTCCTGGCCCGGTACGCCACGCTGGATGTGCTGGCGGGACGCACCGTCACCGTGCATGGTCCGCAGGGCGATGAGCACGGCGTGGCCGAGGGCATCGGCGAGGACGGTGCGTTGCGGGTGAGGGTGGGGCAGGCCATGCGGCTGGTGCATGCGGGCGAGGTGAGCGTGAGGGCGACATGACGCAGTGGGTCTTCGATCTGGGCAATTCGCGGGTGAAGTGCGCGCCGCTGCGTGCGGACGGCACGCTGGGCGATATGCATGCGTTCGCGTACGACGACGGGCTCGTCGCCTCGCTCGACCAGGCGATGCCGGCCAACGCGACCCGCGAGAACTGCACGGCCGTCGTGGCCAGCGTGGCGTCGCCAATCCGCACGGCGTCGGTCGTCGAATGGCTGACCACGCGCTTCGGCGCCATCTCCTTCGCCCGCACGCAATCCGCGCTGGCCGGTGTGCGCATCGCCTACGCAGACCCCGCGCGGCTCGGCGTGGATCGCTTCCTGGCCTTGCTGGCGGCGCGCCGACGCGGCACGGCGCCGTGGCTGGTGGTCGGCGTGGGCACGGCGGTGACCGTCGACCTGCTGGATACGGCGGGGCGCCACCACGGCGGGCGCATCGCGCCCTCGCCGCAGCTGATGCGGGATGCCCTGCACGCGGCCGCCGCGCAGCTGCCTGCGCAGGGAGGCGAGTATGTCGAGTTCGCCGCCGATACGGTCGACGCGCTGGCATCCGGCTGCGACGGCGCGGCGCTGGGCCTGATCGAACGCAGCCTGCAGCAGGCGCAGGAAGCGCTGGGGCAGCGTCCGTCGCTGCTGCTGCATGGTGGCGGTGCGGCGGCGCTGGCATCGCGACTGGGCGAAGGCGAGCGGGCGCCGGCACTGGTGCTCGAAGGGCTGGCGGTCTGGGCGCGGCTCGGTGCCGAGGCGTGAGCGCGGCTAGAATCGCCGCATGCTGATCCGTGCCCTGATCGTCCTGTTGGTGGTGTTGAACCTCGGCACCGCCGCCTGGTGGCTGACCCGTCCTGCGCCGGTGCCCGCGCCGGGACCGGACCTGCCCGCGGGCGTCGCCCGCCTGCAACTGGTGGACGAGCCGGCGCAGGCCACCACGCCCTCCGTTTCGGCGCCGGTCGCGTCGCCCGCGCCGGTCGCCCTCTGCTTCAGCCTGGGGCCGTACACCAGTGAGACCGCCGCCACGCGGGCGCAGGCCGCTGTCGCAGGCCAGTTGCGGCAGGCCCGCCTGCGCGAGGTGCCGGGCATCAGCGCCAGCGGGTACCAGGTGGTGATCCCGCCGGCCGCGTCGCTGGAGGACGCGCAGGCGGTGGCGGCGCGGATCGGGGCCGCTGGCTTCGATGATTTCCTGGTCGTGCGCCAGGGCGACCAGGCGAACAGCATCGCGCTGGGGCGCTATCGCAGTCGCGAGGCGGCGGAGCGGCGTCTCGCGCAGCTGCAGGCGGCCGGCTTCGGCGCGCAACTGCAGCCGGTGGGCCGCGCCGGTCCGGGCCTGTGGTGGCTGGATGCGGGGGTCGCCGACGGCATCGATCCGGTCGCGATCGCGCGCGCGGCGTCCAGCAGCGCGCCGCAGCCGCTCGAATGCACCGCGCTGCGCTAGAATTGCGCCCCGCGCCGCTTTAGCTCAGCTGGTAGAGCAACCGCCTTGTAAGCGGTAGGTCATCCGTTCGATTCGGATAAGCGGCACCATCTTCCAGGCGTGCGATGGCGTCCATGCAAGTACAAGATCCACGGCAAGCCCGCAGACATGCGGGCTTTTTTGTGGGTCATGGTCCATAGGTGTGCAGCTGAAGTGCCGCCTTGATGGCAGGGAGAAGCGGCGGCCGACAGGGGTGTATCCCCAGGTCTGCCTGAAGGAGGAACCGGCGAGCGGGACGCGGCGTGCCGCGATCTGTGGGCAGGAAAAGAGTCTTCCCTCGATGGTGGTCCCGCGTGGTGGCGACGCCGCGCCACAGAGCTGCGTGCCGCTGCGCCACCGTCGGCATGGACCTCGCTCCCCGGAGCATGACCTCGTGCGCGCCACCTCAATCGGCACTCACGCCCTGGCGGCCGACGAACGGTGCGGCACCGCCTGCGTTTCGCCCGCGGATCGCGTTATGGTCCGCTTCGGGGTGAATGGGGAAGCCACATGGGACGTGGTCGTACGACATTCTTCGATGCCATTGCGGCGCTGCCGTGGCCGGTCGGGCTGGGCGTGGGCGTGTGCGGGTATCTCGCCATCGCGCATGGCATTCCGTTGCTGTTCGCGCGCGCCGATGCGCTGGGCACGGCGTTCCGCGATACCCATCCCTTCATGCCGCTGGCGTGGGTGTTCCTCGGGCTGTGCGCGCTTGCGGCGTTGGTGTCGTTCCTGGCGGCGCGGCGCAGGCGGCGCCTGCTGGAGTCGCGCACGGGTCTGGAGAGCATTGCGGCGCTGGGCTGGCGCGATTTCGAGCGGCTGGTCGGCGAGGCGTTCCGTCGTCGCGGTTATACGGTGGAGGAGACGGGCTTGGGCGGTGCCGACGGCGGCATCGACCTGGTCCTGCGCCGCGAGGGCAAGCGCACGCTGGTGCAGTGCAAACAGTGGCGACGCGAAAAGGTGCCGGTCAACGTGGTGCGCGAGATGTACGGCCTGCTGGCGCATCACCGCGCGGATGCGGTGCGCATCGCGGCGCTGGGGGGATTCACGGCGGACGCGGCGAAGTTTGCCGAGGGCAAGCCGATCGAACTGATCGATGGGGCGGCGTTGTTGGGGATGATTCGGGAGGTGCAGGCCAAAGGCGCTGCCCCCATATCGGTCCCGCCAAGAATCGAGCCTGTGTTGAGTGGCGATGTAGCGAGCGATTCCGCAGTGCCGAGTTGTCCGAAGTGCGAGGCGGTGATGGTGCGACGGAACAACTCGCGGACGGCGGAAACCTTTTGGGGATGCTCTATGTTTCCTGTGTGCAGAGGTACTAGGTAGATTTCGGCTACCGATCCAAAGCAGACATCTGAAGGGGTTCCAGTGCCATATTCTCTGCACAGGAGCGTAGGGGACGTTGATATGGGAAGTACTGCGATAATCCGAAGACTAAGCGTGTCGCGATTTCGAGGAATAGAGAAGCTCGAATGGCGACCCGCGTTCGGCATGAACATCATTCTCGGCGGCGGGGATGTTGGGAAGACGACAATTCTCGAAGCCATCGCGCTGCTGCTCAGCCCAACGAACGCAACCACGGTGTCGGAGTCGGACTACTGGCAACGGGACAGCTCGCAAGAATTCTTCATCGAGGCAGTGCTCTCGCTTTCCGAGGCTTCCGGGATCAATACACAGAAGAGTTTTTCTTGGCCGTGGACCTGGAACGGGACGGACGCGGTTCAACCGCCAGCCAAGGAAGAAGGTGAAGACTTGCCCGATGCCGACGACCCCGTGTATCGGGTACGTGTTCGGGGAACCGCCGAGCTCGAACTCGTATGGGAGATAGTTCAGCCCAACGACGAAGCGGATCATTTCTCCGTCAGCATGCGCCGGAAGATCGGTGTTGTACGGCTTAGCGCGGACGAGCGCAACGATCGTGACCTTCGACTGGTCTATGGCTCTGGACTGGATCGGCTGATCGCCGATGGCGCGCTTCGCGCACGGATCGGAAAGCGAATTTCAGAACTGGACCTCGAAGCTTTACTGAACGAAGCGGGCAAGAACGCGATCAGCGAGTTGGACAAGCGCCTGGTCGGTTCCGCCCTGCCGCATGACCTGAAGCTCGGTCTGACCACGAGCCAGGGACTTTCTATCGGAGCGCTGATCGGCTTGCTGGCGAAGAAGCACGAGGTCAACCTGCCGCTCGCCAACTGGGGCGCCGGCACAAGGCGAATGGTCGCCCTCGAAATTGCTTCCGCTGCCGAGAAGGAAGTGAGCATCACGTTGGTCGACGAGATCGAACGAGGTCTGGAGCCCTATCGATTGCGCAAGCTCCTCGGCATCATCGCGGGTGAAGAGGGTCAGGCATTCATTACCACGCATAGTCCGGTAGCCATCGCCTGCAGCGAGAAGGCGCAGCTGTGGTACATGGATGGCATCGGCAAGGTCGGTGCGCTGCCGCGTGACAAGATCGCTCCTCAGCAGCGCCGAGATCCCGAAACCTTCCTCGCCAAGGTAGCCGTTATCGCGGAAGGTCCGACCGAAGTCGGGTTTCTGCAGTTTCTTCTGGAAAAAGCCTTCGGTTGCGCTCCGCTGGACCATGGCGTGCGCGTCTGCGACGGTCAAGGGAACTCCGCGACCCTCGACTTGCTGGAGACACTGTCCGCCTCCGGTCTCCTGTTTGCCGGGCTGGCGGACAATGAAGGCACCGATCCTGGCCGTTGGCAGGCATTAAAGCAGGAGTTGGGCGACAGGCTGCACCAATGGCAGGACGGATGCACGGAGCAACATGTGATCGCGGCGATAGCGGACGACAAGCTGCCCGAGCTGCTGAAGGGTGCGGAAGGAGCACTCGACGGCGATCGCTTGCGAACCATTGCGGACCGGCTCGGCATCCAGGACAAGCAGTTGGCATCCATTGAGGAAGCCTTAGCGGATCAGGGAAAGACGCTGCGCCAGCTTATCGTCGCAGCCGCCGTCGGCGACAAGGAAGGGGCGCCGGTCGGCGACGAGAAGGTGTGGAAGAAGCACTCTCGACACTGGTTCAAGTCCGAAGACGGCGGACGTGAACTTGCGCAGAGCATGGTCGCCCTCGGTGCATGGGATGCAGTCAGTCCGCAGGTGCTCCCGTTGCTCAACGCAATCCTGGTCGCGGCGGGCCTCCCGACGAAAGACATACTCACACTATGAGCGACGAGGCCGTAGCTGCGCTGCTCCGTTCCGATCAACCACTGGTACTCGTCGAAGCGGCGGCCGGTTGCGGGAAGACCTATCAGGGCGCCCGCTACGCGCGGGACGCCATGACTACCCTTGGTGACGGCCGGCTCCTTATCCTTACGCATACCCATGCGGCCTGTTCGGTTTTCGCTGAAAGAACGAAAGGCGCCGGCAGTAGGGTTGAGATCAAGACCATCGATGCGCTGATCATGCAGATCTCGACTGCCTATCATCAGGCGTTGGGCCTGCCGCCGGACCTGTCTTCGTGGGCATGGCGAGACAACGGCAGCGGATTCTCCATCATGGCGGCGAAGGTCGCCGCATTCCTCGGCGCTCATCCCATGGTGGCGAAGGCACTCGCCACGCGCTATCAGGTGATCGTCTGCGATGAACATCAGGATTCGAGCGCCGACCAGCATGAAGTGGTCATGTCGCTGCATCGGGGCGGCGCCATGCTCCGGATTTTCGGCGATCCGCTACAGCGGATCTACGGCGGAAGAACCGCAGCAGAAACTAAGGCCGACCAGGCGCGTTGGGAGGCGTTGAAGCAGGCTGCGGCCTGTGACGTCCTGGACACCCCGCATCGCTGGCAAACGGGATGCGCCGAACTCGGGGAGTGGATTCGCTCGGCGCGTGAAAGTATGAAGGCGAACAAACCCATAGATCTCGCTCGGTCGCTACCAGATTCGCTGACCATCCTGCGCGCCAACAATGTTGCAAGGCAGCATGGTGGCTATAGCCTCTCAAAGGATCAGCGAAGACCCATCGATCAATTGGTCAACAGGATGGATCAGTTGATGATTCTTGCATCTCAGAATGACCTGGTCAGCGCACTCCGTGGCTTCTGGATGCGCAAGATCCCGATCTGGGAAGGGCATTCGCGCGATGCCTTGGCCGGGCTCGTTGCCGTCTTGCGGGAGAAGCACGGCAATGCAGAAGGCCTGGCCCAAGGGCTGATCGAGTTCGTTTCCACCGCGTCCGTCGGATTCACGCAGAGAAGCCACGGCGACCGCCTGCTACAAGAGATAAGGGAAGGTTGCATCCGCAAGACAACGGGGAAGCCTGCCAACATTCAAGCTATTGCACGACTGATCCTGGGAAACCCCTCTCCCAAGGGTGTGTCAGATGCAATTGGGTTGATTCGGGATCTGGTCAAGGCCGGAGGGGACGGTTTTTCGGACGTCAAGATTGACCATCGGGTAGAGCTCGGAGATGCGATTCGGCTGGGTGTATTCGCGGACGCGGAAGAAGGATTCGCGGAAATTGCGCGACGGAGGTCGTACTCGCGTCCGTCACCGCCATCGAGGACGCTGAGCAGCATCCATAAAGCCAAGGGACTGGAGTGCGACCATGTCATGGTCATGGCATGTGACCGCACTCAGTTCTCGGCGACTTCGTATGCCAAGTGCAAGCTGTATGTGGCGATCAGCAGGGCAAAGCGATCACTTACCTTGGTTATTCCTGATACGAATACAAGTCCGTTGTTTGAGACTTGAACATACCGTGGTCTGCTGACCGCTCTTGGCCGAGAGCAGCCATCACCGTCAGTTGGGGTGAGTGACGTGAACCCCGGCATCGATGCCATCAGGCATGGGGGAGGTCAGGCCTGACTCCGTCCATGACTGGCATCATGCCGGCACCCCATCACTGCAAGCCGCATTGCATGCCCACCGTAAAAGGCACCTGCCACTGCAAGGCCGTCGAATTCGAAGTCGATCTCATCGATGGCCACCAGAACATCCGTCGCTGCAACTGCTCCATGTGCGGCCGCCGTGGCGCGATCATGGCCGGCGTCACCCTCGATCGCCTGCGCATCACCCGCGGCGAGGACAAGCTGAGCCTCTACCAGTGGAACACCAGGATCGCCAAACACTGGTTCTGCAGCGTGTGCGGCATCTACACCCATCATCAGCGCCGCAGCGTGCCCACCGAGTACGGCTACAACCTCGCCTGCATCGACGGGATCGACCTCACGCAGATCGGCGAGATCGGCAAGAGCAACGGCGCCGCGCAGACGCTGGTCTCATCCTGATCCGGGCGGATCGCGCCTCACCCGACGTCTCGCTCCATCACCCGCCTCGGTGGCGGCGTAGCGGAACCGATGCGCCGCAGGCGACGCCCGCGAAGGCGCTCTTCTCACACAAAGATCCGGCGACGGGCGAAAAACACCCGGCGTTGGCCGAAAAACATCCGTTCTTCTCACAGTAGGGGCCAACGTTGGCCGGAAAACATCCGACGTTGGATCAAAAAGGGTCGCTCTTCTCACATAAAGGTCCGGCGACGGGCGAAAAACATCCGGCGTTGACCGAAAAACATCCGTTCTTCTCACACTAGGGGTCAACGTTGACCCGAAAACATCCGGCGATGGATGAAAAAGGGTCGATGAGGTGCCGACAAGGTGCGGCGGGGCTCGGTGGCGCAAGGTGGGATCGGTGGGTCTGGCGGTCGGGATGCCGGGATGCCGGGGTGCCGGGGTGCCGGGATTCCGCTGCGCTGCATCCCAGCCTACGGGGGATGCCGGGGCGGCGCCTTGGGTGATCGGGTGGCGCGGCCGTTTCACAACGAAATCATGAAGATGCTTCCGCGGGGCCGGTCGGACAAGCGCCTGTCAGCGCGGCCGCGTGCTGCGATGCCACAGCCCCGTCATCCCCGACCGCATAGACTGTGCGCCTGTTTCCGCAGGACGTACCCATGAGTCGAGTCTTCCCTCCCGTGTCCCTGATCGGCGTGCCCACCGACGTCGGTGCCGGCCATCGCGGCGCCCGCATGGGGCCGGATGCGCTGCGCATCGCGGGGCTGGGCGAAGCGCTGGCGGCGCGCGGCGTGGACGTGATCGACACCGGCAACGTGCAGGGACCGGCCAACCCCTGGACCGGCCCGGTCAGCGGTTACCGGCATCTGGACGAGGTGGTCGCGTGGAACCGCGCCGTGATGGAGGCCACCGCCGCCGAACTGGCGCGCGCGCGGCTGCCGATCATGCTGGGCGGCGACCATTGCCTGGCGATGGGCTCGATCACCGCCGTGGCCCGGCACTGCCGCCAGACCGGCAAGAAGCTGCGCATCCTGTGGCTGGACGCGCATTCGGACTTCAACACCAGCGAGGTCACCCCGTCGGGCAACATCCACGGCATGCCGGTGGCCTGCCTGTGCGGGATCGGTCCGGACGCACTGACCCGGCTGGGCGGCGATTCCCCGGCCATCACCCCGTCGATGGTGCGGCAGATCGGCATCCGCTCCGTCGACCCGGAGGAGAAGAAGCTGATCAAGGACCACCAGGTCGATGTGTACGACATGCGCTACATCGACGAGGTGGGCATGAAGCGCACGATGGAAGCGGCGCTGGAAGGCATGGACGCCGACACCCACCTGCACGTCAGCTTCGACGTGGACTTCCTGGACCCCAGCATCGCGCCCGGCGTGGGCACCACGGTGCCCGGCGGCCCCAACTACCGCGAGGCGCAGCTGGTGATGGAGATGATCGCCGACACCGGCCTGATGGGCTCGCTGGACATCGTCGAACTGAACCCGGTGCTGGATCGCCGCAACCGCACCGCCAAGCTGACCGTGGACCTGGTGGAAAGCCTGTTCGGCAAGTCGACCCTGATGCGCGACTGACGGATCGGTCGCGCGGGGCAAACTGCGGCTGAATCGCCGGAGGGGTGCTTCACGCGGCCTATACGCGCCGGCGTCGAAGGTGCACGCACACGCCGCCACACGGTGGGACGCACCCGCTGGCGGCACCCCTATCCACCCAGGAGATGACACATGAAGCGTGCAATGATGCTGCTGCTGACGGCGATGTTCTCGATGGCGGTCCTGTCGGGCTGCAACACCATGGCCGGTGCCGGCAAGGACGTGCAGAAGGTCGGCGAGAAGGTCGAGGACAAGGCCCAGGACTGCAAGGACGGCAAGTGCTGATGCACGTTGTCTGATGGCGGGCGCCCTCCGGGGTGGCCGACACGGGGGCCGGGAAACCGGCCCCTTTCCGTTTCCGGCCCCGGATGGTCAGCCGCCAGCCAGCGTGCTTGAATGACACTGCGCGGGTGGTGCGGCGAGGCCCGGCCCTCCGGGATGCGCCGCTCCAGTCCGCCAATACCGTCCACAGGAGTCGCTTATGAAGCGTGTCGCTGCGTTGCTGATGTTGTCCCTGTTCTCCATCGCCGTGCTGTCCGGCTGCAACACCGTCAAGGGGTTCGGCAAGGACGTGCAGAAGGTGGGCGAAAAGGTCGAGGATTCGTCGGGCAAGTAAGCGTCAACGCCCGCGACTTCGATGATTCCCGACGGGCCGCCTTGCGGCCCGTTTTCGTTGCGGCCGGTCCGTCGGCGTGCGCCTTGCGTATTCATCGGCGCGAACGGACCGTCATGCCACTGAATGCGTCGGCCCGTCGTAATGGTGCGTTGACGCGCGGTTGATCGGATGGCAACGCCGGCCTTGCGATGCTGTCCCCGCGGCGCCCCCTGCCGCTCAATCAAGCGAGGCATCACCATGAATCAGGACATCATCGCCGGCAACTGGAAGCAGCTGAAGGGCAAGATCCAGGCCAAGTGGGGTGATCTGACCGACGACGACTTCAAGGTCGCGCAGGGCAACGCCGAATACCTGGAAGGCCGCCTGCAGGAGCGCTATGGCTACGACCGCGACCGCGCGCATACCGAAGTCGAGGATTTCCAGCGCACGCTGCGCTCGGACAAGACCTTCAAGCACTGACGCCGCGCTGGCGGGAACAAACAGGACGGGCCGCCCTCGGGCGGCCCGTTTTCCATGCTGCGCTCAGCGATAGCGCGGCGGGTCGGCCACGAAGCCGCCGGGAAACGCACGCGGCGTGTCATCGCGGCGGATCGGGCCGTGGTGACGACGCGGCAGGATGCCCATCGCCACGAGGCGGCGGTGTTCGTCGTAGCGCAGTTCGCTGACCTGCTCCGGCTGGCGGGTCGCACGGTCGAAGCCGGTGCGTGAGGTCGGCGCCCACTCGCGTCCGCCATGGCCGGTGCCGATGCTCTGCTGGCGTGCCGAATCATCGGCGACGATGCTGCGCGCCGATGCCGCGGGCGCGGCGGCTTCGGCTTCCATCCGCTTCTCCATCGTGCCGCGCGCGATCGGCGGCGGCGTGTAGTTCGGATAGCGGTACGTGCGCGCCTCGCGGAAGGCGGCCACGCCGATCACGCCGACATGGCGTGGACGCCCCGTGCGCGCGGCGTAGCTGTCGCCGAGGTCGGTGAACACGAACTGCGCCACCTCCCGCATCGACTTGCGCCAGCCGCTGATCTCGGTGGTCTGCCACGGCTCCAGCACATAACCGGCCTGCGAGGGGTCGGCGGTCTGGCCGGTGACGGCGTTGATGCCGTCGACCGACAGCACGACCAGCACGCGCTCGCCGGTGGTGTTGGCCAGACGCACGCTGTAGCGGTGGCCGGGGGTGCCGGCGACCCAGAGATCGCCGCGATGCGGATAGCGGGCCAGCGATTCGCCGGTGTCGCGGTCGATCACGCTGACATCGACCAGGGGGCTGGCGTGGGCGGGCGCGCATGCGACCAGCAGCGCCAGCGTGGCAAGGGAAGCGAGGATGCGAGGCAGCATGTCCGTTCTCCAGTGGGGACGATGCTGGGAACGGGCCGGCAGTGGCAACGGGGTTGGTCGCGTTCGCGACGGCGCGACCGGTTAAGCCGCCAGCAGGGCGCCGGCTGCGACCCCGTGTCGCAGGCGCGCCGCCGGCATCGCCCGTCCCCAGCCGGTAAACTGGCCGCTTTCCCGCATTCCCCCGATTTGCACATGACCACCCGCGTCCTTACCGGCATCACCACCTCGGGCACTCCGCACCTGGGCAACTACGTGGGCGCCGTGCGCCCCGCGGTGGCCGCCAGCCGTGCGGCGGACACGGAGAGCTTCTACTTCCTGGCCGACCTGCACAGCCTGATCAAGGCGCAGGACCCGGCGCGCACTCAGCGCTCCACGCTGGAGATCGCCGCCACGTGGCTGGCCTGCGGCCTGGAGCCGGACAAGGTGTGGTTCTACCGCCAGAGCGACGTGCCGGAGATCACCGAGCTGACCTGGTTCCTGACCTGCGTGGCGGGCAAGGGCATCCTCAACCGCGCGCATGCCTACAAGGCGGCGGTGGACAAGAACAACGCCGACGGCGAGGACCCGGATACCGGCGTCAGCGCCGGCCTCTTCATGTACCCGGTGCTGATGGCCGCCGACATCCTGATCTTCAATGCGCACCAGGTGCCGGTGGGTCGCGACCAGATCCAGCACATCGAGATGGCGCGCGACTTCGGCCAGCGCTTCAACCACGTGTACGGCAAGGAGTATTTCACCCTGCCGGAAGCGCTGATCGACGACAACGTGGCCACGCTGCCGGGCCTGGACGGCCGCAAGATGAGCAAGAGCTACAACAACACGATTCCGCTGTTCGTGCCGCGGGACGAGTTGAAGAAGCTGGTGTTCTCCATCCTGACCGACTCGCGCGGCCCGGGTGAGCCGAAGGACACCGAAGGCTCGGCGCTGTTCCAGCTCTACCAGGCGTTCGGCAGCGCGGAGGAGACGCGGGCGTTTGCGCAGGCGTTCGCCGACGGCATCGGCTGGGGCGACGCCAAGCAGCAGCTGTTCGAGCGGATCGACGCGGAAATCGCCCCGCTGCGCGAGAAGTACGAAGCCTTGATGGCGAAGCCGGCCGACATCGAAGCCATCCTGCGCGATGGCGCCCGCCGCCTGCGCGAGCGCTACGCCACGCCGTTGCTGGCCGAACTGCGCCACGCCGTGGGCCTGCGCGACCTGTCGCAGCAGCCCGCGGTGGAAGCCAAGGCCACGGCATCGAAGGCCGCGCTGCCGGCGTTCAAGCAGTACCGCGACACCGATGGACGCTTCTACTTCAAGCTGGCCGATGCCGACGGCAACGTGCTGGTGCAGAGCAACGGGTTCGACTCGCCGAAGGACGCCGGCAAGCTGATCGCCGTGCTGAAGCAGGCCGAGCAGGCCGATGCGATGGAAACGCCGGAGATCGTGCTGCAGGTGCCGGTGGCGGACGTGCTGGCGGCGCTGGCCGCGTTGCGCGCGGCGGAGGCCTGAGCCATGCCGTATCTGGCGGTGATCCTGTTCCTGCCGTGGTTCCTGCTGCTCGGCTCGCTGTACTGGCTGTTTCCGCGCCAGCCGCGCAGTGCGCGCCGGCAGGGATTCGACCTGATGGTGCTGGCAGTGGCGTTCGTGCTGAGCTTCGTCGGCATGCAGTGGGGCTACGGACTGGGGGCGGCGGAGGTCGGCACCGGGGCGATCTGGAAGCAGGTGCTGGCCACGCTGGTGGCGTATGGCGCATTCCTGTTCGTGCTGACCCTGGCGGTGCCATTGCGTGGCTGGTGGCTGTCGCGCGGCTGATTCCGTGCCCGGGCGCGCAGGTGCGTTCCACCAAAGGCGGGTCGTGCGTTCGCGGCGCGGGGACTAGAATCGGGTCATCCGTCCCCACACAGGCCTGCGGATGAGCCTCCACGGCATCCACACCATCGACACCGCGTTCCATCGCGATCATTTCGACGCCGCCTATCTCGTCGTCGAGGAAGGGCGCGGCGCCTTCATCGACTGCGGCACCAACCACTCCGTGCCGCACCTGCTGGCGGCGCTGCAGCAGGCGGGACTGGCACCGGAGGACGTCGATTTCCTGATCGTCACCCACGTGCACCTCGACCATGCCGGCGGCGCGGGCCTGCTGCTGCAGCACCTGCCGAATGCCACGCTGGTCGCGCATCCGCGCGCGGCGCCACATTTGATCTACCCGGCGAAGCTGGTCGAAGGCGCCACCGCGGTCTATGGCGAAGAAGAGATCCAGCGCAGCTACGGCACCGTCCAGCCGGTACCGAAAGCACGCGTGCGCATCGTCGAGGACGGCGAGACGCTGATGCTGTCGGGGCGCACGCTGCAGTTCATCGATACGCCCGGCCACGCCCGGCACCACCATTGCATCTGGGACGCCCGCAGCCGCTGCTGGTTCACCGGCGACACCTTCGGCCTGTCCTACCGCGAACTGGATGGACCGCAGGGTGCCTTCATCCTGCCGACCACCACGCCGGTGCAGTTCGAGCCGGTGGCGTTGAAGTCCAGCATCGCGCGCATGGTCGCGTACGAACCCGACGGCATGTACCTGACGCATTACGGCCGCGTCGGCGACGTGCCGCGGCTGGCGCAGGCGCTGTACGAACAGATCGATGCGATGGTGGCGATCGCCGAGGCCTGCGACGGGCGCGCGGACCGCCACCGCTGCCTCACCGCCGGCCTCTCCGCCCTGTACCTCGAACGCGCGCATGCCCTGCAGGTGCCGCTGGCGGACGAGGACGTGCTGCGCATCCTCGCCATGGACATCGAGTTGAACGCGCAGGGCCTGGCCGTGTGGCTGGATCGCGGGCGGCCGTGAGGCGCTGCTTCTCTTCTGTAGGAGCGACGTCAGTCGCGACCGCATGGGTGGCCAATCCTGTTCCTGCGGGAGCATGCGATGACTCCGTGCATGCAGGGAGCAGCCCCGACGCCGACAGTTCATGGTCGCGACTGACGTCGCTCCTACAGCGGCGCATCGCATAGACTTCCCGTGTTTCCAGGCAAGGCCATGTCCATGAAATCTTCGCTTCCGCTCCTGTTGTTGTCTTTGTGCGCGATGCCGGCCCTCGCCACCGACATCCCCGGCGGCGGCATCAGCGCCGACAACCTGTCGCGCCACGTGCGCGTGCTGGCCTCCGATGAATTCGAGGGACGCGCACCGGCGACGCCCGGCGAGGAGAAGACGATCGCCTACGTGGTGGGCGAGTTGGAAAAGGCGGGCGTGCAGCCCGGCGGCCGCAACGGCGCATGGACGCAGGACGTCGCATTGGTGCGCGCGCAGGTGGACGGCGAAGTGTCGGCGGCGGTGAAGGTGGGTGGTGCGTTGCAGGCGCTGGCCAATGGCGATGACGTCGTCCTGCAGAGCCTGAGTCCGATCGAACGCGTCGACATCGTCGATGCGCCGCTGGTCTTCGTCGGTTACGGCATCAGCGCGCCCGAGCGCGGCTGGGACGATTACAAGGGCGCCGACCTGAAAGGCAAGGTCGCCGTGGTCTTGGTGAACGATCCGGATTTCGAGACGGCGGCGGCTGGCGCCTTCGATGGCCGCGCGGTGACCTACTACGGTCGCTGGACCTACAAGTACGAAGAACTGGCGCGGCAGGGCGCGGCGGGCGTGCTGATCGTGCATGAGACCGCGCCGGCGGCCTATGGATGGGCGACCGTACGCGCATCGGGCCTGTCGCCGGTGTTCGACATTCCGCGCGATGACGCTGCGCAGTACCACACGCGGCTGCGCGGCTGGATGCAGCGCGACCTGGCGGTGTCGCTGTTCGAGCGTGCAGGGCTGGATTTCGAGGCGGAAAAGCGTCGCGCGCAGACGGCCGCGTTCGCACCCGTGGCGCTCGGCGATGCCACGATGTCCGCCGCGTTCGCGCTGAAGCGCGACCAGGTGGTCACCCGCAACGTCATCGGCAAGCTGCAGGGCGCGCAGCGTCCGGACGAGACCGTCATCTATTCCGCGCACTGGGACGCGTTCGGTATCGGCGAACCCGACGCGAGCGGCGATGCCGTCCGCCATGGCGCCATCGACAACGCGACCGGTGTCGCGGCGGTGATCGAACTGGCGCGCGTGTTCGCCGCCGGTCCACGGCCGCAGCGGACTCTCCTGTTCATGGCGCTGACCGCCGAGGAAAAGGGCCTGCAGGGTGCGACCTACTACGCCGCCAACCCGGTGGCGCCGCTGGAGAAGACGGCGGCGGTGCTGAACATCGAGATGCTCAGCCCCGACGGCCCGAACCGCGACATCGCCTCGTGGGGCAATGGCCGCGTGTCGCTGGAGGGCGACCTGAAGCGCGTGGCAGAGGCGCATGGCCGCGCGTATTCGCCGGATCCCAACCTGGAAGCCGGCTTCTTCTATCGCGCCGATCATTTCGCGTTCGCGCGCGCCGGCGTTCCCGCGATCACCGTGGGCGCAGGACTGGATCGCATCGACGGCGGTGTCGAGAGCGGCAAGGCGCTGCGCGATGCCTACTTCGCCCGTTGCTACCACCAGCCGTGCGATGCGTGGACGACCGCATGGGACGCACGCGGGCAGGCCCAGGATGTGGAGCTGCTGTATGCGCTGGGCCGCGAGATCGCCGACAGTCGCGCATGGCCGCGCTGGCTGAACGGTTCAGAATTCAAGGCCGAACGCGAACGCAGCGAGACTGAACGGAAATAGCGGCGCTGGCGCACGCCGTTCATGTGATTCGGCACGCTATGCTGCGCGTCCTTTCGCGGCACCGGAATGTCTGTGGCTCCTCTTCACGCGCTGGTCTATCGAAGCCAGGCCACGCATCCGCTGGATGTCCACGATCTCGACCAGTTGCTGCTGGACGCGCGCGTGGCGAATGAACTCGCCGACGTGACGGGTGCGCTGCTGTACGGAGGACTGCGTTTCGTGCAGTACCTGGAAGGCACGCGCGCCGACGTGGAGCAGATCTACGCGCGCATCACCCGCGCCAGCCAGCATCACCAGCTGGAGATCCTGGAGCAGGGCCGGGTGGAGAAGCGCCTGTTCCAGCGCTGGCACATGGGCTTTGCGCATGCGCCGCAGACGCTGGTGCAGCAGCTCAGCCAGTCGCAATGGCAGCGCGAGGTGCCGTGGCTGGAGGACGAGTCGGCCGCGTCCCCCGGCCTGGCGCGCCTGCTGGCGTTCTGGAAGGAAGAAGCGGTGCTCGCGCGCTGAGGCGCGTCAGGGCCAGCGGTTCGGCGCGCCGCGCGTGCTGCCCTCGTCCATCGGCACCACGCAGAAGCGGTGCCCGGTCGGCGCTTCCATCACCCACCAGCGGTTGTGCACGTGCTGCACGCGCCTGGCGCCGAGTGCTTCCAGTCGCGCGACTTCGGCGTCGATGTCGTCGGTCTCGATGTCCAGATGCACGCGCGCCTCGTGCTTCACCTTCTGCACTTCGATATGCAGCCCGCCCGGACCGGGCTCGAACTTGTCGTAGAGCCCCACGCCGCCGTCATCGGGATGGGTGACCTTCAGCCCCAGCGCGGCACTCCAGAACGCCGACGCGGCAGGCAGGTCGTCGACCTGGCTGTCGATGATGAAACCGGCAAGACGGCTGCGGTGGGTCATGCGAAGTCTCCGTCGTCGTGGTGCGTCCGTAGGAGCGCCCCACGGGCGCGATGCTTTTTACACTGAGCGGCGAAAGCATCGCGCCCATGGGGCGCTCCTACAAGGGAGATGGACCCGACATCCGCGCGTAGAGGTCAGCCGGGCAGGGCCAGGTCGTCGATCATCGCCTTCAGGAAGCGCGCCGCTTCGCCGCCGGTGCAGGCGCGGTGGTCGAACGTCACCGACAGCGGGATGACCTTGTGCGACTCGAAGCCGCCCATCACCGGCGTGACCTGGTGGCGCGCGCGACCGGCGGCGACGATGGCCACGCACGGCGGCACCACCACGGGCGTGGCGTAGCGGCCGGCGAACATGCCGAAGTTGCTCAGCGAGATCGTGTAGCCGGTCAGTTCCGACGGCGGAATGCTGCGGTCTTCCACCTGCGTGCGCAGGCGATTGATGCTCTCGCGCACGCTACCGGCGTCCAGCAGGTCGGCATTGCGCAGCGCGGGCACGAACAGGCCGTCATCGGTATCCACGGCGATGCCGATGTCCACCTGCGGGTGCAGCGTGCGGGTCAGCTTGTCGCCATCGAACCACGCGTTCATCGCCGGCACGGCCTTGCAGGCGCGGACGATGGCGCGGACCAGGCGGCCGGTCATGTCGTTGCCGGGTGTCCAGGCATGAATGTCGGCGTCGTCGCTGAGCGTGGTCGGCACGACCTTGGCATGCGCATCGGCCATCACGCGCGCCATGTTGCGGCGCACGCCCTTGAGCTGCTCGGGCTGGCCGCTAACCGACACGCCCGGCGGCTGCGTGCGCATCGGCTTGCCGCTGGCGGACAGCGCGGTGCGCTGGTCTCCCCTTCGCCCCTCGGCAGAAGGTGCCGGTGTGGTGGTGGAGGGTTCGGGGCGAGCGCGTGCCACCGGATGCTGCGAACCCTCACCCCCAGCCCCTCTCCCGACGGGAGAGGGGAGCATCGCGCTGCCATCGGCGGCGGCCTGCTTCACGTCCTGCATGGTCACCGCGCCATCGGCGCCGCTGGCGCGCACGCGCGACAGATCCACGCCCAGCTTCTTCGCCATCGCGCGCACGGCCGGCATGGCCTTGACGCCGCCGACGGCGATCGCCTGTTCGGTGTGCACCGCATTGGACGACTGCATGGCGCCGACCACGGTGCCGGCGTCGGCATCGGCGTCGGTCTCGGTTTCTGTGGGAGCGACGTCAGTCGCGACGGGGGCTGCATCGGGTGTCGGATTCGCGACTGACGTCGCTCCCACAGCAGCAGGCTTCGGCGGGCCATGGTGGTGGCCGGTGTCCTGGCCTTCGGCGCGTTGCGGCAGGCTGGCATCCGGCTCGAACATCGCCAGCATGCTGCCGGTGACGACGATGTCGCCGGCCGCGCCGGCCAGCTTCAGCACCTTGCCGGAGACGGGCGAGGGAACCTCGACCACGGCCTTCGCGGTCTCCATCGACACCAGCGGTTCGTCCAGCCGGATGACGTCGCCTTCCTTGACGAACCACTCGACGATGGTGGCGTCCGGGAGGCCCTCGCCCAGGTCGGGCAGGTGGAAGGTCTTGCTCTCGCTCATGCGGATGTCTCTTCGGAAGTCGTTTCGTTGTGGTTGATCGGGTCCAGGTCGCGCGCAGGCAGCCAGCCGCTGCGGCCATCGGCGTGCGTGCACCACCACCAGTCACCCAGTTCGTACTGCAGCGCGACGGTGTCGCCGGCCTGCGCGTCCAGTTCCTGCGCGGAATAGCCGCGCAGCGCGACGGCGTGGCCGTCGTCCCGCGGTTGCAGCCAGTCCACCGGCGCCCAGCCGGCGTTGCCGTCGGCGGTGGTGGTCCAGGCGAAGGCCGGCCACTCGGTGTCGCGTGCGCCGAGCGCGACCACGTCGCCGTGCGCGAACCGGATGGGGTTCGCGTACTGCGTGCGGTAGTCGCGGAGGACGCGTGCCCGCATCAGCCGTTCGCCATCGCCCGCTTGGCCGCGGCGACGATCTTGTCGACGCTGGGCAGGTACTTCATTTCCAGGCGGAACAACGGGATGTGGGTGTCGTAGCCGGTGACGCGTTCGACCGGGGCCAGCAGGTCGTACATCGAGTGCTCGGCCAGGCGCGCGCCGATCTCGGCGCCGAAACCGGCGGTGCGCGGTGCCTCGTGCACGATCACGCAGCGGCCGGTCTTCGCCACCGATTCGGCGATGGTGTCGAAGTCGAGCGGGCGCAGCGTGGCCACGTCGATGACTTCGGCGCTGATGCCTTCACCGGCCAGCGCATCGGCGGCCTCCAGCGCTTCCTTCACCTGCGCGCCCCAGGTCACCAGGGTCACGTCGGTGCCGTCGCGCAGCACGAAGCACACGTCCAGCGGCAGTGCTTCGCCGTCGTCGGCGACCACTTCCTTGTACTGGCGGTAGATGCGCTTGGGCTCCATGTAGATGACCGGGTCCGGATCGCGGATCGCGGCCAGCAGCAGGCCGTAGGCGCGCTGCGGCGAGGACGGCATGACCACGCGCAGGCCGGGCACGTTGGTGAAGATGGCCTCGTTGGCCTCGCTGTGGTGCTCCGGCGCGCGGATGCCGCCGCCCCATGGCACGCGCAGCACCATCGGACAGTGCAGGCGACCGCGCGTGCGGGTGCGCAGGCGGGCGGCGTGGCAGATGATGTGGTCGACCATCGGGTAGACGAAGCCGTCGAACTGCGCTTCGGCGACCGGCTTCATGCCCTGTGCGGCCAGGCCGATGGTCAGGCCGGCGATGGTGGTCTCGTCCAGCGGCGTATCCAGCACGCGTTCGGGGCCGAACTTCTGCTGCAGGCCGGCGGTGGCGCGGAACACGCCGCCGTTCACGCCCACGTCTTCGCCGAGCACCAGCACGGACTCGTCGTGGGCGATCTCCCAGGCCAGCGCCTGGGTGATGGCTTCGATCAGGGTGATGGCGGTCGGGGTCGCCACGGTGTCCGGTTTCGCCACTGACGTCGCTCCCACAGTCTTGTTCTCGGGCTTCATGACGGTGCTCATGGGCGGTTCTCCGCGGCGATGGCGGCGGCGCGTTGCTGCAGCAGTTCGGGCGGCGGATCGGCGTACAGGTAGTCGAACATCGCCTCGACCGGTTGCACCGGCGTGTTGAGGTAGGCGTTGACCTCTTCGTCCACGCGCGCGCCGCATTCCTGCTTCCACGCGGCTTCGTCGGCTTCGTTCCAGGCGCCCTGTGCGGTCAGCCAGGTACGCAGGCGGGTCATCGGTTCGCGTTCCCAGCCGGCCTTCACTTCGGCGTCGTCGCGGTAGCGGCGGGCGTCGTCGGCGGTGGTGTGGTCGGACAGGCGATAGGTGACGAACTCGATCACCGTGCCGCCCTGGCCCTTGCGGGCGCGCTCGCTGGCGCGGCGCATGCCTTCGAGCACGGCGATCAGGTCGTTGCCGTCCACCTGCAGGCAGTGCAGGCCGCCGGCCAGGCCCTTCTGCGCCAGCGTCTGCGCACCGGTCTGCGCGCTGCGCGGTACCGAGATGGCCCAGCCGTTGTTGATCACGCCGAGCAACAGCGGCAGCTCGTAGGCGCCGGCGGAGTTCAGCGCGGCGTAGAAGTCGGTCTTCGACGAACCACCGTCGCCGCAGGTCGCCACCGCGATGTGCGGCTGCTTGCGCAGCTTGAACGACAGCGCCGCGCCGGCCGCGTGCAGGCATTGCGTGGAGATCGGCACGCAGAACGGGAAGTCGTTGCGGGCGTCGCTGGCGCGGTCGTAGTCGCTGCCGCGCTCGTCGCCACCCCAGTACATGAGCACGTCGCGCGGCTTCACCCCGCGCATGAACATGGCGCCGTACTCGCGGTAGCTGGGCGCGTAGACATCGCCGGTGCGCATCGACGCGCCGATGCCGACGTGCGTGGCCTCGTGGCCCAGGCAGCTGGCGTAGGTGCCCAGCTTGCCGGTGCGCTGCAGGGCGATGGCCTTGGTGTCGAAGGTGCGCACCAGCAGCATCTGCTTGAACAGCTCGCGCAGGCGGGCGATGTCGCGCCCGGCCTCGGGCAGGTCGTTGCGCACCAGGGCGCCGTCGGGGCCCAGGTACTGGAGGTATTCGATCTCGAAGCTTGCGGCGATGCTCATCTGGACGGTGTTCTCGTCAGTGGCGGAATTGGTTTCAAATGTAATTTTAGGAGCAGGGCGCCGCACAGCTGTCGTGCAATGCAACAAGACGGGGGTGGATGGCGGCCGGCCTGGCACGGAAAACGGTGCGGAAACAGGCGCTTGCCCCGCTGTCGTTCGGTGTCAGTCTGCAGCCTGGTGAGCCGGCCACGGGGTGATGCGCGTCGCGGGCTGCGCAAACGACAAGGGGCGCGGTTGCCCGCGCCCCTGTCGACCCCACGATGGCGCGCAAGTTCAGCGGATGCGCTGGACCAGCCGATCGTGGTTGTTGGCGGGGTTCGGGTCCGTCGTGGTGCTGCTGACGGTGGCTCCGAACTCCAGCTCCGTACCGCGCTTGGGCTTGCCCGGCACCACCAGTGCGAACGCCAGCGTCTGCACGCCGCGCGGCATGGCGCCGCGACGGCTGCAGTCGGCGGCGGCGCCTTCGGTGGTGTCCTGCACGCGCGTGCAGGTCCAGCCGCTGGGCGCGGCGACGGCGGCGTACCGCGCGTCGACATTGCTGGTCAGCCGCACCGTGACCTGCTCGGCCTGGTCGGGACCGGCGTTGCGCACCGGCACCAACAGCGTGGCGATGGTCCCGCGACGCAGCGGCAGGGCGGCGCCGAGCAGCTGCACCGACAGGTCGGCGCGGGTCTGCGGCAGTGCGGCCACGGCCACCGAGACCGCGGCGGTGTTGTCGCCGTTGGCCGGGTCGAGCACGGTCGAGTTGGCCGACACGCCCAGGCCGAGCGTGGTGCCGGCTGCGCTGGCGGGGACGAGGGCGTCGATCGCGAACGTGGCGTCAGCGCCCACCGCCAGCGACGGCGTGGTGCAGGCCACGCGGGTGGTGCCGGCGGTGACCTCGGCCGCGTCGCAGCTCCAGCCCGCCGGCAGCGTGGCCAGCGACGGCGACAGTTCGGCCGAGAACACGAAGGCGAACGCCGCCGGCGACGCCGCGCCGGGACCGGCGTTGCGCACGGTGGCGGTGTAGCGCACGGTCTCGCCGACGCTGGCGCTGCTGCGGTCGGCCGACACCGTGGCCGACAGGTCGGCGCGGGCGAAGCTCGGCACGCGGATGCTCAGGCGCACCGGATCGTGGTCGGACGAACGGATCGCCAGCGAGGCATCGCCGAAGTTGTCCGTGCCGAAGTCCGCGTTGATGCGGGCGTGGTCCACGCGCAGGCCGGCGTCCATCACCAGCGACTCGTTGACCAGCACGTGGTCCAGCGTCTGCGCATTGCCCTCGAACACGTACGAGTAGCGATGGGCCGGATCGGCGATCAGCTGCGATCCGTCCACCAGCGGCACGGTCAGCGGGCTGGGCATGTACGTCAGCACCTGGTCTTCCGGTGCCGCTTCGCCCTTGATGATGCCCAATACGTCGACATAGCCATCGTTGAACTCGAAGGCGTTGAAGTCGCCGACCAGCACGATCTTCTCGTCCGGGTTGGCCTGCTGCATCTCTTCCACCAGCTGGGCCAGGTAGATCGCCTGCGCGCCGCGCTTGACCCGCACGCGCTCGCCGCCGGTGGCCCAGCCGCTGCTGCCCGGCAGGGTGTCGTTGATGTCGTTGAGCGACCGCAGGTGGTTGACGATCACCGTCAGCGGATAGCTCGAGGCGGCATCCTGATGCACGCGGGCGCGCAGGCGCAGCGGCGGACGGTCGTTGAGCAGGCTGGTGGTGCCGTTCGGGTTGGCGATGGTGGTCTCCTTGCCGAACTGCGCCACGTCCAGCACCTCGACGCGGGCCACGCCGTCGGCGGTCAGGCGCGAACTGACCAGGAAGCCGACGTTGATGCCGCCGACGTCGTTGCCCGGCTGCAGGTACGGCACATAGCCCGGGCGCGCGGCGCAGGTGGCGTCGATACGTTCGGACAGCAGCTGCAGCACGCGGACGTTCTCCACTTCCACCGCGCCCAGGATGTCCGGCGCCTTCAGGTAGTCGCAGATCGCCAGCGCCGCCTTGGCCAGGCGCTTGTCCAGCGCTTCCGGCGTCAACGTCACCGCGCCGTTGCTGTCGTTGACCTCGTCGAACAGGCGCAGCAGGTTGAAGCTGCCGACGGTGACTTCGTCGTAGCTCGCATCGTTGACGGCTTCCGGCAGGCGGCCGCCGGTGACGGCAGGCGGCGTGGCCACGTCGGGCAGCAGCGCCCAGGTGCCGGCGAAGTAGTCCAGCACGCCCAGCAGGCCCGCGACCTCGGCGCCGGTGTCGACCGACAGCGGCTGAGCGCCGACCTGGCCGCGGCTGCGCACCATCAGGCGTTCCTGGTTGGTGTCGAAGCGCGGCGGGTTCTTGCCGGCAGGCAGGGTGATGGCGTCCATCGCGCCGATGCCGGCCTCGCGGAACGGCCGCGCCACGCCGGGCAGAGTGACGTGGAATACGCCGTCGCTGAAGGCCAGCGCGTCGTTCTCGTCCAGGCTGCCGCCCGAGGGGGCGATGACCACCGACTGCGCCACGCTCACTCGCATGCCTTCCAACCGCTCCAGCGTGCCGGGCAGGGCGTCGGGGGACAGCTCGGCGGCGGTCAGTTCGATCGCGGCGGGCAGGGCCACGCCGGTTTCCAGCGCCTCGACCGTCGGCGTGACGATCTCGGTGATCGCCAGCTGGTGCGGGTTGGACGACGGGGTGAACTCCTCCACCGTACCGGTCACCCGCACGCGGTTGCCCACCGCGGCGGAGGCCGGCGGCGCGCTGCTGGTGAAGACGAACACGGCGTCGGAGGTGGCCGGGTCGCCGTCATCGTTGGCGGCCTGCAGGAAGAAGCCGTTGTTGAACTTGAGCGCGGTGACGATGCCCTCGGTGACTACCCGCTTGCCGTTGTGCGGCGACAGCAGGCCGGTGCCCTGGATCTGCGCGATGGTCAACGCCAGCGGCGGGTCCGGCGGTTCCGGCGGCTCGGCGCCGCTGTTACGCGGGTTGGGCGCGCCGACCGCGAAGTCGGCGCCGTTGTTGTTGGTATCGATGCTGCCATCGCCGCCACGCAGGGCGGCGGTGGTGTTGCTGAGCGTGCCAGTCGGCGCGCTGCCTTCGAAGCAGGTTGCCGCGCTGCCGAAGCCGACGAAGTCGGCCACGTTGGCGTCGGTGGTCGGGCAGGCGCTGGTCAGCGCCGTGGTGCTCCGGCTCAGCGCCACCTTGCCGGCGGTGCCGGACATGGCGATGGTGCCCACCGCGTCAGGCGTGGGCAGGTCCACCGTGCCGCCGGCGCCCTGCGCCTGCTGCACCAGGTAGAAGCCGCCGGCCGGAATGCTGCCGCTGAGGTTGGTGCGGCCGTTCCAGGTGGTGCCGCCGGAGGAGGTGTACTGCACGCTCCAGCCGGTCAGGTCCACCGCGGTGGGGCCGTTGTTGCGCAGTTCGATGAAGTCGTTCTTCAGCGTGGCGCCGCTGTTGCCGCCGCCACCGTAGACCTGGCTGATGACCACCTGTGCCTGCGCCGACGAGGCGGCGAACAGCAAGGCGAAAGACGCGAACACGGCCGCAAGGCGGCCCCGTGGCATTTCCATGTTACGGAATCTCCCTCAGTGGATTGGACGCCGCCCCCGTCGGAAGCGGATCCGCCCCCGGCCGACGCAATGTAGCCCAAGCCTGTGGTACGCGCATTGCATGGGCGTGACATGCGTGGCGGTTTTCCGTCGCCTTGCCGGGGTCGCCCGCCCGCATCGGTTACGCTGGCGCCCCCGCTGCGCCCGTGGCGACCCGGTTGATCGACGGATGGCCGTAGAGAAGAACGAACGCCCGCTGGAAGCAGGCATCCACACCGACCTGTCCGGCCGCCTGAGCTATGGCGGCTACCTGCAGCTGGACCGGCTGCTGTCGGCGCAGCACCCGGTGTCGGACCCGCAGCACCACGACGAGATGCTGTTCATCGTGCAGCACCAGGTCTCGGAGCTGTGGATGAAGCTGATGATCCACGAGCTGGGCGCGGCCATCGGCTTCCTTCAGCGCGACCAGGTCTGGCAATGCCGCAAGGTGCTGGCGCGCAGCAAGCAGGTGCTGCGGCAGCTGACCGAGCAGTGGTCGGTGCTGGAGACGCTCACCCCCTCCGAATACATGGGCTTCCGCGACCTGCTGGGGCCGTCGTCCGGCTTCCAGTCGCTGCAGTACCGCACCATCGAGTTCCTGCTGGGCAACAAGAATGCCGCGATGCTGAAGGTGTTCGCGCACGATCCGGAAGGCCATGCCGGGCTGGCGTCCGCGCTGGACGCGCCCAGCCTGTACGACGAGTTCCTGATCTATCTCGCGCGCTGGGGCCACGCCATCCCCACCCAGCACGTGCAGCGCGACTGGCGCCAGGCGCACGCGGCCGACGCCGCGCTGCTGCCGGTGTTCGAGGCGATCTACGAGGACACCGACCGTTACTGGCGCGAATACGCGCTGTGCGAGGACCTGGTGGACCTGGAAAGCCAGTTCCAGCTGTGGCGCTTCCGCCACATGCGCACGGTGATGCGGATCATCGGCTTCAAGCGCGGCACCGGCGGCTCCAGCGGCGTGGGGTTCCTGAAGCAGGCGCTGGAACTGACGTTCTTCCCGGAGCTGTTCGACGTCCGCACGTCTATCGGGCCCGGCCGCTGAGCGAGGGCGGCCGGGTGGGCGCGGAACCTCGCCCCGCACGCCATGCCGGCCCCCGCTGAGGCAGCGCGGAAAGCGGGACTGGTAGCATGCGGCGGACCCTATCCGCAGGACCGCTCCCGACGATGACCCCCGCTACCCAGGACGCCGCCCCCCGTTCCCTCACCACCCGCCTGCTCGACCTGATCGAACGCACGGGCAACCGGCTACCGGACCCGGCGGCGCTGTTCCTGATCCTGATGGTGGTGGTGTGGCTGGTGTCGTGGTGGTTGTCGGGGGTGTCGTTCAGCGCCATCGATCCGCGTTCCGGTCAACCCATCCAGATCGTCAACCAGTTGGCCGGCACCTCGCTGACCGGCTTCATGGCCGGGCTGGTGAAGACCTTCGTCAACTTCCCGCCGCTGGGCGTGGTACTGGTGGCCATGCTGGGCCTGGGTGTGGCCGAGCACACCGGCTTCATCAACGCGGTGCTGCGCAAGATCCTGTCGGTGACGCCGCGCATGCTGCTGACGCCCATGCTGATCCTGGTCGGCATCCTCAGCCACGTGGCGGTGGACGCGGGCTACGTGCTGGTGATCCCGCTGGGCGCGGTGATCTTCTATGCGGCGGGTCGGCACCCGCTGGCCGGCATCGCGGCCGCGTTCGCCGGCGTATCGGGCGGCTTCTCGGCCACGGTGGGCATTCCCTCGTCGCTCGATCCGATGCTCGCGGGCCTGACCCAGACCGCCGCGCAGGTGGTCGCGCCGACCCTGGAGATCAATCCGCTCAACAATTTCTACTTCACCACCGCGTCCACGCTGCTGATCGTGGGGGTGGGCTGGTTCCTCACCGACCGCGTGATCGAGCCGCGCCTGCGCGGCACGCCGGTCGACGGCGACCCGGCCGGGCTGCCGCAGATGGAAGCGGTGGCGCGCGCGGAGAACCGCGGCCTGGCGTGGGCGCTGGCGGCCATGGCGGTGGCGGCTGCGCTGTTCGCGTGGAGCCTGTCCGGCGACGATTCGCCGTGGCGCGCCGCCGCCGAGCAGGTGCCGCCGCAGACGCATCCGCTGCTGGCGCCCGCCGCGCCGCTGATGCAGTCCATCGTCGCGCTGATCTTCGTATTCTTCCTGCTGCCGGGCATCGTCTACGGCTATGCCGCGGGCACCGTGAAGACGCACCGCGACATCGTGCAGGGCATGGCCAAGGCGATGAACGGGATGGGCTACTACATCGTCATGGCGTTCTTCTGCGCGCAGTTCATCGCCGCGTTCGGCAATTCCAACCTGGGCGCGCTGGTGGCGGTGGAAGGCGCGGACCTGCTGCGCTCGCTCGGACTGCCGATGGGCATCACGCTGGCCGGCATCATCCTGCTCACCGGTTCGGTGAACTTGTTGATCGGTTCGGCGTCGGCCAAGTGGGGGCTGATCGGCCCGATCCTGGTGCCCATGCTGATGCAGCTGGGCGTGTCGCCCGACCTGACCCAGGCCGCCTACCGGGTGGGCGATTCGACGACCAACATCATCACGCCGCTGATGCCGTACTTCCCGCTGATCGTCGTCTACTGCCGGCGCTATGTCACCGGCACGGGCATCGGCACGCTGATCGCGATGATGCTGCCGTACTCGCTGGCCCTGCTGGGCACGTGGACGCTGTTCCTGCTGGGCTACTGGGCGCTGGGGCTGCCGCTGGGCGTGGGCGCGAGCTACGAGTACGTGCCCGGCTGAGGCCGTGGCCGGGGCCACAAATCCTTTCGCTTGCAACCACTTAGCTCGCTGAACAGCGGGAGCGGCGTGTGTGCGGCGCTCCCGGCAGGTTTGACGCCCGCGGTCCGCGTCGGTAATCCTCGCGCGTCCCGTGCCGCTGGCACGGACCGTTGAAGTCCTGAATCACTTTAGAAGGGGGAGCCCGCATGAGCGGAGCCGTCGCGTCACCAACGCCGGAACGGATACCGGAATTCAAGCAGGTCCTGGGACATCCGCGTCCGCTGTGGATGCTCTTCATGTCGGAATTCTGGGAGCGCTTCGCGTTCTACGGCATCCGCTGGGCGATGGTGCTGTACATCGTGGCGCAGTTCCACGGCGGCGACGCCTCCGGCGAGAAACCCGCCAGTGAGCTGTACGGTGCCTACCTGGCGCTGGTCTATGCCGGTGCCATCTTCGGCGGCTACGTGGCCGACAAGCTGATCGGCTTCCAGCGCTCCATCCTGCTGGGCGCGGTGTTCATGTCGGCAGGCCTGTTCCTGCTGGCGCTGCCGAGCGAGGCGATGTTCAAGCTGGGTCTGGCCACGATCATCGTGGGCAACGGCCTGTTCAAGCCGATCATCTCCACTATGGTGGGCAAGCTGTATGCCCAGGGTGATGCGCGCCGCGACTCCGGCTTCACCATCTTCTACATGGGCATCAACATCGGTGCGCTGCTGGCGCCGATCGTCACCCAGTACCTGGCGAAGAAGGTGTTCGGCATCGAAGACATGCCGGCCTACAAGGTGGTGTTCATCGCTGCCGGCGTCGGCATGCTGCTGAGCCTGGTGTGGTTCTGGTTCGGCCGCCGTCAGCTGGAAGGCATCGGCCTGCCGGCGGAACACCAGACCGGCCTGCGCAACGTCAGCCTGGTGGTGCTGTTCGGCGCGGTGATCGGCATCCCGATGTTCTACGCGCTGCTGACGATCGACGCCAACCTGCTGCAGGCCATCCTGATGGCGCTGTTCGTGATCCCGGCGGTGATGCTGGTGGTCGAGGGCCTGCGCGAGGGCAAGGTGGCGCGCGACAAGGTCGTGGCGATGCTGGTGATCTTCGTGTTCAACGTGCTGTTCTGGATGTTCTTCGAGCAGGCGGGCAGTTCGTTCAACTTCCTGGCCGACCGCATCGTCGACCGCGACATCGGCATGGAAGGCTTCTTCCAGATGTTCGCCGGCACCAATGATTTCCCGGTGTCGTGGTTCCAGTCGGTCAACTCGGTGGCGATCATCGCGCTCGCACCGGTACTGGCCTGGCTGTGGGTGAAGATGGGCAAGAACAACCCGATCATCCCGCGCAAGTTCGGCCTGGGCCTGATCTTCAACGGCCTGGCGTTCCTGCTGCTGATGATGGCGCTGTCGGGCATGGTGGACGCCAACGGCAAGATCCCGTTCTGGACGCTGTTCATGGTGTACGTCATCCAGTCGGTCGGCGAGCTGTGCCTGTCGCCGATCGGCCTGTCGATGACGACCAAGCTGGCGCCGTCGCGCCTGGCCGGCATGGCGATGGGCTGCTGGTTCCTGTCGATCGCCATCGGCAACAACATGGCCGGCATCTTCGCGGGCAAAGTCAGTGGCGAAGGCGGCATGACCGTGCAGTCCGCGCACGCGGGTTACACCTTCGGCTTCTGGGCGCTGGTCGGTTCGGGCGTCCTGCTGTTCATCATCGCCCCGCTGATCCAGCGACTGATGCACGGCGTGAAGTGACGCATTGGCGCGCGCCCACAGGGCGCGCCTTTGCCAATGCGTCATCCCCGCGAAAGCGGGGATCCAGAGAAGAACGGCGGCCAACGGCCGCCGTTTTTCGTGCAGGGTGACGCGCGCCCGACGGGCGCGCCTTTGCCAATGCGTCATCCCCGCGAAAGCGGGGATCCAGAGAAGAACGGCGGCCAACGGCCGCCGTTTTTCGTAGAGCGGAGCTTGCTCCGCTGCCGTGGAAGCTCTTATGCATCGCGCAGCCGAGCAAGCTCGGCGCTACAGATGCATGTCCTTCAGCCCTCGATGCGCCTCACGCCTTCACCCGCCAGCTTGTCGATCAGCTGGTCGAGCATGGCGCGCTCGTCGTCGCTCAGCGGTTCCAGCATGCGCTGGTGGTACTCGATGACCATCGGTGCGACTTCGTCGTAGACCCGGAAGCCTTCGTCGGTCAGCGCCAGCACCGAGCGGCGGCGGTCGTCGCCGTGGATCTCGCGCTGGATCAGCGCCCGTTCCAGCAGGCGGGCCACCGCCCGGCTGACCGCCACCTTGTCCATCGCGGTGCGGCCGGCCACCTCGCCGGCCGACAGGCCGGGGAAGCGCCCCAGCACCGCCATGACCCGCCATTCGGTGATGGCCAGGCCGAAACGGCGGTGGTATTCGCGCGAAATCGCGCTGCTGATCCGGTTGGACAGCACGCTCAACCGGTAGGAGAACAGGCGGTCGAGGTCGAAATCGGCGTGGATGGCGGGGCTGGCTGGCTGGCTCATGCTGCGCTGCTACTTGTTGTTGGTTTCAGCTGAAACTATAGAATGGGATAAATCCCGGCAAGCCTAGCGAGGCGCCCCATGACCGCACAACCCAATTCTGGCATCCAGCCCACGACGTTCGACAACCCGATGGGCATCGATGGCTTCGAATTCGTCGAGTTCGCCGCCCCCGAGGGCCAGGCGCACCACCTGCACGACTACTTCCGCAAGCTGGGCTTCGTGCAGGTCGCGCGGCACAAGACGCGCGCCATCAGCACCTACCGCCAGGGCGACTGCACCTTCCTCATCAACGAGGATCCGGACTCCTTCGCCGCGCGCTTCGCCGCCGAGCATGGCCCCAGCGCCTGCGGCTTCGCGATCCGGGTGAAGAAGCTGGCCGAGTGGGCGCGCGTGCAGGCACTGAAGAACGGGGCCGAATCCTTCGACGCCGCCGACGAGCTGACCAAGGCCGTCGCCGCGCCCGTCATCAAGGGCATCGGCGACTGCATGCTCTACATCGTCGACCGCTATGACGACCAGGGCACCATCCACGACCCGGACTACGAATACCTGCCGGGCGTCGACCTGATGCCGAAGGGCTTCGGCCTGACTTTCATCGACCATCTGACCCACAACCTCTACCACGGCAACATGGCCAAGTGGGCGGACTACTACGAGCGGCTGTTCAACTTCCGCGAGATCCGCTACTTCGACATCAAGGGCGCCAAGACCGGCCTGCTGTCGAAGGCGATGACTGCGCCGGACGGCATGGTGCGCATCCCGCTCAACGAGTCCAGCGATCCGAAGAGCCAGATCAACGAGTACCTCGATGCCTACAAGGGCGAGGGCATCCAGCACATCGCCTGCTTCACCGACAACATCTACACCACCGTCGAGCGCATGCGCGAAGCGGGCGTGGCGTTCCTCGACACGCCGGACACCTACTTCGACGTGATCGACCAGCGCATCCCGGACCACGGCGAAGACGTCGCGCGCCTGGCGCGCAACAAGATCCTGATCGACGCCGACGTGGAGACCAAGCAGCGCAAGCTGCTGCAGATCTTCACCCAGAACGCGCTGGGCCCGATCTTCTTCGAGATCATCCAGCGCAAGGGCAACGAAGGCTTCGGCGAAGGCAACTTCCAGGCACTGTTCGAGAGCATCGAACGCGACCAGATGAAGCGCGGGGTGCTGTAAGGTCTCTTCGAGCCCCTCTCCCTTCGGGAGAGGGGTTGGGGAGAGGGACGGCGAAGCCTTGTCACTTGCCGATTCAGGAAAGCGGATCAGCCAGGACAGGAGGTCCCGCATGAGCAAGCCACGCTTGCCGACCCACACGCTCGATCATGCCAAGCAGTTGCGCAGGGGCATGACCGATGCCGAACGCCGGCTGTGGCAGTACCTGCGGGCAGGACGCCTGGAGGGCATGAAATTCCGGCGCCAGCATCCCGTTCCGCCCTACATCGTCGATTTCTGCTGCGTCGAGGCGGGTTTGGTGGTGGAACTGGATGGTTCGCAGCATTCGCCTGCCGCGGATGCCGCAAGAACGCGATACTTGCAGTCCCAGGGATGGCGGGTCGTCCGGTTCTGGGACAACGATGTGCTGAGGGAGGTGGAGGCGGTGGTCACGGCGATCTGGGATTTCGCCTCGCGACCGGCCCTCTCCCCAACCCCTCTCCCGCCGGGAGAGGGGCTTTGATCGGGACACGATGAGCATGAATGCGAACAGCGCCAACAACTACCAGCCCGGCTTCGGCAACCACTTCGCCAGCGAGGCGATCCCCGGCACGCTGCCGGAAGGCCGCAATTCGCCGCAGCGGGTCGCGCACGGGTTGTATGCCGAGCAATTGAGCGGCACCGCGTTCACCGCGCCGCGTGCGGAGAACCGTCGCAGCTGGCTGTACCGCATCCGCCCGGCGGCGATGCACGGTCCGTTCGCACCGTATGCGCAGCACCGGCTGCACAGCGACTTCAGCGCGGGTCCGGTGTCGCCGGACCAGATGCGCTGGTCGCCGTTGCCCATGCCGGAGACGCCGACGGATTTCGTCGATGGCCTGTACACGATGGCGGGCAACGGCGGTCCCGAGGGCCAGCATGGCGTCGGCATCCATCTGTATGCCGCCAACCGCTCGATGCAGGGCCGTTACTTCTACGACGCCGATGGCGAGCTGCTGATCGTGCCGCAGCAGGGCAGCCTGCGCATCGCCACCGAGTTCGGCGTGATCGACGTCGAGCCGCAGCAGATCGCGGTGATCCCGCGTGGCGTGCGTTTCCTCGTTGAATTGCCCGATGGCGAAGCGCGCGGTTATGTCTGCGAGAACTTCGGCGCCGCGTTGCGCCTGCCCGACCTGGGGCCGATCGGCTCTAACGGGCTGGCCAATCCGCGCGATTTCGAGACGCCGGTGGCGGCGTACGAAGATGTCGAGGGCGGATTCGAGTTGATCGCCAAGTTCCAGGGCCACCTGTGGCGCGCCGACATCGGCCACTCGCCGCTGGATGTGGTGGGCTGGCACGGCAACTACGCGCCGTACCGCTATGACCTGCGCCGCTTCAACACCATCGGCTCGATCAGCTTCGATCATCCCGATCCGTCGATCTTCCTGGTGCTGACCTCGCCGAGCGACACGCCGGGCGTGGGCAACATGGATTTCGTGATCTTCCCGCCGCGCTGGCTGGTGGCGCAGGACACGTTCCGGCCACCGTGGTTCCACCGCAACATCGCCAGCGAGTTCATGGGTCTGATCCACGGCGTATACGACGCCAAGGCCGAGGGCTTCGCGCCGGGCGGTGCGTCGCTGCACAACTGCATGACCGGGCATGGCCCGGATGCGGCGACGTTCGAGAAGGCATCCAACGCCGACCTGACCAAGCCCGATGTCATCACCGGCACCATGGCCTTCATGTTCGAGACGCGGGCGGTGATCCGGCCGACGCGGCAGGCGGTCGAAGCCGCGCATCGCCAGCACGATTACCAGGCCTGCTGGGCGGGCCTGCGGAAGCACTTCGCACCGAAGGGCTGAGCCGGGCTCAGGGCAGGGCGCGCTCCGTCTGCGCATCGAGCAGATCCTGCAGGCGCTGCGCCGCCTCGTGCGGCAAGGCCTCCATCAAGCGGTCGCGGATGCGGCCGGCGAGCGTTGTCGCCATGCGCGCTTCGAGGAACCGCAACGCGTCGCCCAGCGCTTCCAGCATCGCGTCATCGTCCAGTCTCGCCAGCAGGCGCTCGCGATGGTGGCGCGCACCGTCATCGCGCTGCAGTTCCAGCATGCCGGACAGGTAGACCTTGGCGGCGACGAGCGAGCGTCGCGGTCCGGTCGTCGCCGGTGCAGGCGCGGGCGTGGGCGCGTGTTCGACCGCAGGCGGCGTTGCCGGCTGACGCGCCGCACCGGCGATGCTCAGGTAGCCCTCGCTCACCAGGCGCTGGATCAGCAGCGGTGCATCCTGTCCCAGCAGCTGCACCAGTTCCGCCAGGTCGCGTTGTCCGTCGCAGAGGATCAGCGCGCGCCGCTCGCGCATGCCGAGCGCACCCGTGTGGGCCTGCAGTGTCTGGCGGGCGAGATCGGTCTTGGACGGATGCATGCGGGAGATGCCGGAAGATCGCGCGCAGGCTAGTCGCGGGCGATGAAGTGCGGATGACAGAGCGGGCTTCATCGCGGCGACTTAACGCGCCAACGCTAGGATTCAGCTTTGTGCAATGGAGAGAGCCGATGAAGTCGATGTTGCCGATCGTGATGGTCGTCACGCTGTTGTCCGCATGCCAGCGCGAGGAAGCCCGCGCGCCGGCGGTGGAGCCGCAGACCACCGCGACCAGCACGCCGATGGCGGAAGCGCCGGCGCCCACGCCCGCGGTGGACGACACGGCCGCACCGGCCGGGCCGGTGAGCCAGGCCAGTTTCCTGGGCTACGGCGACATGAAACTGGGCAGCACGATCGAGGAAGCGCGTGCGGCCTGGGGTGGCGAGCTCAACGGCGCGCCGATGGAAGGCACCACCTGCCATTACCTGTGGCCGAAGTGGATCACCCGGCCCGCCGACTTCGCCTTCATGATGGAAGAGGGCAAGTTCGTCCGTTACGACGTCGGCACCGACAAGGAGACCGCGCCGGGTGGCGGCAAGGTCGGCATGAGTGTCGACGAACTGCAGAAGCTCTATGGCGGCGCGTTGAAGGCGTCGCCGCACAAGTACACGCAGGGTGGCCAGTACCTGGCGATGGACGCCGGCGACGTGGCACCGACCCAGCTGATCTTCGAGGCCGATGCCAACGGCAAGGTCACCGCATGGCGCGTGGGCCTGTCGCCGCAGGTCGCGTACGTGGAAGGCTGCTCTTGATCTCGGCCGCCCGGCTGGCCGCACCGGCGGGCCGGGCATAGAATCGCCGCACACCACACGGGAAGGGGGCGGCGATGACGGAGGCCTGGGGATACTTCGTGCTGGGGCTGGTGCTGCTGGCGCTCGGCGGCGATTCCATCGTCAAGGGCGCCTCGGGTCTGGCCCAGCGCCTCGGCGCGTCGCCGTTCGTGGCCGGCCTGCTGCTGATCGCGTTCGGCACCTCGCTGCCGGAACTGGCCGTCAATGCGCGGGCGGTGTGGGTGGGCTCGCAGGAGCTGGCGCTCGGCAACGCGGTGGGCAGCAACGTCGTCAACCTCGGCCTCACGCTGGGCGTGGCGGCGCTGGTCGCACCGGTGCTGGTGCGCATGCGCGTGCTGTCCCCGTTGCTGGTGCTGCTGGCGCTGGCCTCGCTGGCGCTGATCGTGTTCGGCCTGGACGGCGTGGTCGGCCGCGTCGAAGGCGGCGCGCTGTTGCTGGGTTTCGTGGCGGCGCTGGCGTTCCTGCTGGCGCGCGCGCCCCGCGAGGACGCGGGCGTACGCGCCGAGGTCGAAGCCTTCGCGACCACGCACACCGTGCTGTGGATGAACCTGCTGCGCTTCGTCGTGGCGGCGGCGCTGCTGTATTACGGCGCGCGGTTCGTGGTGCAGGGCGCCCCGGTGATCGGCGCGCACTGGGGCCTGTCGCCGCTGTTGACCGGCCTGCTGCCGGTGGCGATCGGCACGGCGCTGCCGGAAATCGCCGCCGCGGCGATGGCGGCGCGACGCGGGCAGGGCGACATGGTGGCCGGACACGTCATCGGTTCCAGCCTGTTCAACCTGCTGGTGGTGGTCGGCGGCATGGCGGCGTTCCGTCCGCTGGCGCTGCCGGCGTCCTTCGTGCGGCTGGAACTGCCGGCGGCCATCGCCTTCGTGCTGGTGCTGTATCCGATGCTGCGCGGCGACCTGCGCATCAGCCGAGTGGAAGGCGGCATCCTGCTGGCGGCCTTCATTGGCTGGGTGATCCTCGAGATCGCATTGCTCGCCTGAACTGAACGGCGGGTCAGGCGTATGTGAACGGGTTTGTTAAACTCGGGGCGATTGCTCGCGAATGACGCATTCCCTGCAAGGCAAGGCGGTTGATGATTCCTTTTCTTGAAATCCTGCTGGCGCTGCCGTTCGTGCTGGCGCTGGTGGTGGCGCTGGCGCGCGGCCTTCCGCGCGGCGCGACCGCGTGGCTGGCGGGCCTGGCGCCGCTGCTGGGCCTGGTGCTGCTGGCCTGGATGACGCCCAGCGTGCTGCAGGGCTGGAACCTGCGCGCCGACCACGCCTGGATCCCGCAGATCGGCCTGGCCTTCACCCTGCGGCTCGACGGGCTGGCCTGGATGTTCGCCGGCCTGGTGCTGGCGATCGGCGCCCTGGTGGTGATGTACGCGCACTACTACCTCAGCGCGAAGGACAGCGCACCACGCTTCTTTGCCTACCTGCTGCTGTTCATGGGCTCGATGCTCGGCGTGGTGCTGGCGGGCAACCTGTTGCTGCTGGTGGTGTTCTGGGAACTGACCAGCATCAGCTCGTTCCTGTTGATCGGCTTCTGGTCGCATCGCCAGGATGCACGCGAAGGCGCGCGCATGGCGCTGGCGATCACCGGCGCGGGCGGCCTTGCGCTGCTGGGCGGCGTGCTGCTGATCGGGCGCATCGTCGGCAGCTACGACCTTGACGTGGTGCTGGCCTCGGGCGACCTGATACGCGCGAGTACGCTGTATCCGTGGGCGTTGATGCTGGTGCTGGCCGGCGTGTTCACCAAGAGCGCGCAGTTCCCGCTGCACTTCTGGCTGCCGCACGCGATGGCTGCCCCCACGCCGGTGTCGGCCTACCTGCATTCGGCGACGATGGTGAAGGCCGGCGTGTTCCTGCTGGCGCGGCTGCATCCGGCGCTGGCGGGCACCGACCTGTTCTTCTACGTGGTCACCAGCGTGGGCGCGATGACGCTGCTGGTCGGCGCGTGGTTCGCGATCTTCCAGCACGACCTGAAGGGCTTGCTGGCGTATTCCACCATCTCGCACCTGGGGCTCATCACGCTGCTGTTCGGCATCTCCACGCCGATGGCGGTGGTCGCAGGCGTGTTCCATATCCTCAACCACGCCACGTTCAAGGCATCGCTGTTCATGGCGGCGGGCATCATCGACCACGAGACCGGCACGCGCGACATGCGGCGGCTCGGCAACCTGCGGCGCTATCTGCCGATGACCAGTGCGCTGGCCATCGTCGCCTCGCTGGCGATGGCGGGCATTCCGTTGCTCAACGGTTTCCTGTCGAAGGAGATGTTCTTCGCCGAGGCGATCGATATCCCCGGGCACCGCGCCATGCGCGATGCGATCGCGGTGGCGGCGCTGCTGTACGGCATCTTCGGCGTGGCCTACAGCCTGCGGTTCGTCTACGAGACCTTCTTCGGCGACGATCCTTATGTCGGCGGCGTGGCGCCGCATGAACCGCCGCGCTGGATGAAGATCCCGGTGGAAGTGCTGGTGGTGCTGTGCGTCGCGGTGGGCATGTTCCCGGCGTGGACGGTCGCGCCGGTCCTGCATGCGGGCGCCGGTGCCATCCTCGGCGACGCGATGCCGGCGTACAGCCTGTCGGTGTGGCATGGCATCAACACGCCGCTGCTGATGAGCCTGGCCGGGATCGCCGGCGGCATCGTGCTGTACTTCGGGTTGCGCCGGCTGTTCGGCCTGCATGCGAACGTGCGCCGTTCGCTGGGCCGCCACGTGTTCCGCTGGAACATGGAGGCGCTGTATGCGCTGGCCGGCCGCTTCACCCGCCGCATCGCCAACGGCAGCCTGCAGCGCAGCCTGCTGTTCCTGGTGTTGGCGGCATTGGTCGCCGGCGCGGCGCCCTTCGTCGCCGGCGATGCCTCGCCGCTGCAGTGGCGCGCGCCGCAGCCGATGCCGCTGCTGGGCTGGTTGCTGTGGCTGGTGCTGGTGGTGTGCGCGGTGTGGACGATCCGGCTGTACCGGCAGCGCCTGCTGGCGGTCGTGGTGCTGGGCGGCGCCGGCCTGATGGTCAGCCTGGCGTTCGTGTTCCTGTCCGCACCGGACCTGGCACTGACCCAGCTGATGGTGGAAATGGTCAGCCTGGTGCTGTTGCTGCTGGGCCTGCACTACCTGCCGCCGCGCTCGCCACCGGAGCGCACGCCGCGCCGCCGCCTGCGCGACATCGTCGTGGCGCTGGCCGCGGGCACCGGCGTGGGCCTGCTGGCCTACCAGATGATGACGCGGCCTGCCGACACCATCAGTGGCGAGCTGCTGGCGCGTTCGTTGCCCGAAGCCTATGGCGCCAACGTGGTCAACGTGATCCTGGTGGACTTCCGCGGCTTCGATACGTTCGGCGAGATCACCGTGTTCGGCATCGCGGCGCTGATCGTGCACGCGCTGCTGCGACGCGCACGCATGGCGCCGGAGAAGATCATGTCGGGCCCGCCGGTCAAACTGCCGGTGCCGGCCGACCTGGCGCAGATCATGTTCCCGCTGACGCTGACGGTTTCCGTCTTCCTGTTCCTGCGCGGGCACAACGCGCCGGGCGGTGGCTTCATCGCCGGCCTGGTGCTGGCGGTGCCGCTGCTGGTGCAGTACGTGATCCAGGGCGCGGCGTCGGTGGAGTCGCGCTTCGGCTTCGACTACGTGCGCTGCATCGGCGTGGGATTGATCATCGCCGGCCTGAGCGGGGTGGCGTCGATGGGCTTCGGCGTACCGTTCCTCACCAGCGGCCATCTCGACCTGCACCTGCCGGTGATCGGTACGGTGCCGCTGGCCAGCGCCATCGGCTTCGATACGGGCGTGTACCTGGTGGTGTTCGGTGGCGCCATGCTGATCCTGTCGATGATGGGCACCATCCGGCCCTCGCGCACGCGCGTGTCGCACCTGGGGGTGATGGAACCGGGTGAGCGTTCCACCCGCACGGGAGAGCTGCGTTGAGGGAGATGTCCTGATGGAACTGGCGATGGCAAGCGCGATCGGCATCCTCACCGCGGCCGGGGTGTACCTGCTGCTGCGCGCGCGCAGCTTCGACGTCATCCTCGGGCTGACCCTGCTTTCGTACGCGACCAACCTGCTGATCTTCAGCGGTGGCCGGCTGGTGCCGGGCAAGCCGGCGGTGCTGCGCGACGGCGTGGCGCCGACGCTGGCCCACTACACCGACCCGCTGCCGCAGGCGCTGGTGCTGACCGCCATCGTGATCGCCTTCGCCATGACGGCGGTGACGGTCGTGCTGTCGATCCGCAGCCGCGGCGACAACGACAGCGACCATGTCGACGGCAGCAAGGCCGAGCGCGAGTTCCTGGCCAGCGAACAGCGCCGGCATGAAGAAGCCCGCGATGCCGCCAAGGCCGACGAGGCGGAGCCGCGCGCATGAACCACCTGCCGGCGCTGCCGATCCTGATCCCGCTGTTCGCCGCCGCGATCGTGCTGTTCTTCGAGCACCGCCGCTTCGGCATGCTGCCGCAGCGCATCGTCGCGTGGGCCTCGCTGGCCGCGATGCTGGCCGTGGTCGGCGTGCTGGTGGCGTCGGCGGGAGCCGGCGAGGTCTCGGTCTACCTGCTCGGCGACTGGCCGGCGCGGCTGGGCATCGTGCTGATGGTCGATCGCCTGTCGGCGCTGATGCTGCTGGTCGGGCTGCTGCTGGCGGCCGCCTGCCTGCTGCATGCGTGCGCCGGCTGGGACCGCCGCGCTCCGCACTTCCATGCGTTCTTCCAGTTCCAGCTGATGGGCTTGAACGGCGCGTTCCTCACCGGCGACATCTTCAACCTGTTCGTCTTCTTCGAGGTGCTGCTGATCTCCTCGTACGGCCTGCTGCTCAGCGGCGGGCGCGGCGAACGGATGCGCGCAGGCCTGCATTACGTCACCTTCAACATCGCCGCATCCACGCTGTTCCTGGTGGCGCTCGGCCTGCTGTACGGCCTGCTCGGCTCGCTCAACATGGCCGAACTGTCGGTGCGGGTGGCGCAGCTGCCGCCGGGCGACGTGGCGCTGGTGCAGGCGGCGGCGGGCCTGCTGTTCGTAGTGTTCTGCGCGAAGGCTGCGTTGTTGCCCATGTACTTCTGGTTGCCCGAGACCTATACGCATGCGCCGGCAGCGGTCGCCGGCCTGTTCGCCATCATGACCAAGGTGGGCCTGTACGCGGTGCTGCGGCTGGGCACGCTGAGCTTTGGTGCGTCGGGTCCGCTGGACGGCTTCGCCTGGCCTGCCTTGCTGGTGCTGGGCGCGGTAACGCTGGTGCTGGCGTCGCTGGGCGTGCTGGCGGCGATCCGGCTGCGCGCACTGGCGGCGTACCTGGTGCTCGGCTCGGCGGCGACGCTGTTCGTCGCCTTCTCGCTGCACACCACCGGCACGATCGGCGCGGGGCTGTATTACCTGGTGCACAGCAGTTTCGCCGGCGCCGCACTGTTCCTGCTCGCCGACCTGATCCGTCGCCGCCGCGGCCGCGCGAGCGACCGCAAGGACCTGATCGCCGCACTGCCGGACAAGACCGTGCCCGGCCTGCTGTTCCTGGTCGCCGCGGTTTCGCTGGCGGGCCTGCCGCCGCTGTCGGGCTTCATCGGCAAGCTGCTGCTGCTGGAGGCCGTGCCGGCCGGCCCGCGCACGCTGTGGATCTGGGCGCTGGTGCTGGGCACGAGTTTCCTGATGCTGGTCGGGCTGGCGCGCGCGGGCACGCGGCTGTTCTGGCGTGTCGAGCCATGGCCGGACGCGGGCGTGCGCCAGCTGGAGGCCTATACGCCGGAGCAGGACCTGGTGTCCGCGCCTTCGCGCCCGCTTGAAACGATGGCCATCGTCCTGCTGCTCGCCTACGGCGTGGCGCTGGTGCTGGCCGCCGCGCCGGTGCTGGACTACATGCGCGCCACCGCGGCGCAGCTGCAGTCGCCGGGTGATTATGTCGAACACGTGCGCACCGCCGCGCCGATCCTGAGGGAGCCCTGAGCATGGCCGCGACATGGCGCAAGCGCTGGTTGCCGTCGCTGCCGCTGAGCGCGACGGTGTTCTGCTTCTGGCTGCTGATGAACGACGACGTCAGCGCCGGCCACGTGGCGTTGGCGCTGCTGCTGGCGCTGCTGATTCCGCCGTTCGCGGCGCGGCTGGACCGCGAGTTCGCCAGCATCGGCCGCCTTCGCAGCGTGCCGCGCATGCTGGGCGTGCTGCTGCTGGATATCGTGCAGGCCAATGTCACCGTGGCGCTGCAGGTGCTGGGTCCGGAACGGAAGATCCATCCCGGCTTCATCTGGGTGCCGCTGGACATCGACAACATCCACGGCATCGCCGCGCTGACCAGCATCATCACGCTGACCCCGGGCACGGTGTCGTCGGCGCTGTCGGACGATCGCCGCCACCTGCTGGTGCACGTGCTGAACCTGGACGACGCCGACGCGGTGATCCGGCAGATCAAGACGCGCTACGAGGCGCCGCTGATGGAGATCTTCCCATGACACCCACGGAACTGGTGATGTACGCCATCGTCGGCGCGATGCACGTGGTGGGCCTGGCGATGCTGCTGGCGCTGGTCCGGCTGGTGCGCGGCCCCAGCGTGCCCGACCGCATCCTGGCGCTGGACACCCTGTTCGTGTCGGCGATCGCGCTGCTGGTGCTGTTCGGCATGTACCTGGGCACGGCGGTCTACTTCGAGGCGGCGCTGATCATCGCCATGCTGGGCTTCGTCGGCACGGTCGTGCTGAGCAAGTACGTGCTGCGCCGGGACATCGTCGAATGAGCTGGGTGTTCGCCATCCTGCTGGTGCTGCTGCTGGCGGTGGGCAGCTTCTTCGTCCTGGTCGGCTCCTTCAGCCTGCTCAAGCTGTCGGAGTTCTTCAAGCGCCTGCACGGCCCCACCAAGGCCAGTACGCTCGGCGTGGGCTGCATGCTGGTGGCCTCGGTCGGTTACCACGCCCTGGGCGGTACCGATCCGCAGCCGCGCGAACTGCTGATCACCGCTTTCCTGTTCATCACCGCACCGATCAGCGCGCACCTGATGGCGAAGGCGGCGTTGTCGCTGCACATGGCCGAGCGGCCGCCGATGCCCGGGGGCGAGCCGACGCAGCCCGTCGATGCGGTCGACGAAGACGCCGGCCCGGGCGCCTGATCCGCGATGCGTACCGCCCTTGTGTTCGGTGCCAGTGGGCAGATCGGCGAGGCGCTGCTGGCGCGGCTGTCGGCGTCGGCGTGGCAGGTGTTCGCGGTATCGCGCACGCCGCGCGCGCCGTCGTCGAACGTACGCTGGCTGACGGGCGAGTTTGCCGGCATCGCGGGCTTGCCTGACGCCGTCGATGTGGTCTTCAGCACCGGGCCGCTGGACGGGTTCGCGCAGTGGTATGCGCGCGGGCAGGTCGCCATGCCACGCGTGGTCGCGTTCGGTTCCACCAGCCTCGATACCAAGCAGGCGTCGGGCGACGCGTACGAACGCGCGATCGTCGCCCGCCTGCAGGCCGCCGAGCAGCTCGTCTTCGAGACCGCGGCATCCAAGGGCGCGGCGGCCACGTTGCTGCGCCCGACCCTGGTCTACGGCGCCGGCCGCGACCAGACGCTGGCGCGGATCGCGGCGATGGCGCGGCGGATGCGCTTCTTCGTGCTGCCGCGTGGTGCGGACGGAAAACGCCAGCCGGTGCATGTCGATGATCTCGCCGACGCCGCGCTCGCCGTGGTGGATGCGCCCGCCACGCACGGACAGGCCTACGCGCTGCCCGGCGGAGAAACCATGGACTACCGCGAGATGGTGGCGCGTACGCTGGCCGCGCTCGATCCGCCGGTGAAGCTATGGCAGGTGCCGATGCCGGTGTTCAGGGCAGCGTTGTCGCTGGCCCGCGCGGCGGGCGTGATGCGTGGACTCACCGACGATGCCGTGGCGCGCATGCGAGAGGACCTGGTGTTCGATGCCGCGCCGGCGCGCAACGACTTCGGTTACGCGCCGCGGACTTTCATCGTCGACAAGCGCGCGGCGGGTGCGTAGAGCGGAGCTTGCTCCGCTGCTCTTCGCGGCGTCAGGGCGATGCCACGCACGGCATCCGCGGAGCAGGCTCGCCCCTGCTCAATACCGCCAGCCCATCTTCCGGTAGAACTTGCTGAGCACCCACACCGGGCCGATCAGCAGGTAGGTGAGGTCGGTCAGGAAGCTGGGCTTCTTGCCTTCGATCTTGTGGCCGACGAACTGCGCGATCCAGGCCAGCACGAAGACCGCGATGGCGAGATAGAGCAGGTTCTGCAGGCCCAGCAGCGACTCCAGCCAGCGCGTCAGCCATGCCATGGCGATGAAGATCGCCAGCATGCCGAAGCCCAGCGGGCGCGACAGTTTGTAGTAGTACATCCACGCGCCGAACATCGCGATCGCCGCCCACGCGCCGGACTTCACCCAGGTGCCGAACACCGGAATGCACCAGAGCAGCGCCACCACCGTCCACAGGATCGCCGGCACGGCGAAGACATGGATCAGCTGGTTGGTCTCGTTGACGTGATCACCGGAATAGCTGGCGAACCATCGGTCCACCGGACGTTGCGCGGTCGCGTTCATTCATCCCTCCCGAGGATGGCAATGCGGCAGGGTATGGAGCATACCCCAGCCCGGCAGGGGGTGCCGGGCCGGCCGTCGCAACGTCGTAGGAGCGGGCCATGCCCGCGATGCTCTTCGACCACAGCGCGCAGAAGCATCGCGGGCATGGCCCGCTTGTGTCTGCAATTACCCCTAGAGTTGGGGTGGAGAGCGATGTGCGGCAGGCCGACAGGCCGCTGTGTTCGAGCACGTGTAGGAGCCAGGGCCGCCGCACATCGACCTCGCTCCATAGCCCGAACAGTTGAACGAGCCTGAGCTCGAACTTCACAAGCGTGGGCAGGAACGAGGGGGCTCTCTCCTGTCCCACAGTTTACGAGCTTCCATGACCCTCTGGATTGGTATCGACGTCTCCAAGGCCACCCTGGCCGTCCATTTACTGCCGACCCGGCAGTTTCTTTCTGTGCCCAACACTGGCGAAGGGCATGCCGGCCTGTGCGCCATGCTCAAGGGGCAGACCGTTGGCAATGTGCTGCTGGAAGCCACGGGCGGCTACGAACGCGCCGTGATGCGGGCCCTGGTCAGCGCCGATGTTCCGGTCACCCGGATCAACCCACGTCGCGCCCGTGCCTTTGCCACCGCCTTGGGCAAAACCGCCAAGACCGACCCCATCGACGCGGCCCTGCTCGCGCGCATGGCCGAACTGGTCTGCGCCCCTGGTGTGGCACCAGAGCCCGAGCGCGAAGCCTTGCGTGAGCTGGTCCAGCGCCGCGAACAACTGGTCCAGCAGCGTGACGACGAGCGCCGCCGCCTGCCCCGAGCGTGCACGCCCTTGGTCCGTGACGACCTTGCCGCTCACATCGGCCAGCTGCGCCTGCGCATCCACGACTTGGACAAGGCCATCGTCCATGCCCAGCAACAACTCGACGATCAGCTGAGCCGGAAGCTGCGGGCGATCGCCGGCATCGGCCAGGTCACCGCCGCCAGCCTGATGGCTTACCTGCCTGAACTGGGGCGTCTGGATCGCCGCCAAATCGCTGCATTGGCCGGGCTGGCTCCCTACAACGTGGACAGCGGACAACACGCCGGCAAACGCCGTATCCGCGGCGGACGCGCCGCGATCCGCCGTGTCCTGTACATGGCGTGCTGGTCAGTGATCCGCAAGCAAGCCGACTTCAAGGCACGTTACCAGCGACTACGCCAGCAGGGAAAGGCCGCCAAAGTCGCCATTACCGCCTGCATGCGCGTGCTACTCATCCGCCTCAACGCCATGGTCCGCGAACAGACCGAGTGGCGAGCCAGCTAAAAGACAGTTGCTCCTACAACGCCGTGTGCGGTCAGTCGACGACGATGCCGGCCAGTTTCTGCAGCGCCTCGGCGTACTTCGCGCGCGTGCGTTCGATGACCTCGGCCGGCAGCGACGGGCCGGGGACGGTCTTGTTCCAGTCCAGCGTCTCCAGGTAGTCGCGCACGAACTGCTTGTCGTAGCTCGGCGGACTGGTGCCGACCTCGTACTGGTCCGCGGGCCAGTAGCGCGAGGAGTCCGGCGTCAGCATCTCGTCCATGATGTAGAGACGGCCGTCTTCATCGGTGCCGAACTCGAACTTGGTGTCCGCCAGCAGGATGCCGCGCTCGGCGGCGAAATCGGCGGCGAAGCGGTAGATGCGCAGGGTGGCGTCGCGCACGCGTTCGGCCAGTTCGGCACCGACGGTCTTCACCATGGCGTCGAAGTCGATGTTCTCGTCGTGATCGCCCACGGCGGCTTTCGTCGACGGGGTGAAGATCGGCTCGGCCAGCTTCTCGGCCTGGCGCAGGCCGTCGGGCAGTTCGATGCCGCTGACCTTGCCGGTGCGCTGGTAGTCCTTCCAGCCGCTGCCGATCAGGTAGCCGCGGGCGATGGCTTCCACCGGCACCGGCTTGAGCTTCTTCGTCACCACCGCACGCTTGGCGTACAGCGCGGCGTCCACGCCGGCCGGCAGCACCGACGCGACATCGATGCCGGTCAGGTGGTTGGGCATCAGGTGTGCGGTCTTGGCGAACCAGAAATTGGAGATCTGGCAGAGCATCTCGCCCTTGCCGGGAATCGGGTCGGGCAGCACCACGTCGAATGCGGACAGGCGGTCGGTGGCCACCATCAGCAGGCAATCGCCCTCGGGCGCATCGGCGGGCAGGCGGTCGCGGGGCAGGTCGAACACGTCGCGGACCTTGCCGCGGTGGCGCAGGGTGAGGCCGGGCAGATCGGATTGGAGCAACGTCGTGGGCACAAACACTCCTTGGGGAGTTCCGGAAACCAGCGAGGCGTACAGCGTCGTGGGGGCGTGCGGCTGGCCGTGCGCCCGCGTCCCGGGGTGGCCTCCACCCGCTGCTGCGGGGCCGGGTACCGTACCGGGCCGCGTAGTGTACGGCGCTTGGGGCCGCCGTGTGCCGTAAAATGCCGCGATTGCCGGAGAAGGCGGGCCGAATGAAGCGCTGGTACGGAAAACTGCTGGGATTCGTGGCCGGTTGGCTGCTGATGCGCCATCCGCTGGGAGGCCTGGTGGGCCTGATCATCGGCCACGCCTTCGACCAGGACTGGTTCAAGCTCAGCCGCGACAACCCGTACCGCGTGCTCGACCTGACCAGCGATGCCAGCGACGCCGAGATCGACCAGGCCTACCGCCGGCTGATCTCGCAGTACCACCCCGACAAGATGGCCGGTGCCGCGGAAGACCTGCGCGACCAGGCCGAACAGAAGGCGCGCGAGATCAACGGCGCCTACGACCGCATCAAGACCCTGCGCAAGCGCAAGTGAGCCCCTCCATGTCGAACTGCATCATCGCCCCGTCCATCCTGTCCGCCGATTTCGCCCGCCTGGGCGAGGAAGTCGACAACGTGCTGAAGGCCGGCGCCGACTGGGTGCACTTCGACGTGATGGACAACCACTACGTGCCCAATCTCACCATCGGCCCGCTGGTGTGCAGCGCGTTGCGCAAGCACGGCGTCACTGCACCGATCGACGTGCACCTGATGGTGGAGCCGGTGGACCGCATCGTGCCGGACTTCGCCGAAGCCGGCGCCAGCATCATCAGCTTCCATCCGGAAGCCTCGAAGCACGTGCACCGCACGATCCAGCTGATCAAGTCGCTGGGCTGCAAGGCCGGCCTGGTGCTCAATCCCGGCACGCCGGTCGAAGTGCTGGACTGGGTGCTGCCGGAACTGGACCTGGTGCTGCTGATGTCGGTGAACCCGGGCTTCGGCGGGCAGGCCTTCATCCCGTCGGCGCTGGACAAGTTGCGCGCGGTGCGCGCGATGATCGACAAGACCGGCAAGGACATCCGCCTGGAAATCGACGGCGGCGTGAAGGCCGACAACATCGGCCAGATCGCCGCGGCGGGTGCGGATGCGTTCGTCGCCGGCTCGGCGATCTTCAATGCGCCGGACTACAGGGACGTAATCGATCGCATGCGCCAAGCCGTGGCGGAAGCGCGCGGCTGATCCTGCGTGGCGCCGGGCTTGCCCGGCTATCTCCGGGCGCACAGGTCGCGCCAGCGAAGCAGGCTCCGCTCTGCGGCCATGGAAAAGGGCGATGGCTTTCGCCACCGCCCCGGAAGAATTGGAGGCTGATCCTGCCTCCGCCCATCGTCCCTGCTATGGCCTTCCACGCTACGCGTGGTCTGTGACCGGAAGATGACGATGGCGTCGGCCGCTGTAGGAGCGACGTGAGTCGCGACCGCACGCCATCCGTTCCAGGTGTTCTGGGGTCGATAGGTTCTGTTTCGCTCACAGCGTGTGGTCGCGACTCACGTCGCTCCTACAGAAAGGCCGCTATGCTCGCGCGTCCATCAAGGAATCGCCCATGACCTCCCCCCGCTGGCGCCTGATCCTCAACGGAAAATCCGCCGGCGACGATGACATGCGCAAGGCCGTGCAGGCCATGCGCGGGGACGGCATCGCACTGGACGTGCGGGTGACGTGGGAGGACGGCGATGCAGACCGCTACGTCGCCGAGGCCATCGCCGACGGCGTGGCGACCGTCATCGCCGCCGGTGGCGACGGCACCCTGAGCGAGGTGGCCACGACACTCGCCCATCGCGGCGAGACCGCCGACGCGCTGCCATCGCTCGGGCTGGTGCCGCTGGGCACGGCCAACGACTTCGCTACCGCCGCCGGTATTCCGGATGAGGCGCTACCCGCGCTGCAGCTCGTCCGAGAGGTCGCGGCCGTGCCGCTCGACCTGCTGCGTATCGATGCGGCAGACGGCACGCACTGGTGCGCCAACCTGGCCAGCGGCGGTTTCGGTACCGAGGTGACGGTGGAAACCGACGAGGGCCTGAAGAAGATGCTCGGCGGCCTGGCCTACCTGATCACCGGCGTCGCCCGCCTCGGACGCATCGAGCCGATGACCGCGCGCCTGCACGGCCCCGATTTCGATTGGCAAGGCGACTTCATTGCCCTGGGCATCGGCAACGGGCGCCAGGCCGGCGGTGGGCAGGCGCTGTGTCCGGATGCGCTGGTCGATGACGGCTTGCTGGACCTGACCATCGTCCCGGAACTGTCCGGCGAAGTCGCCGCCACCCTCGGCACGCTGGTCAAGGAAGGCAAGCATGCGGCGCTGGACCGCGTCGCCACCCGCACCCGCCTGCCGTGGGTGGAACTGGAGGCCGACCAGCCGTTGACCCTCAACCTGGACGGCGAGCCGGTGCAGTCGCGGCGTTTCCGCATCGAGTGCGTCCCCGGCCGCGTGCGCATGCATCTGCCTGCAGGCTGTCCGTTGCGTCTGCAACCTTAGGAAAGCGCTGGCTCGTCATTCCCGCGGCTTTCAACAGACGCACGTCTGGTCAGGCGGGAACCCAACGCCTTGGCTTTCAACGACATGAAGCCACTGGGCCCCCGCCTTTGCGGTGACGACGGCACTGATTCGTGCTTCCCCCAGTGGCCGGCGGGTCGATGCCTCGGGTAAAGTAGCCCCGTGTCCCATCCCGCGCTCCCGCTTTCCAAAGATTCCGCACGCCCTGGCTGGCGATGGTGGCCCGTAGCCGTCGCCCGTACCGCCACCGTGTCCCGGAAGGAAAGCCCGCTTGATCTCGCACGCCCAGTTCCAGCAGTACGCTGCTGAAGGTTTCAACCGCATCCCCGTCGTCCGTGAAGTGCTGTCCGACCTGGACACGCCGCTTTCGGTCTACCTGAAACTCGCCGACGCGCCGCATACCTACCTGTTCGAGTCGGTGGAAGGCGGCGAACGCTTCGGCCGCTATTCCATCATCGGCCTGCCGGTGCGCCGCGTGGCGACCTTCCGCGGCCACACCCTGCAGATCCGCGACCACGGGCAACTGGTCGAAACGCGCGAAGTCGCCGATCCGTTCGCCGAAGTCGAAGCCCTGCGCGCCGCGTATGCCGTGCCGAAACTCGAAGGCCTGCCGGGATTCACCGGTGGCCTCGTCGGCTGGTTCGGCTTCGAGTGCATCGGCTACATCGAGCCGCGACTGGCGAGCGGCGACAAGCCCGACGAACTCGACACCCCCGACATCCTGTTGATGCTGTCGGAAGAAGTGGCCGTCTTCGACAACCTCAAGGGCCGCCTGTACCTGATCGTCCACGCCGACCCGCGCGCACCGGAAGCGTGGGAACAGGCGCAGGCGCGACTGGACGTGCTGACCACCAAGCTGCGCCAGCCCGGTTCGTATCCCGCGCCGATCACCCGCGACGTGCTGGACGAGAGCCACTTCGTCTCCGGCTTCACCCACGACGGCTTCATCGCGGCGGTCGAGCAGTCGAAGGAATACATCCGCGCCGGCGACATCTTCCAGGTGGTGCTGAGCCAGCGCCTGAGCGTGCCGTTCAATGCGCGGCCGGTGGATGTGTATCGCGCGCTGCGCGCGCTGAATCCCTCGCCGTACATGTATTTCCTGGACGTCGGCGACGTGCAGGTGGTGGGCTCGTCGCCGGAAATCCTGGTGCGGCTTGAGCAGGGCGAGGTCACCGTGCGCCCGATCGCCGGCACGCGGCCGCGCGGGAAGACGCACGATGAGGACCTGGCGCTGGAAGCCGAACTGCTGGCCGATCCCAAGGAGCGCGCCGAGCATCTGATGCTGATCGATCTGGGCCGCAACGACACCGGCCGCGTGTCGGAAGCCGGCACCGTGCAGGTGGGCGAACAGTTCGTCATCGAGCGCTACAGCCACGTCATGCACATCGTCAGCGAAGTCACCGGCAAGCTGTTGCCGGGCCTGAGTTATGCCGACGTGTTGCGCGCGACGTTCCCGGCCGGCACCGTCAGCGGCGCGCCGAAGATCCGCGCGCTGGAAGTGATCCGCGAGCTGGAACCGATCAAGCGCAACGTCTATGCCGGCAGCATCGGCTACATCGGCTGGCACGGCGACGCCGACACCGCCATCGCCATCCGCACCGCCGTCATCAAGGACGGCCGCCTGCATGTGCAGGCAGGCGCCGGCATCGTCTACGACTCCGACCCCGAGAAGGAATGGGACGAGACGATGAACAAGGGCCGCGCACTGTTCCGCGCCGTGGCCGAAGCGGCGAAGGGCTTGTGATGGAGGTCGCCGCCGCCAATGCGAAGATCAGCCTGCGCAACGATTACAGCGAGGGCGCGCATCCGCGCCTGCTGCAGGCGCTGGCCGTGGCGAGCGCCGAGATCAACCGCGGCTACTGCCTGGACGTGCACAGTGAGCGCGCCGCCGCGCTGATCCGCGACCGGCTCGGCCGCGATGCCGATGTGCATTTCCTCGCCGGCGGCACGCAGACCAACCTGGTGGCCTTGGCCGCCTTCCTGCGCCCGCACGAAGCGGTGATCGCACCGGCCAGCGGCCACATCGCCACGCACGAGACCGGCGCCATCGAAGCCTCGGGCCACAAGGTGCTGACGGTGGCCACGGCGGACGGCAAGCTGAGCCCCGATCTGATCCTGCCGTGCCTCGACGGCCACCGCAGCGAGCACATGGTGAAGCCGCGGCTGGTCTACATCTCCAACACCACCGAATGGGGCACCGTCTACAGCGCGGCGGAACTGCAGGCGCTGGGCGGCTTCTGCCGTGATCGCGGCCTGCTGCTCTACATCGACGGCGCGCGCCTCGCCTCGGCGTTGACGACGGAAGGCAACGACGTCGACCTGGCCCTGCTGGCCGGGCAGGCCGATGCGTTCTACATCGGCGGCACCAAGAACGGCGCGCTGCTGGGCGAGGCGCTGGTCATCGTCAACCCGGCCCTGCGCACGGACTTCCGCCATGTCATCAAGCAGCGCGGTGCGATGTTGGCCAAGGGCATGGTGGTCGGCGCGCAGTTCGAGGCGCTGTTCGAGGACGGGCTGTACTTCGTGCTGGCGACGCATGCGAACGTCATGGCGCAGCGCCTGCGCGACATCCTCCAGCAAGCCGGCGTGCCGCTGGCGGTCGACTCGCCGAGCAACCAGCTGTTTCCGGTGCTGCCGGACGCGGTCGTGGCGCAGCTGCAGCAGTGGGTCGAGTTCGAGACCTGGGAGCGGCGCGGCGATGGCACCACCGTGATCCGGTTGGTGACGTCGTGGGCGACACCGGAGTCGGCCATCGAGGCGTTTGCCGGCATCGTTTCAATGCTCCATCTTGATGCTGCGACCTCGCGTTTGGCGCGAGGAGCTTGACCCATGCGGTCGATGATGGACAACGACGATAGGTTCTCCCAACGCCTCGCGCAGTACCTGCCGTCGTCAGGTGCCGGGGTGAAGGCTGTGCGCGCGACACTTATTCCATGCTCTCCCGAGGCGCTCCCGATGAAGATCAGGTTCCTGCTGGCATTGCTCTCCGTGCTGGCGTCCGCGCCGGCCTGGTCGCAGGTCAACGCGCTGCCTTCGCAGCCGCACCTGCTGGTGAAGGGGCAGGCCGAGCGGACGGTCATGCCGGATCGCTTCACCCTCGATTTCCTCGTGCAGTCCACGATGCCCTCGCCGGGTGACGCGCGCGCAAGCGTCGAGCGCAATGTGGCCACGGTACTCGCGCTCTTCAAGGCCAACCGTGCACTCTCCGACAGCATCCACGCCTCGACGCTGTCGATTTCGCCGGAGCATGCGTTCGAGGAGGGCAAGCAGGTATTCAAGGGAACCAAGGTGGTGCGGCGGGTCCGCGCCACGTTCACGCGGCTTGAGGATGTGCGCGCCGTGCTGTCAGGTGTCGAATCCGGTCCCGAGCTGCAGATCACCGGCATCCGCTCCGGTTACGCCGCTGCTGCCGGCCTTCGCGCGGAGCTCAAGCGCGAAGCGGCGCAGCAGTCGCGGCGCTCAGCGGAAGGCCTGGCATCCGCCTACGGCACCCGCATCACCGGCCTCTACACCATCTCCGACGTTGCGCCGAGTTTCGCCTACGGCGTCCAGGCGGGCATGTGGCCGGCGCCTGGCGACGAAGCCGGAGTGACGCCTCCCGCACCGCCCGCACCGACGGCCGATATCGGAGCCACGGTCGAGGTGACGGGGACGCGGGTCGCTCCTGAGACGCTGCAGACCGGCACGATCACGTTCAACGAGAACGTCTACGCCATTTTCCTGATTTCGCCCTGAGTACCGTCCCATGCTGTTGATGATCGACAACTACGACAGCTTCACCTACAACCTCGTGCAGTATTTGCAATCGCTGGGGGCCGAGGTGAAGGTGGTGCGCAACGATGCGATGACCGTGGACGAGATCGCGAAGCTCGCGCCCGAGCGCATCGTCATTTCGCCCGGTCCCTGCACGCCAAACGAAGCCGGCGTGTCGCTGGAGATCATCGAGCGGCTCGGTGCCAGCACGCCGATCCTCGGTGTCTGCCTCGGTCACCAGAGCCTGGGGCAAGCCTATGGCGGCAACGTCATCCGCGCCGGTCGCATCATGCATGGCAAGACCTCGCGCATCCGCCACGAAGGCAAGGGCGTGTTCGCCGGCCTGCCGGATGCCTACGAAGCCACGCGCTACCACTCGCTGGTGGTCGAACGCAGCAGCCTGCCGGCGGCGCTGGAAGTCACCGCCTGGACCGAGAACGACGATGGCAGCTTCGAGGAGATCATGGGGCTGCGGCACCGCGAGTATCCGGTGGAAGGCGTGCAGTTCCATCCCGAGTCGATCCTGACCGAGCATGGCCACGCCCTGCTGAAGAATTTCCTCGAACGATGACGTAGGGCGGGCCTTGGCCCGCCATCGCCACGCCGGTGGGCCAAGGCCCACCCTATGGAGCCACCATGCCACTGACCCCCCAAGAAGCCCTGCAACGCACCATCGAGCATCGCGAGATCTTCCACGACGAGATGGTCGATCTGATGCGCCAGATCATGCGCGGCGACGTGTCGCCGACCATGACCGCCGCCATCCTGACCGGCCTGCGGGTGAAGAAGGAAACCGTCGGCGAGATCGCCGGCGCCGCTACCGTGATGCGCGAGTTCTCGCGCACCGTGGAGGTCGCCGACCGCACCCACCTGGTCGACATCGTCGGCACCGGCGGCGATGGCTCGCACACCTTCAACATCTCCACCTGTTCGATGTTCGTCGCGGCGGCGGCCGGCGCGCGGATCGCCAAGCACGGCAACCGGAGCGTGTCGTCGAAGTCCGGAAGCGCCGACGTGCTGGAGGCGCTGGGCGTGGACATCGAACTGCAGCCGGAGCAGGTGGCGCAATCGATTGCACAGGCCGGCATCGGCTTCATGTTCGCACCGGTCCATCACCCGGCGATGAAGGTCGTCGCGCCGGTGCGCCGCGAGATGGGCGTGCGCACCATCTTCAACATCCTCGGCCCGCTGACCAATCCGGCCGGCGCCCCGAGCATCCTGATGGGGGTGTTCCATCCCGACTTGGTCGGCATCCAGGCGCGCGTGCTGCAGGAGCTCGGCGCCGAGCGTGCGCTGGTGGTCTGGGGCCGCGACGGCATGGACGAACTGTCGCTGGGCGCCGGCACGCTGGTCGGCGAGCTGCGCGATGGCCAGGTGCGCGAGTACGAACTGCATCCGGAAGACTTCGGCATCGCAATGGCGGCAAGCCGCAACCTGCGCGTCGCCGATGCGGCCGAGTCGAAGGCGATGCTGCTGGGCGTGCTGGACAACCGGCCGGGGCCGGCACGCGAGATCGTGGTGCTCAATGCCGGCGCCGCCCTGTACGTGGCCGGCGTGGCGGACAGCATCGAGGACGGCATCGCCGCCTCGCGCGACGCCATCGCCAGCGGCAAGGCGCTGGAGCGGCTGCAGCAGTTCGTGGCCACCACGCAGGCGCTGGGCCGGCAGAACAGAGGGGCATGACATGGCAGGCGATGGATTCGCGTCGCTCCCCAAGCCGCCGTACTACGCGGTGATCTTTTCGTCGCAGCGCAACGCGCATGACGATGCCGGCTACGGTGCGATGGCCGAGCGCATGGTCGAACTCGCCGCGCAGCAGCCGGGGTTCCTGGGCGTGGAGTCCACGCGCGGAACGGATGGCTTCGGCATCACCGTGGCTTACTGGGACAGCGAGGACGCCATCCGCGCCTGGCGCCAGCACGCCGAACACACAGCCGCGCGCGAGCAGGGGCGGCGCGACTGGTACGACCATTTCGAGCTGCGCGTGGCCAAGGTCGAGCGGGCCTACGGCTGGGACCGCACGAACGGCGGGTAGGAGTGGCTTTACCGGGTCGGACCTCGCCAACGCGCCGGGGGGGGCGTGCCCGATCGCCGCCGGAATCGTGCCCTGCCGGGGCTGAAGCCCCTCCTGCACGGGAGCGGATGCGACAATGCGCCGTGCCCTGTGCCGGCACGGGAACCGAACCAGGATCTACATGAGCGACATCCTCAACACCATCCTCGCCCGCAAGGCGGACGAGATCGCCGAGCGCAGCGCCCGCGTGTCGCTGGCGGACCTGCGCGCGCGCATCGCCGACGCGCCGCCGACACGCGGCTTCGCCGATGCGCTGAACGCGATGGTCGCGCAGGGCGATCCGGCGGTGATCGCCGAGGTCAAGAAGGCCAGTCCGTCGAAGGGGGTGATCCGTCCCGATTTCCGTCCCGCGGACATCGCCGTGAGCTACGAATTCGGCGGCGCGGCCTGCCTGTCGGTGCTGACCGACGTGGACTTCTTCCAGGGTGCGGACGACTACCTCAAGCAGGCGCGCGAGGCCTGCACGCTGCCGGTGCTGCGCAAGGACTTCACTGTCGACCCGTACCAGGTGTACGAAGCGCGCGTGCTCGGCGCGGACTGCATATTGCTGATCGTGGCCGCGCTGGACGACGGGCAACTGGTCGACCTGTCCGGTCTAGCCATGCAACTGGGCATGGACGTGCTGGTGGAAGTGCACGACATCGACGAACTGGAGCGCGCCCTGCAGGTACCGGTGCCGCTGGTCGGCATCAACAACCGCAACCTGCGCACGTTCGAGGTATCGCTGCAGACCACGCTGGACATGAAGGAGGCGGTGCCGAAGGACCGCCTGCTGGTGACCGAAAGCGGCATCCTGGTGCCCGAGGATGTCGCCATCATGCGCGACGCGGGCATCAACGCGTTCCTGGTGGGCGAGACCTTCATGCGTGCCGAAGAGCCCGGCGAAGCCCTGCGTCAGCTATTCTTCGCCGCATGACGGACGCTCCCTATCCGACGCCGCGCGCCGATGCGCCGGTCGTGGTCTTCGATTTCGACCACACCCTGTACGACGGCGATTCCGGCGGCCATCTGGTCAAGTGGCTGATCCAGCGCAATCCGCTGCGCATGGCGGTGGCGGCGGCTGCGTCGGTGGTGCTGGGGCCGATGGTGGCGTTCCTGCCGACCCGCCGGCGCGGGATTTCCGGCTACATCTGGATCGGCACGTTCGGCCTGCACGGTCGGCGCAGCTTCGATGCGCTGATCGACCAGTACGTGGCCAGCCATCGCGATGACGTGCAGCACCGGTTGCTGCCGCACGCGCTGGAGGTGTTCCGTGAGCACCGTGCGCGTGGCGACAACGTGGTGGTGGCCACCGGCGCACCGCCGGAGCTCGCGCGCGCCATCCTCAGTTTCGTCGCGCACGAGGACGTGCCGGTCATCGGCACCGCCGTCGGCCCGCGCCTGGGCGCGGTGGTGGCCACGCGCCACTGCCACAACGAAGAGAAGATGCGCATGCTGCGCGAGCGCGGCTACGGCGAAGTGGCTGTGGCGTATTCGGACAGCAGCGCCGACCTGCCGCTGCTGAAGGCGGCGCGCGCACCGGTGGTGGTCAACCCGAAGGCTGCACGCGTGGCGATGTTCCGCCGCGTGCTGCCGCCGGGCACGCCGATCCTCAACTGGGGCTGCAAGGACCGCGGCGGTACCGCAGCGTAGGGCGGGCTCTGGCCCGCCGCTGCCGTCCGGCCAAGATCGAGACGCTTTGCAAGGCTGATTCGGCGGAACGGCGAGCGTGCGCCGGAGCGCACCCCGGGTGCGTCAGATCCGCTCCGGCGCGTTCCAGTCCTTGATCAGGTCGGCGAGTTCGATCTCCGCGAAATCCTGGTATTCGCCCGCGTCGTAGAAGCGGCCGTAGCAACCCTTGCAGCTCTCGAACCAGATATGCGGCTGCAAGGGATCGACCATGCGGATCAAGGGGCGGTTGCCGATGCAGGCCGGGCAGGTGATCCGGTCGACCCGGTTGTACCGCTCGCCCAGCGTGGGGTCGCCGACATCGATCTCTTCCGCGCGATCCTTCAGGGTCTCGTGATCGACCATTTCGAACCAGAGTCCCTTGCACTGCGTGCAGCGATGGACATTGGCTTGCGGAACCGTGATCAGTTCCATCGTGCCTTGGCACTTGGGGCATTGCATGCGGGAGCCTGCGACATGGGGAAGCGTGGCGCCTGTTGTAAGGTGCCGCCGCGATCCGGTCAACGGGGGCGGCGCCTCGGGTTCGCCGCCGCGCTGCGGCCCGTGGTCAGTGTGCGGGGCCCTGCAGCTGCGAAGGCGGCGCGGCGTGCGCCGGCATGCCGCGCTCCGGCAGCGGCCCGGCAGGCATGTCGCAACGCGGCAGGTCGGTAGTGCGTGCGACAGGCGCCTGGTCCAGGTCGAGCTCGACACGCGGCCAGCCTTCCCGCGTTGAGAAGCGCGCCTGTGTGCCTTCGACATGGATCGTTGCCAGGCTGCGCGACGTGATGCCCGCCGTGTGGCAGGCATCGGTGAACTGCGACAGGCGGGCTTCGCTGGTGTAGTCGGGCAGATGCCGCTTCAGGGCGTCGTAGAGAGCGTGTTGCGGGTGGGCCGGATCGCGGAGTGTGGTCGGCGTGGCGGAAGCGGTTACCGGTTCGCCGCCTTGGAGGACAGTGTCATCCCCGAAGCGTGCGCGCCGGGAAATCCGCTCGTCGTCCCGTACGTCCCGGTCATGCGCCGCGGCGGTGCTGTCGGGACTCTGCTTCCGGCCATTGTCCCCGTGACGCAGGGTGATGAGCCGTTGGCCGTCGCTGGTATCGATCAGGCCGAGATTCCGCCCACCAAGATTCAGGTCGGTGCTCTCCAGTTGCGACGGGTCCAGCCCCAGCCGCGCCATGTCGAGTTTGATTGTCGGCGGTCGGACCCAGTGTGCCGTGTCCTGGCCAACCTGTTCGATCAGATAGGCGCCGTAATAGTTGCGGTAGTCGGCCTTGCCCTGCGCACCGAGCGTCCTGGCGGATTGGTCGAAGTGGCACTGCGCCACCGGTTCGACATTGATGGCGCCAGCCTTGGGCAGGCGGGTGTTGGACATGTGCATGTCCTGGTCGAGGACGATGCCGCGGGCGATCTGGAGGGTGTATGCGCTGTCTCGCGAGACGCATCCGGTGGTGGGAACTGCCCGTCTCAGCATTTCTTCGCGGGAGATTTCGCCGCCATTGGTGTACTGGATGCGGCTGGCCAGCGCATTCCAACCCTCAATCTCGGCGATCGCTTCGTCGCGACGGGCGGCGCGTTGGTACAGAGAAAAGTGGGGCGTCACATCGGCGCTGCCCCCGGGGCCGGCGGCGCGTATCTCTTCCGTGATCTGGGCGGCGACAAAGTGCAGCGTCTTTCTCGACTCCGCCGCGTTCAAGGCATGTCCTGTTTCGTGACCCAGCGTGCTGGTGATGACGTCGATTCGATCCCGACGCGTCTGCAGATCTGGCCTCGTGAAGGTATCCATGCTGACGTAGACCGCCTTCTCGCTGCTATCGTAATGCCCGCCTTCGTTCGCGCCGGGTGGAGTGAGGCGGATATGCTCGAGCCGCCCGGCCTCGATGGCTTGGCTCATCCGCTCCTGGAGATAAGGCGCGGTAGCGATGGCTTCTTCTATATCTGCGCGTTTGTCCGCGGGAAGGCCATCGGTCAGACGTTGCAAGTGCGGAGGCAACCTAGTCATTTCGCGGACCTCCCGAGATCCGCAGCCAACTGGCGCAGGCCCGTTCCGCTTCAGTGCCCTCATCCAGGTAGTAGAGATAGACCCCTACACCGAAACCAGTACGGTTCTCAGGAACGTCTCGGCCAAACCCCCAGGAGGGCTTGTTGCCGAACGTGGAGCGCGTCGCTGCACGTTCGTATCCCAACGCGACAATGTCATTGGCGAGTTCCTCGAAATCCATCGTGCAGAAGGTGGGCTTCTCGTCGGTCCATGGTTCGACACCGTTGTCGAGCGCGATCGTGATCGTCGGCGGGTCGCTCAGTCCATGCAGGCGGATGGTCTCTACGTAATACGTCCATCCCTCGGTCGTGATGCCGAAGTAATCATAGCCATCGCGCACTTTCGGGTTCTTCACCATGCGCATCCTGAAGATCGACTCCAGATGCGGGTGCTCCATGTCTTCCAGCGTCCGCAGGCTGTCCAGCAGCGCCAATACCTGCTTTCGGAGCGTGGCCGACGGAATGGGCGGGCCGCGTTCGATCTCGACGGTGGCTTCGTCAGCCACGGGCTTCGTGGGTGCGGCAGATGCGGTTTCGGGGGGTGAGAGAGTCGGTGTTGGTGACGGTGTGGGTGCTGTTGGCGCGGAGGCCGTCGCTGCCGACGCGGGTGCAGGCTCCGCAAGTTTCCCGGGTGGGTGGGCTTCGCCGCAGGCTGCCAACGCGCCTGCCACCAGCGTTGAGGTGGTCATGATCCGCTGAAGTGGGTTCATTTCATCGTCCTGGACGGCAAGGGATGCGGGTGGATGCGCGCGACGGGGCTTGCGCTTGGCCGGTGCCGGCGCGCCGCCGGGCGGCAGGGGCCCCAGTTCGCGTAAGGTACGCTCGTTCACGATGGCCAGGTCGCGAAGCAGTTGCAGCGCATGCAGTGCATCGTGGCGGAATCTCGGCCCCAGATCCGGGTCCTTGTCGTCCATGATGTTCAAGTACGTTCCCTCGTGATGCATCGAAGCGATAGAGGTCATCCCGCCGACAGCGATGCGCGGGTGCGTTCGTCGCCGGCCACACGGACGCTGACGTCATTCCTGTGAGCGTGCGATGCTTCAAGTGACAACGGCTGGACCTCGACCTTAGGCATCAGCCGCTTGGTGAAGTAGCTGTCCTTGTAGTAGCGCACCTTGCGGCACAGGATGGGGTGGGCGAGGCCTTCGTACAGCACGATCTCCTTTTCCGGCCCCATCGCCTTCAGCTCCTGCGGCAGCATCAGGGCGCGCTTCTCCAGCACCTCGTTGTCGGACACGTTGCGGCCCTGGCCGTGCGAGCGCGTGCGGGCGCGGCGCTTGATGGTGGTGTAGCCCAGCATCTCCGAGTAATCGTTGGCGTCCTGCTGCTCGCGCGGGGCGTAGATGATCTGCAGCGCGTGGTTGGTGATGATGGTGCGCGATAGTTCCTTGCCGTAGACCGCGTCCAGCTGCGCCATCGACTGGATGATCGGCAGCAGCCGCAGGTTGTAGCCGGCCATGTAGGCCACAGCCTTGGCGATGATGTCGACACGGCCGATCGCGGTGAACTCGTCCATCAGCAGCAGGCACTGGTGCTTCAGCGTCGGGTCGTTCTGCGGCAGCACCTTGGTGTTGACGTTGATCAGCTGGCTGAAGAACAGGTTCACGATCAGCCGGCTCTCGGCCAGCTTGTTCGGCTGGATGCCGACATAGAGCGTCATGTGTCTGCGTCGCACGTCGTCCAGCCTGAAATCGTCGGCGCTGGTGGCCGCATCCAGCACCGGGTTGAGCCAGGGATTCAGCGGCTCGCGGAACGAGCCGATGATGGACGCGAAGGTCACGTCCGCCTGCGACAGCAGGCCCGCGAAGGCCGTGCGCGCCTGTCCGCTGAGGAAGGGCGCTTCCACCAGTCTCTGCAGGTAGGGCTTCAGCTCGCCGCCATCGCCCGAGGCCAGGCGCAGCACGGCGCCCAGCGTGGGCAGTTCCGCGGTGCGGTCGTGGTCGTGCCGCTCGAACAGGTACAGCGTGAAGGCGAGGAAGGCATTGCGCGCCTGGCTGATCCAGAACTTGTCCTTGTCGTCGCCGTCCGGATACAGCATGGCGGCGATGCTCTGCAGGTCGGAGACGCGGAAGGCCGGGTCCTGCGAGACGTAGGTCATCGGATTCCAGCGATGGCTGCGTCGGTCTTCGGCGAACGGATTGAACAGGTACACCTCATGGCCGATCGATCGGCGCCAGCCCGAGGTCAGATCGAAGTTCTCCTGCTTGATGTCCAGCACCACCGCGGATTCGCGGTAGTCGAGCAGGTTGGGGATCACCACGCCCACGCCCTTGCCCGAGCGCGTGGGCGCCGCCAGGATCACGAACTGCTGCCCGGACAGACGCAGCAGCTTGCCGTTCATCTGCCCGACCACGATGCCGGTGTCCTTGCTGGAGAGGAAGCCCTTGTTGGCCAGGTCGATCATGCCGGCGAAGCGCGCACGCCCGTGCAGGTTCCGATAGCTGCGCAGCTTGTAGACCATCACCGACAGTGCGGCCCAGACCAGCAGCATGATGCCGCCGCCGAGCGCGCCCGCCGTCTTGATGCGCCATGCGTACGCTTGCACGCGGGGGTGGTCGAGGTGCCTGAGGTAGTCGACGTAGGTGCCCAGCCCGACCAGGCCCCCATCCAGGCCCAGGAACAGCAGGGCCAGATAGCCGGAGAGATAAAGCGCACCGATGGCCGCCAGGGCCGCCAGTGCCAGGATGATCAGAATGCGCGTACTGCCCACGTTGCCCCCTGTTTCCATGTCCGCCACCCGCGGACGCTTGTTCCATGACGATGCTCGCGATCTCAGCGTCCGCTGTTGCCGCGCGCTTCCTGTTCGCCCGACGTATCGATCAGTACGTACTGGTCGTTCTTCTGCCAGCGGGGAAGTCCCTCCTGCAGCCGGATGCACGGCTGCCCGCTGCAGGAGGTGATGGTGACCTGCTGCAGCGCTTCCAGCACTTCCGCATCCACCTTCGCCTGCGCCGCGCGTTGCAGGTTGTGCCGTGCCGCGTAACCGCTGCCTGCCACCAGCAGCAGGCAGGCGACGGACAGCACGCCCAGCGATTTCCAGCCTAGGAAGCGCGCGCGCTGCGTGAGCCGCGCCTGCTCCTGTTGCAGGTGATCGGCGACCTGGCGTAATCGCGCTGCCGTCTCGCCGATGCTGTGGGTGGCGGCGGGTATCTCCTGTGCCAGCGCGTCGTGGATGGCGCCACGTGTCTGCTCACCGATCTCGCGCTTGCCATCGTCGATGGTCTTGCCGACCGCGATGGCCGACGCCTGCAGTTCCTCCGCTGCCGCCTGCTGTGTTGCGGCGGCCTTGTTGCACTGGTCTGTCAGGTGCGCCGCCAGCAATGCCGCGTTGGCGACGAACTCCTCCATCTTCGACGGTTCCATATCGCTCCTTGTCACGCCATGCGTGATCGCCACTTCCATACCAGCATGATGCAACAGATGTTTTTCATTCAAGCGATGGCGATCGGTTTGGATGGTCGGGTAGGAAATTTCCTACAGAGCGAAGATTCTTCGCGCGCTCGCATACGTGTGCAGGCAACCTCGTTCATCGCAGTGAAGATTGCTTTCACATTCGATGTGACGTCGTTCGTGTTTTCACGCGCGCCTTCACATTCCTGATCGAACCTGCTGTGTCGATTTAATCCTATTGCAACAAGTCCCTTGTTTTATAGGGTTTCGCAAGGTTTCTTGATGTAGCTGAAGATCGACGTACACATGTTTACTTTTTCATTTCTGTTGACGCCGCAAAAGCGCGTGGATATGTTCGGCTCGACTGTCGTGATGCAGTACGCGAATGGAACGTGCGACGCGCGTTAAAGCTTGAAGGTCGCACGAGAGTCGAAGGAGCGTTGACGCATGGATGCGAATACAGGGGGCAGTGCGCAGGAAGGTAGCCTGCGCGAGGCGATAGCCGCGGGATTGTCGTGGATCCCGGCGCGCAGGCGTGCATTGCCACCCGCTGACATTCATCAGTGCCGTGACGCATTCCAACGTGAATGCGCATCGGACGTGTGTTGCTGGCGATTGCAGAAAGGTGGATTCGTGATCCGGAACGTCGTTCTTCGCAAGATGATGTTGTCGTGTGTCGTGATGGTGCCGGTGGTGGTCGCGGGATGCGCCACGCCACAGGCTGCCGATATCAACGGGCGCTGGCGGCCGGTGAACCGGTTCGCGGAAGCGCCGCAGGCCATTCCGTTGCAGCAGGCCTACATCTACCAGGCCTCTCCCGCGGACGGCACGCTCAAGACCATGCTGGGCCGCTGGGCCAAGGACGCCCGGCTCACGCTGGCGTACCTGCACCCGAACGACTACACGCTGCACGCGCCCATCGCGAACATCCGTACGGGAAGCCTGGAGGATGCCGCCGCCGCGCTTTCGGCGGCGTATGCGGAGCAGGGCGTGCAGGTGTCCGTCGAGCGCCCGCGGATCATCGTGAGCCAGGCGTTGCCGCCGTCGGCGGACGTGGCGCCGACCGCGCCGCTGGGCGACTGAAGGCGACGGCCCGCGCATGTTCAGGAAAAAGACCTCTTCCCCCGATATCGATCGCGCCGTGGCGCAGGGCGTGAGCTTCGAGCTGACGCTGGCCGAGCGCGCGCGCAAGAGCGAACGGCGCGCCTGGCTGGTCGCGTGGTCGGCCATCGTGATGTCGCTGATCCTGGCGGGCGGCTACTTCCTCTTCCTGCCGCTGAAGGAGAAGGTGCCGTACCTGGTCATGGCCGATCCCTACACCGGCACCGCCAGCGTGGCGCGCCTGTCGGGCAACTTCCAGGACCGCGATGTCACCACCGAGGAAGCCATCAACAAGAGCAACGTGGCGCAGTTCGTCCTTGCCCGCGAGTCCTACGACTCCGGCCTGATCGGTCAGCGCAACTGGCGCACCACGCTGTCGATGGCCGGCCCTGCGGTGGCGCCGGCCTATACCGCGCTCCATTCCGAGAGCAATCCGGATCGGCCGTTCCGCCTGTATGGCGGCGGTCGCGCGGTCCGCGTCCGCATCCTCAGCATCGTGCTGATCGGGGGAACGGGTGGGCAGCGCCCGACCGGCGCGACCGTGCGCTTCCAGCGCAGCGTGTACGACAAGGGACGCGGCAGCTCGCAGGCGCTGGACAGCAAGATCGCGACGATGGAGTTCACCTACAACCCCGACCTTCGCCTGGGCGAGGAGGACCGGCTGCTCAATCCGCTCGGATTCCGCGTGACCAACTACCGCGTGGACGACGACTTCGCGGCGGCCGCCTTGCCGGAGCGCGAATTCCCCGCGCCGCCGGCCGCGCCGGGTCCCGCAACGTCGCCGGCGGCACCGCAGGCGGTGGATCCCGCATCGGCAGCGGCAGCAGCGCCGGCGAGCGTGCCCGGCGACAACGAAGTATCGACAGCGCCGCTGCCGGCGGAGCAATCGGAAACAGAGACTCGACCTGGAGTGCCGCAACAATGAGGTTGAAGGACACCCTGCTGCGTTTGGCTGCCCTTGGCTTGCTGCTCATGACACTGCCTGCGTTCGCGCAGGTGATCGAGGAGTACACCTACGCGCCGGACAAGGTGTATCCGGTACGCACCGGCCTTGGCATCACCACCCAGATCGAGCTGTCGCCGCACGAGGAGATCCTGGACTTCAGCACCGGCTTCAGTGGCGGCTGGGACATCAGCCGTCGCGGCAACGTCTTCTACCTGAAGCCCCGCAATGTCGACGTGGATACCAACCTGCTGGTACGCACCGCCGCGCACTCGTACATCTTCGAGCTGAAGGTCGTCGCCACGGACTGGCGCGTGCTCGACCAGGCGCGTGCGGCCGGCGTGCAGTACCGCATCACCTTCGCCTATCCCGGCGACACCAGTTTCGCCGGCGCCACCGCCAGCGCACCGCAGGAAGTCGCGTCCGAGCTGAGCACCGAGGTCGAGCCGGGGCGGGCGTACCACTTCAACTACGAATACGCCCAGCGCAAGCGTGGCCCGACCTGGCTGGTGCCGGCGACGGTCTACGACGACCGCCGCTTCACCTACATCCGCATGGGCGACCGCACGCGCTTCCCCAGCGGCAACTTCCCGGTGGTGTTCGCGCGGGATAGCGAGGACGGGGACGAATTCGTCGTCAACTCGACGGTGCAGGACGACACCATCGTGGTGCATGGCACCTATCCCTACTTGGTCATCCGCCACGGCGACAACGTGGTGGGTTTGCGCAGGAGCCCGGAGCAATGAGCCAGACGCCACACGATCATCCTGAAATGGGTTCCGAGCAAGCGGCTCCGCGGAGTCCTTATCAGACATCGCGTCCGCAGGCGGATCCGGATCTAGACGCGAATGCGCCTTACCTGCGGTCTGCTGATGTGCAGCGGTTGAATCGCAAGGCGCTGATCTTCCTTGGCGGCATCGTACTGCTTTTGTTGCTGACTGCATTCTGGATATTCAACAGCGTGGTATCAGACCCTGAGGATGGGGCGGCCAGGAAGCCACCCGGCGAACAGGTCGTGATTCCAGCTGCGCCCAAGGACTTGCCGGACTTGCCGCCAGAGCAGCCAGCCGTCGTTGCGGAGCCAAGTCTTCCTCCCTTGCCTGTCATCGACGATACACCGCCACCTCCTACCAGTTTGGCGATTCCGGAAATGGGGGGCGCGACATCGAACCTGCCCACGTTGCGCGAGCGGCGGATCATGGATGTGTCAGGGATGGGGGCAGGAGGATCAGGGCAATCTTCGACCATGCCTGGAGTAATGTCGCCAGACGAGTACTCCCGCCTGATGATGCAGGCCGGTACGACCCCTGAGGCAGCGTCTCCTCCTAAAGACGAGGGCCTGACCAGCGCCAAGCCGCTCTACAACCCCAACACGCTGCTGCTGCGCGGCACCTACATCCGCTGCGTGCTGGAATCGCGCGTGATCACCGACGTGCCGGGGTACACCTCCTGCGTGGTGACCGAGCCGGTCTATTCGGTCAACGGCAAGCGGCTGTTGCTGCCACGGGGCTCGAAGGTCATGGGCAGCTACACCTCCGACGCCATCGTCGGCGAGCGCGCCGCCATCGTGTGGGACCGCATCACCACGCCCACGGGCATGGACGTCAACATGCGCAGCCCCGGCACCGACATGCTCGGAGCGGCCGGCAATCCGGGGCACTACTCCGCGCACTGGGCCCAGCGCATCTCCTCGGCGCTGCTGATCAGCATGCTGAGCGACGCGTTCAAGTACGCAGGTGCGAAGAACGGTCCGCAGGAGACGGCCATCGTCAATGGCGCCATCTACCAGAATCCCTACGAGAGCAATACCGCACGCACCATGGAGCGTCTGGCCAACATGGCGCTGGATCGCAACATGGCGCGGCCGCCGACGGTGACGATCAACCAGGGCACCATCGTCAACGTCTATGTCGCACGCGATGTCGACTTTTCCGCGGTGATGCGCTGACAGGCGGGCAGGCATGGACACGCAGAACGAGCCCCTTGCCCGCGTCTCCAACGAGTTCCTGGACTACCAGTACCAGGTGCTCGGGATCGGCGAGCACATGCACTCCTCGGAGGTCACCGAGATCTGCATCAACCGCCCGGGCGAGCTCTATCTCGAAACGGCGCGCGAAGGCTGGTTGAAGGCCGACGTGCCGTCGCTCACCTTCGAGCGCGCCCGGCAGTTCTGCACCTCGGTGGTCAACGAGAGCAATACCGGGCAGCGCATCACCGACATCGACCCGATGGTCTCGCTGACCTTTCCCACCGGCCAGCGCGCCCAGTTCGTGATCCCGCCGGCCTGCGATGCCGGCAAGGTGTCCATCACCATCCGGCTGCCGGCGAAATTCAGCAAGTCGCTGGAACAGTACGAGCAGGATGGATTCTTCGACGAGATCCTCGAGCAGCAGCAGGTGCTCGGCGACCACGACCAGGAGCTGCTGGAACTGCGCCGCAGCCGCAACTACGCCGAGTTCTTCCGCAAGGCGGTGCACTATCACAAGAACATCGTGGTGGCTGGTGCAACGGGCAGCGGCAAGACCACCTTCATGAAGTCACTGGTCAACCACATCCCCGACCAGGAGCGCCTGGTGACGATCGAGGATGCCCGCGAGCTGTTCATCCGCCAGCCCAATGTCGTGCACCTGCTGTATTCCAAGGGCGGCCAGAGCGCCAGCAACATCACCGCGAAGAACTGCATGGAAGCCTGCCTGCGCATGAAGCCGGACCGCATCATCCTGGCCGAGCTGCGCGGCGACGAGTCGTTCTATTTCATCCGCAACTGCGCCTCCGGCCATCCCGGCTCCATCACCAGTTGCCATGCCGGCAGCACGGCACAGACCTGGGACCAGCTGGCGCTGATGGTGAAGGCCTCAGCCGAAGGCGCGGGGCTGGAATTCGAAGTCATCAAGCGGCTGCTGAAGATGACCATCGACATCGTCGTGCATATCAAGGCGCATGCGGGGCGTCGTTACATCACCGGCATAGATTTCGATCCCGCGCGCGCGCTCGCGTCCTGACAGGGAGAGAAACACATGAACCTCACGTACTCATCGCAGGGCCATCGCACATCTCCTCGTTCGGGGAGGATCTGCTGATGCTGCCCGGCATGGAACTGATGGGCTGCACCGGACTGGCGGTTCCGCCGACGGTGATGGAGCACGTCGTGAAGGTCGAGTCCTCGTTCAATCCCTACGCGATCGGTGTGGTGGGCGGGCGGCTTGCCCGGCAGCCGCGCAATCTGCCCGAAGCACTGTCTACCGCGCGCATGCTGGAGGAGCGCGGCTACAACTTCTCGCTGGGGCTGGCGCAGGTGAATCGCCACAACCTGGCACGGCAGGGGTTGGACAGCTACGAGAAGGCATTCGCTGTCTGCCCTAACCTGCAGGCGGGCTCGCGCATCCTGGCGGAGTGCTACTCGCGTTCCGGCAGCGACTGGGGCAAGGCCTTCAGTTGCTATTACTCCGGCAATTTCACCACCGGTTACCGGCATGGCTACGTCCAGAAGGTGTTCGCGTCCTGGCAGCGGCAGGCCAGCAGCGACACGGCGGCGGCCATTCCGGTGATCGACCGGTATGGCACGGCCAAGCGGCGTCCTTCGGCCGTGCGCGCTGCGGCCACCGGCGCAGCGTCGTCCCTCGTGGCGCGCCGTATCGAAGAGGCGAAGGCCGCACGGGCCAGCGCGCAGCGCACGGCCAGTCTCGCGGCGGCCGAGGTTCAGCCGGCGCCAGCAGCGGTGCGCGCGATGCCGGCACCCGCTGCGCCCGTGGTCACGCCCGCCATCGCCCAGGCATCCGCCGAGGCGCCGGTCACGGTGCAGGCTTATCACCAGAACACCACCTCGGCGCCGCAAGCGCCGCAGGTCGTGCAGACATCCGGGAGGGATGACGCTTTCGTCTTCTAGCAGCACCCGCCAGGGATGGCTCAACGGCACGCGAAAGTGCCAACCACCGTTGCAATCACCACTTGGGGTCTACCATGAACAACACGCACGTCATCCACGCAAAGCAGGTCTTCACCGCCCTGGCCATCGCGGCCATCGCCGTCGCCGCACTGGCGTTTCCGGAACTGGCGTTCGCCCAGGACGGGTCGGGTGCCACGACCAGCGTTACCAAGTTCTTCACCAACATCAACAGTCTTCTGAACGTGGCCTCGATCGCGATCGTCACGATCGCCGTCATCTTCGCCGGCTACCAGATCGCCTTCAACCACAAGCGCGTCGGTGACGTGGCGCCGGTGCTTATCGGTGGCTTCCTGATCGGTGCGGCGGCCCAGATCGCGAAGATGCTGATTCCCGACAACCCGACGTCCGCGACCGGCATGGTCGTCCAGATGCTGGTCAACTATGCATAAGAACGTGCTATTCAGGGGGTGCACGCGCCCGCCGATGTTCATGGGGGTGCCGTACGTGCCCTTCACGATCGCGGCGGGTGGCTGCCTGCTGCTCACGTTCTACTTCAACATGTTCTTCCTGGCCCTGCTGCCGGTGGTCATCTTCATCATGCGGCAGATGGCGCGCCGTGACGAGATGATCTTCCGGCTGCTCGGGCTGCGGTGGCAGTTCCGGACCCGCGTCCGGAACCTTCGCCATCACGAAGGCATGTGGGTTTTCACGCCCAATACGTACCGCAAGCGCTTCGACGACTCGATTCCGGACTGACCCCATGCTCGCGCCCGACCTGTCCATCGCCGAGTTCATTCCCCTGTCCGCCCACGTGTCGCCGCACGTGATCAAGACGACGGGTGGCGACTTCCTGCTGACGTGGCGGCTGGACGGGCTGCCCTTCGTCGGGCGCGAGGAATGGGAACTTGAGCATCGCCACAACAGCTTCAACCGCATGCTGCAGACGCTGCGCGCGCCGGATTTCGTCAACGTGGCGTTCTGGGTGCACGACCTGCGCCGTCGCGGGCGGATCCGCTCCGGCGCGCGGTTCGCCCAGTCCTTCAACCAGACGCTGTCGGACGAGTACTTCGATGCGCTGACCGCGCAGAAGATCATGCAGAACGAGCTGTACCTGACCATGATCTACCGGCCCATCGTGATGGGGAAGAAGTTCGTCGAGAAGTCCGCCAACGTGCCCCGCCTGCAGGCCGAGCAGGAACAGGCGGTGGACAAGCTGATGGAACTGGCCGGCAACGTGGAAGCGGTGCTGAAGGACTACGCGCCGGTCCGGCTGGGGATGTACGAGTCGGACGCCGGCGGGGTGTTTTCCGAAACGCTGGAGTTCTTCGGCTTCGTGCTCAACCGGATCTCCGAGCCGGTGCCGGTGCTGCGCGCGCCGCTCTACGACTACCTCGCGGTGAGCCGGCACATGTTCTCGTCCAAGACCGGCGACTTCGTGGTCAGCACGCCGGACGGAAAGAACCACTTCGGCGCCATCCTCAACATCAAGGAATACACCGACGGCACCTGGCCCGGCATCCTCAACGGACTGAAGTACCTCGACTTCGAGTACGTCATCACCCATTCGTTCAGTCCGATGGGCCGCCAGGACGCGCTCAAGGTGCTGGACCGCACCAAGGGCATGATGATTTCGTCCGGCGACAAGGCGGTCAGCCAGATCGTCGAGCTCGACGGCGCCATGGACCAAGTCGCTTCGGGCAACTTCGTGCTGGGCGAGTACCACTTCATCATGACCCTGTACGCGGAAGATCAGCAGCGCCTTTCGCAGAACGTGGCGGTGGCCAGGGCGGAGCTGTCCAACGCCGGCTTCGTGTCCGCCAAGGAAGACCTGGCCGTCTGCTCGTCGTTCTATTCCCAGCTGCCGGCGAACTGGCGCTACCGGACACGGCTGGCCAATGTCAGCTCGCTGAACTTCCTGGGCCTGTCGCCGCTGCACAACTTCGCCACCGGCAAGCGCGACAACAATCCCTGGGGCGACAGCGTCACGGTGCTGCAGACCACCAATGGCCAGCCCTACTACTTCAACTTCCACGCCACGCACCCGGCCGAGAACTCGCTGGGCGAGAAGGCCATCGCCAACACCATGGTGATCGGCAAGTCCGGCACCGGCAAGACGGCGCTGATCAACTTCCTGCTCAGCCAGGTACAGAAGTTCGATCCGGTACCGACCATCTTCTTCTTCGACAAGGACCGCGGCGCGGAGATCTTCGTGCGCGCCTGCGGCGGCAACTACCTGGCGCTGGAGAACGGGCAGCCCACCGGCTTCAACCCGTTCCAGTGCGAGCGCACGGACGGCAACGTGCAGTTCCTCGCCGGGCTGATCAAGGTGCTGGCGGCGAAGACCCATTACACCGCGCGCGAGGACGAGGACATCTTCCGTGCGGTGGGATCCATGCTCGACATGCCGATGCACCTGCGGTCGATGACCAATTTCCAGAAGAGCCTGCCCAACATGGGCGACGACGGCCTGTATGCGCGCCTGCGCAAGTGGACCGCCGGCAACGCGCTGGGCTGGGTCTTCGACAACCCGGTGGACACCATCGATCTGGGCCGGGCCAGCATCATCGGCTTCGACTACACCGACGTCATCGAGAACGCCGAGATCCGCGTACCGGTGATCAATTACCTGTTGCACCGGCTGGAGGAACTGATCGACGGCCGGCCGCTGATCTACGTGATGGACGAGTTCTGGAAGATCCTCGACGGCGGTGGCGCGCTCAAGGATTTCGCCAAGAACAAGCAGAAGACCATCCGCAAGCAGAACGGCCTGGGCATCTTCGCCACCCAGAGCCCGGAGGACGCGCTGGCCAGCGACATCTCGGCGGCGTTGATCGAGCAGACCGCCACGTTGATCCTGTTACCCAATCCTAACGCCGCACGCGAGGACTACATCGAGGGCCTGAAGCTGACCGACGCGGAGTTCCAGGTAATCAAGAGCCTGGACGAGCGCTCGCGCTGCTTCCTGGTCAAGCAGGGCCACGCATCGACCGTGTGCCAGCTCAACCTGCGCGGCATGGACGACGCGCTGGCGGTCATCTCGGCCAGCACCGACAACATCGAGATCATGCATCGAATCGTCGACGAAGAGGCCGAGCGCCTCGGTATCGACAAGGCCGACCTCCTGCCCGAGCAGTGGCTACCGCGCTTCCAAGAGGAGCGGAAGGGCTCGGGTCGCGCGCGGCCATCTCGATCGCCCCACGAAGAAAGCGGGAAAGGCAAGCGCGTTTACACGTAGAAGGCAAATTTCGAAATGTGCCGACAGGCGAGGTCACGGTGACCTCCCTCGATGAAAGGAGAGATGGTTATGTCCGATGTCCGCTCAACCAAGCGTCCCACCGCGTCGAAGCGTCGCCTAGTTTCAGCGATGGCGCTGATTCTGCTCATGCCATGGAGCGGAACGCATGCTTCAGGAGTTCCCGTAGTCGACGGCGCGCATATCGGCATCAACAAATTCGCATGGGTTGAGCAGTACCGGCAGATGCATCAGGAATTGCAGCGTCAGATGGATCAGTACCGTACGCAGATTCGCGAACTCGAGCAGAAGTATGTTAACGGTCCGTCATTCAATGGCTCACTAGGTTACAGGGAGCAACTCGTGGAGCGAGGCCTGAATGACTACGTCGCCGAACGCTGTGGGGACGGAGCGAAGCTTCGTGCGGGTCCATCGGAGATCAAGGAGGTTGCCGCGCGGCAATTCATCAACTGTGTATCGATCATCCAGACCGAGAACCGGCGTTACAACGTAATGGTCAGGGTGCTCAGTAATCTTGATGTGCGAGACAAGCAGATGGAGGAACTGAAACGTCAGGCGGCAGCAGTGCCTGCTGACCAGCCTGGCGCCTTGGAAAGGGTGAAGGCGAACATAGCGCAGCTCGAGTCCTACATGGAGCTTGACATGCAGAATGCCTCGACACTTCTTGGCGCCTACGATTCAAGCCTGAAATCGCTCAACGCAGAGCAAGTCTGGCTGGGACAATCGGCCTTCAAGGGGAAACGAGCTGGACTGATCGATAGCGTCGTCCAATATGGCGCATTGAAGACGGCGCTCGAAGTGGCACGGACTCGCGACCGCTGAGTGATGCTGTTTAAGGGTCCCTCAGATCTCTCTCTGCCCGGATAACCGACGATGGATTGCAGTTTGATGCCGATGATGGATGCGGTCTTGAGTGGAGTTCCACTCCATGCATCGCTCCCGAACATGATCTTCTTTCATGAGATCAATGACTTCATCGATGATGAACTCATTAATGAGTACCTGCCAAACTTGGGCAGACGCGTCATGCGCGTGCTGGGCGGGCTTGGCACGATACTGCTCACGTTGTGGATCATGATCCAAGGCTATCGAATCGTTACGGGTCAATCCCGTGAGTCGATGATGGCGCTCGTTGTCAGTTCGTTGCGTGCGACGTTCATCGTTGGGATAGCACTGGGCGTGGCGGTTTCATGGGGGCCGATCTATCAGACCCTGACGGATGGGCTCACCCGAACGGTCAACGAGACGATGACGGGGGATGCGGATGGCGGAGGGGCCTACGAAGACATCGACAGGACCCTCGCAATCATGCAGGTTGCGCTGGCGGCCATCGATACCGTCGACAGTAACTACGACGTAGTTACCGAGAAAAGAAAGGATCGCGCCTTGATGTTCACAGGTGTCGGATTGGGCGCGCCTGCGATCATGGCTGCGGTCGCGATGATGCTAAACAAGGTCGCCATAGGCCTGGTGGTAGCCATGGGGCCAGTCTTCATCCTGTGTCTTCTTTTCGAGCAGACAAAGCCCCTTTTTCAGAAATGGTTGATGTACGGGATCGGCACGCTGTTCTCCATGGCGTTGCTGACTGTCATGGTCACATTGGCGCTCGATATGGTGATTGCGGTAGGCATGGCATTCTGGGTGACGAGCACGCTCGGATTCGGGGGCGAGGACGTTACCAGCATGGCGATGCAGCAGGGAGGCTTGGGCCTCATCCTGACCGCCCTCATCGTCAGTGCGCCGCCAATGGCTGCCATGCTGTTCCAGGGAACGCTCGGCCAGTTCACGCCTTACAGTGCTTTCCAGCCGTCGCAACAGCCCGGTGCACCGGGTCAGCCGGGATACTCAACATACGCGTCGGCACCGGCACCGGCACCGGCACCGGCACCGGCACTGAATAGCTCTGTCCAGCAGACTCCAACGAACGTTTATAGCCATAGAAATACCATCGGCTGACTCTGTGAGGTTTGCCATGAAGTCAAAAGAAGTACTGTTCTTTCTTCTGCTTGGCGGGGCGGCGGCAGCAAATGCGCAAACAGCCTGCCCCCAGGGTGTGGCGCCAGGCAGCCCTGCTTGCGGTCCAAGTGGTGGAGGGTGGGTCGCACCTCCACCGTCGGCGCCGACACAGCGCTGGAAGCTGACATGGGGTGCATTTGCATCAGATGCGGCGCAGTCTGTGATTGGGACTTCAACGGGTCAGCTCAGTCGCCGAGCCGCTAGCAAGGCGGCGATGGCAAGATGTGCCTCTTTGGGTGGGAGAAATTGCAAAGTCACGCTGACGTATGAGAATCAATGTGCCGTGGTTGCCGAGACTGTCGAGGACCTCCAACTGATCGCCTCAGTTCAAGGGAGCGGTCCCAGCGTAGAGGAGGCAAGCAGGCCTGTGCTTGAAGCTTGTGCTCGTGATAACAATGGTCACAAGTGCAAGATCGTTTACTCCAACTGCACAGCTCCCGTGTTGGAGTATCGATAATGGGAGTTGTAGCCGGTCGTCCCTACTCGGCAGCGAAAATGTCGCCGACACAGCGGTGCGGCTGGGCTGGTTGGAACTCATCCTGACCACACTCATCGTGAAAGCTCCTTCTATGGCCGCGATGTTGTACGAGGGAGCGCTTGCAAGTTGACGCCTTACAGTGCTTTTCAGTCGTCGCAAAAGCCCGGCGCACCGTGTCAGCCGAGCTATGCGGGTGTAAGCATTGGCGAGCAGTCACCGGCGCCTACGCAAACGCTTGGCAGTGCTCCTTCTCTTATCCAACGCATAGACGGTACAGCTAAGCATGGATCATTCATGATGCCCGCGACGGTCTTTGTCGTCTTGCTAATGTTCTCGATGGCCACTTACGCGCAGACTGCGTGTCCGCAGGGCGTAGGCCCCGGTGATCCACGTTGCGGGACAGCTGCAGGAGCAAATGCAGTCGCACCATCTCAACAGACGCATTGGATGCGCTGGAAACTTACGTGGGGAGCAGTAGCGCTCTCAAGTACTGGGGAGCTGGGTGCAGTAACAGGCGAGTTCTCGAAGAGAAAGGCGGAGCGGGAAGCTTTGCGTCGATGTCAGAGTTGGGGCGGGAAGGACTGTGTGATCAAGATCACGTACAAAAATCAATGTGCGGCGGTGGCGTGGCCGGGTAGCGAAAGAGCGAGACCTGCATACGCGAGCGCCGCTACTGCGGATGAAGCGGAAAGGGTGGCGTTAAGTACTTGTAATCACGACGGGAGTTGCCGGGTCGTCTATTCGAAGTGCACTGATCCTGTTTCTTACTTTGACTGAGTGAGAGTCGTAATGAAGCTTGTATGACGGCGGTAGGCACGGCGTTGCTATGCCGTTGTAAGCAGTGGCGAGCAGTCATCGACGCCTACGCAATCGCATGGCAATGCTCCTTCTTATCCAACACATAAACGGTACAGCTAAGGATGGATCATTCATGATGCGCACAACTGTCTTTGTAGTCCTGTTCGTGTTCTCGATGGCCTCTTACGCGCAGACCGCGTGTCCGCAGGGCGTAGGCCCGGGCGATCCGCGCTGCGGCCCCGGTGGAGGCGGAGGCGGCGGGTGGGATCTTCCGGCAGGAAAGGTCTACACGCGCTGGAAGGCGACATGGGGAGCTTTGGCAGCCGACGCGATCACGGGGAACGTGGGCACCTCGACGGGTCAGTTCAGTCGAAGGCATGCCACCCGCGAAGCGGTTGCAAAGTGCAAATCCATGGGGGGCTCGGAATGCAAGTTCATCTTCACCTACAAGAACAGTTGCGCGGCGGTGGCTGAAGTGGTTGAAGTCCTCAAGTCGCCGATAGTTGCCTATCAGACCGGAGCGACTATCGAGGAGGCTTCCAAGGTGGCTCTTGAGGTTTGCTCAAGCAAGAATGCAGGAACGGCGTGCCAAGTGAACTATACGAACTGTACGGCTCCCATCTTGATCTACGAGTGATACGGATGGGTGACATCGCCGGCAGGCTTGCTTGTTTTAGGTCGCATCATGGGTTCCACGGTTATGCGAAAAAATCGTGCGTCGTGTTCTAGTGGAGCCCTACAGTTGGTTGCTTGTTAGGATGCACCAATAGGAGTCGAGTTACGGTGGCCAATGCGCACGAGGAGTAGGTGATCGGTTGCCGCTGTGTCTTCCGAAGTAGGATGTCGCATACAAGCTCGCTCCTAGATAAAGCTGCCGCGCTCCTGCCAGGCACGTACATGGTGAAGGTTTGAGTATGGTCAATTCAGCCGCCGATGCCGAGGCATCGCATACGAGGTCGCAATCTATGAAGCACGTCCTCCACTTTTTCCTGGTCGCGATAGCGCTGCTCGGCGGCGGTTGCGATACGCAGACCGCACGCGTCGCGGATACCGCTAATCAGGAAGTTCCCCCAGAAAAGAAGGAAGAAGACATGTCGGAGCTGAAACCGCCCTCGGCGGACAGCGTGCTGTATTTCATCTATCAGCGCGACGGCGATGGTGCAGTCAGCTACAGGGTCGACGGCGGTGCCACCGTCAGCTACTGGTACGGCCATGCGTTCGATCTGAACGGGAAGCATTATTTCGCTGGCTTCGGCAGCAAAAGCGAGGGCGAAGGTCCAGAGGGCGAGAACGGGATGATGGATGATCCTGAGCATGTCGCCATCTCTCAAGCGACGTTCACGCGCGTCGAGAAGGACGGCAAAGTGGAGTGGTCGAAGCCGGATACCGATGGCTACGTTGGTGAGTTCGGACGATTGGGGCGCGCGGACGAGGTCGATACGTCACGCAAGGCGCAAGGGTACGCAACGGCCGATGGTCGCTACGTGCTGGCTGTTCCCACGCGAGATTTCATGAATGGCGAGGAGGTGCAGTCGTTTGCGCTGTTCCTGTTCGATCCCGACAACGTCGACAAGCTGCGTTTCCGGCAATGGGGATACGTGGGAAGCGTCCCCGTCAGCAGGGAGAACAGCGCTGCGTGCGACGACAGTCAGGTGATGCCGTGCGTCGCCAGTACCGGCAGCCTGACGTTCGAGCCTGCCGGCGAGGGTCTACCCAGACTGAAAGTGTCGTCCAAGGGGACCACCATCGCGTCTCCGGGCAAGGTCCGCGAGATGACGGCCGCCGATGCGGTGACCTACACCTTCGACGAAGCGAGCGAGCACTACCGCCAGTAAACCTTTTCCAGTTGACCGACTTGCATCAGGCCCATGGAGGGGCCCGGTTGACGTCCTGCGACCCACGGGTCGCGTACATCAGCAAAGGAGCCAACGATGGCCAGTGAGTACACGCGTGACCAGATCCTCGACATCATCGAACGCCAGGCGCAGGCCAGCGGCATTCCCCGCGAGGATTTCCTGCGGTTTGCGTACATCGAGACCGGTGGACGCTTCAATCCCGATGCCAGCAACCCTAGCGGTGCGAAGGGACTTTTCCAGTTCATGCCGAGGACGGCCGAGCAGTACGGCATCGCCGGGCGCGAGTTCGATCCGGCGGCCAGCACGCGTGCCGCCGCTGAACTCTATGGCGACAATCTCGCAGACATCGCCCGCCGACAGTCGCGTAGCGGACATGATTTCCTCTCCGGGCAGGAAACCCCCAGCGGTCTGGATCTGTATCTCGCTCACCAGCAGGGTGCCGCAGGCTATGCATCCATCCAGAGCGCGATGGCCAACGGCGAGTTCACCCGCGACGACACGCGACGCAACATCCTCAACAACATCAGTGCGCGCGATGTCGAGCGTCTGACCGGCCATTCGGCTGACGAACTGCGTGGACTCGACGATCGAGCGTTGGCGACCACGTTCTCCGAATACTGGAACACCAAGTACGCCGCCATCAGCATTCCCGATCGCGGCATCCAGGCCAGCCAGCCCGATGGGGCCGTGCGCGAGCGCACTTCACCGCTGGCCGATGGCGTGCTGCAGAGCGGCGAGCGGGGCGAAGAGGTGCGCGCCCTGCAGACGTCGCTGAACCAGCTCGGGTTTCGCGATGGCCAGGGCGCGGAGCTGGAGACGCGCTCGGGCATCTACGGCGGCAGGACGCAGGACGCCGTCCGCGCTTTCCAGACAGCGAATCAGCTGGAAGCCACCGGCAGCGCCGACGCGCGCACGCGCGACGCCATCGCGCAGCAGCTCGCGTTGCCCGAACAGGAGCGCAACCTCGCCCAGCCTGGGGAAGCGCAGCCGCGCGAAGGCGGACTGGCGTGGCCGACGCCGGGCAATCGCGACATCAACGAGGCCGACAAGCCGCGCGAAGGCCGGGGCGAATTCGGTACGGCGCGCAGCGGTGGCCGGCGGCATGGCGGCATCGACATCCAGGGCGATGTCGGCGATCCGGTGGTGGCGGTGGCCGGCGGGACGGTGGTGGTGCGCCCGAACAATGGCGCGGCAGGCAATACGGTGCACGTGCGGCACGACGACGGGTCGCTCACCAAGTACTTCCATCTGGATGAATTCAGCGTGCGCAACGGCCAGCGCGTGGAGGCCGGGCAGCAGATCGGCACCATGGGGCGGACCGGCAACACGCCGGCACAGGGCGACACGCACCTGCACTTCGAGATGTGGCGCGATGGCCGCCAGGTCGATCCGATGCCCCATCTGCGCGTTGCCGAGCGGGATGCGGCGGTGCCGGCCCGCGCGGCAACGCCCGAGGTGTTGCGGGACGGCGCATCGGGCGCTCCGGTGCGCGAGTTGCAGCAGCAACTCAACCAGCTGGGGTATCGGGGCGCCGATGGCAAGCCGCTGGAAACGGCGTCGGGCATGTTCGGGCCTCAGACCGAGCACGCGCTGCGCGCCTTCCAGGCCGATCGCGGGCTGAAGGTGGATGGCGAGTATGGCGATCGCTCCCGCGAGGCCCTGGTCGCGGCCACGCGCGACAGCGCACGCGATCCGGCCGCGACCGGCGCCGTACCGCAGGCACGCAACGAGGACGCACAGCGCTCGTTCGTGGATCGCATGTTCGCGGCGATGCATGGTGGCGACGACCGAGGCATGCGCCAGGCACTGGACGATTATCTCAAGACGCCTGCAGGCGAATCATGGCGGAAGGAAGCGCCGACCATCGAACCGTCCGTCACGGGCCGCGACCCGACGGGTCCAGCCCGCTGAGTCGCGCGGGGCGCCGGGCAGCGTCGATGCCCGGCGCTCCTCTCGTCCAGCGCGATCATCGATCGTCAACGCGTGCGCGGAGCGCGGTCCCTTTGTCGAGCGTCCCAGCAGCCGGAATCCCGACGACGGCGCCAGCCGTCGATGCGAGTCAAGGAGAACGAAGATGGATCACGTACCGAATGGGCGAAGCAAGGCGCTGACCACGGCCTTCATTCTCCTTCTTGTTTCCCACACAGCCTGCAGTGGTGCCATGAACAGTCAGACCAACACCCCGTCCTTCAAAGAGAATCCCGCTCCTCGCCAGGCGTACCGACTGACGCTCCGCATAGAAGGTGCCCCAGGACCACTGGAGGTGGTGTCGGGTGCGGCTCAGTACGACGTGGTGAATCCCAAGTGTCTGCCGCCGCCGAAGGACAACCCGGGAGGACATACGTCGCCGGTGCCGACGCACGATATCCCGCTGCGTCTGGAGCGCGTCTCCGACAGCGAGTACGCCGGCGTGTTCCATGTCGACGGCATGGTGGACGCGGATTACCACGGACGCGGCGTATGCCGCTGGCAGCTGGTTCAAGCCCAGGTGCAGCTGCGTGCGCCGGGTGCGGAGGGCGATACCCGTTTCGTGGCCAAGCTCAATGGCGACGAGCTTCCGCAGGGCACGCCCAAGGCGATCCATTACTGGAAGGCGCGCTATCCGCACGAGCCGGGCACGGACAGTTACCGCGACTACGGCCAGCCGGACCTTCAGAAGGTGCCGGCCGACCAACGTGACGAGTTCTTCGGCATCGTATTGACCGCCGGGGTGGCCTGACCATGGGACTCACCCCGCAGCAGTATGCCTACCTTGCGGACCACAGCTACGACCGTGGCGGGCAGGTGCAGGACCTGCTCAACAAGGACGTGATGATCGGCGGCGAGCGTTACCGCGTGATCGACCATGTGGACAATCCGCGCACCGGTTACCAGGGCACCATCTACCAGCATGAGGCCAGTGGCGCGGTGGTCGCGGCCCATCGCGGCACCGAGTTCGGGCGGGAGGCGTTCCGCGACGGCGTGGTTGCCGATGGCGGCATGGTGTTCGCGCGCACCAACAGTCAGGCCGGCGATGCGGTGGAACTGACCCGTCGTGCGGTCGAGTTCGCGGAACGGCAGGGGCGCGAGCCAGGTCGCACGGCGCCCGAAGTGACCGTGACCGGGCACTCCCTCGGCGGCACGCTGGCCCAAGTGTCTGCGCACCACTTCGACCTGCGCGGCCAGACTTTCAACGCCTATGGCGCGGCCAGCCTGGACCGGCGCATTCCGGAGGGTGGCGACCGCGTGACCAACCACGTGATGGCGGTCGACGCCGTCAGCTCCGCCAGTCCCCATTACGGGGAGGTGCGTGTCTACGCCACCGCGCAGGAGATCGAAACCCTCCACCGCACCGGTTATCACGACAACATGCTGCGGGACTTGCTCCAGCGGGACATGCCGTTGACCGCGTCGGTGGTGTCTGCCGACTCGCACAGCATGCACAACTTCTTGCCGGTCGATGACGAGGGCCGCGCCGACCGCTCGGCGCTGGACGACCCGCGGGCACGGCGGCTCGCCGATGAGCATCGCGGCATCATCGCCGACTATCGGGACGACGTGGGCGATCTGCGCCGCGGCGTCACGGTGGCGGCGCGCGGTCCGCTGGGCCTGGTGCTCGATGGCATCGATCGCGTTCGCGGACCGCTGGCCCCGGGCGCGCCGGCGGTGCAGGAAGCACGCGACCGTGCGACCGGCTCGCCGCAGGCGATGCCGGTGTATTCGATCACGTCAACCGGCCCTGCAGCGTGGCAAGCAAGCCCAGAGATTGAACGTCTGCTGGCCGCAGCACGCGATGGCAGCCCGGTCGCGTTGAAGACGGCCCAGCAGGACCTGCAGGCATCTGCGCTCGGTCAGGCATGGCATGCCCGCGTCGATGCGTACCGGCAGGCACTGGACGCGCAGCAACGCATCGCAGGTCCGGCCGTGGAGCAACGGATGCAGGCGCCGCTCGATATCGCGCGCTGAGAGTTCTCGGAAGGGAGCAGTGGGCTGGGTGAGCGTGGGTCGTCGCCGCGCGAGCCCGTCCACGGGTTGCATTCCGGACGGGTAGGGCACATGCGAATGCGGCCTGCCGCCACGCCTCACGCTCAGAGGGTGTGCGTGGAGGAGGTTCCGCGTCAGGTGGATGGATGTACGAAGCGGCCGGCATACCCGGCGCGGCGGTCCGTGGGCAGGCGACCAATCGGTGGCCTGCCTCGTTGGATGCGGTCAGCGGGTGCCGTAAAGGACGACGGTCTTGCCGCGTGCGTGCAGGGCGCCGTCGGCCTGCAGCTTCTTCAGCACACGACCGGCCATTTCACGCGAACAGCCGACCAGACGCGCCAGCTCCTGGCGGGATACGCGCAGCTGGGTGCCCTGCGGGTGGCTCATCGCCTCGGGCTCGCGGGCCAGGTCGTGCAGGGTACGGATGATGCGGTCGGTCACATCCAGGAAGGCCAGCCGGCTGGCCTTGCGGCTGGTGTCCAGCAGGCGCCGGGAGAGCTGGGCGCCGATGGCGTACAGCAGCTTCGGGGCATCGGCGGACAGCGTGCCCAGGAACAGCTGGTGCAGGCGCTCGTAGCTGACTTCCGCGAGCTCGCACTGGGTGCGGGTACGCAGGATGACCTCGCGGCGGTCGGATTCGATGAAAAGGCCCATTTCGCCGACGAACTCGCCGGAACCGAAGTAGCCGAGGACCAGTTCGCGGTCGTCGTCTTCCTCGGTGATGATGCTGACCGAGCCGCTGACGACGTAATAGAGCGTGCCCGCCGGGTCGCCTGGCCGGAACACATCGGCGCGTGCCGGATATCGGCGCCGATGGCTGTGGGCCAGGAAGCGCTCAAGCGTGGCGTTGTCCGGCGTCAGCGGGCTGGCGGCGGTGCGAGCGGGGGCTACTAGGGGGATGCCTGGGCTCATGGTGGTCACGGCGTGTAATTCAGGAAGCTTAGTCCGAATACGTAGCCGACGGCAAACGCAGGCCATGCAAGCGCTGGGCCAGTATGTGACAGGGTACCGACGGGCGGGTGGCGGACATTTCACTGTCACCCCGTATGGCGCATAATCCGCCCCCTCATCCGCCTCCCCCAAGAGGGACCACCGCCGTGGTAAAACCCCTGCCTCGCCTGCGTCTGCAGGGCTTCAACAACCTGACCAAGGCGCTGAGCTTCAACATCTACGACGTGTGCTACGCCTCGTCCGAGGACGAGCGCCGCCGCTACATCGAGTACATCGACGAGGAATACAACGCCGATCGCCTGACCCAGATCCTGACGGATGTGGCGGAGATCATCGGCGCCAACATCCTGAACGTGGCCCGCCAGGACTACGACCCGCAGGGCGCGTCGGTGACGATCCTCATTTCCGAGGAGCCGGTGATCGACAAGAAGGATGCGGGCAAGGAGATCATCTCCGACGCGGTGGTGGCGCACATGGACAAGTCGCACATCACGGTGCACACGTACCCCGAAACCCATCCGGACAACGGCATCGCGACCTTCCGCGCCGACATCGACGTGGCCACCTGCGGCGTGATTTCGCCGCTGAAGGCGCTGAACTACCTGATCGAGAGCCTGGAATCCGACATCGTCATCATGGATTACCGCGTGCGCGGCTTCACCCGCGACGTGAAGGGCAAGAAGCACTACATCGACCACAAGATCAATTCGATCCAGGACTTCCTGGCCAAGAACATCAAGTCGCGCTACGAGATGCTCGACGTGAACGTCTACCAGGAGAACATCTTCCATACGAAGATGCACCTGAAGGAGTTCGACCTGGACAACTACCTGTTCGAGGAGAAGGCCAAGAACCTGTCGTTCAAGGAGCGCATGAAGATCGAGGCGCGCCTGAAGCGGGAGATCGAGGAGCTGTACCACGGGCGCAACCTGCCGGAATGACGGGTTGGCGGCGCGCGCGGGTTACATCCGGTTCGGAAGGCCTGCGCTAGTCTGTCCACACACATGGCGGGACGACCCGCCCGCGGCGCAAGCCGCGCACCACGACCGACGGCGGTCCGGAACGCGAGTTCCGGGCCGTTTCGCTTTTTGGCCCGGGCAATCAACCTGAGGAGGTGACGTATGGCGTGGGTCTATCTGGTGTTGGCAGGGTTGCTGGAAGTGGTGTGGGCCGTCGGCCTGAAGTACTCGGAAGGCTTCACTCGCCTGTGGCCCAGCCTGATCACGGCCGTGGCGGCCGCGGCCAGCTTCTGGTTGCTGGCGGTGGCGCTCAAGCACATCCCGTTGGGCACGGGCTATGTCATCTGGGTGGGGATCGGGGCCGTCGGCACCGCCTTCGTCGGCATGTGGCTGTTCCACGAGCCAGCCACGGCGGCGCGCCTTGTCTGCATCGGGCTGATCGTGGCCGGCATCATCGGCCTGAAGCTCGCCTCGTAGCGTGCGCCATGCGCGCGACCGCATGAATCCAATCCATCGCCGCGTCGTAGCGTGCGCCATGCGCACGACCGCATGAGCCCATCACCGCCCCTGGTCTCCAGGGCATCCAGCATGTAGCGCCGAGCTGGCTCGGCTCCGCAGGGTATGGCGTGCGAGGCCCAACCCCGGAAGCAGTGGAGCAAGCTCCGCTCTACCGGATCACAGCCGGTAGGCGACCGCCTTCATCAGCTTGGAGGCGCCGGCCATCAGCATTGGGATCGGTGCGGGCAGAAGGCGGGCGCCCGCTTCTTCGGCATGCTCGGCGTGGCGGGCTTCGTCGGCCTTCATCACGGTCAGGATTTCGCGGCTGCGCAGGTCGGCCGGCGGCAGGGTTTCCAGATGTTCGTCCAGGTGGGCTTCGACCTGGCGCTCGGTTTCCACCACGAAGCCCAGGCTCCAGCCGTCCCCGCGCAGGCCGGCGAGGGCGCCGAGCGCGTAGCTGCCGGCGTACCACAGCGGATTGAACAAGCTGGGCCGGCTGTCCAGCTCGCGCAGGCGATCCGCGCACCATGCAAGGTGGTCGGTTTCCTCCTGGGCGGCGTCGAGCAGGTGCGCGCGGGTGGCGGCGTCGCGGGCCACCGCGGCCTGTCCGAAGTAGAGGCCCTGGGCGCAGACCTCGCCCACGTGGTTGATGCGCATCAGGCCGGCGGCATGGCGTTGCTCGGCGGGGTCGAGGGCGACTTCGGGGGTGTCCCCGGCCGGGTTGGCGCGCTGGGCGGGCGGGTTGCCGAAGACGGTGTCCAGGCCGCGCTGGGCCTCCACCAGCCAGTGATCGAGGGGCGAGAAGGTCCGTGTGTTCATGCCGCCATTGTGCCGCCTGGCCGGGCCCCCGTCTTCCCGCGGGCTCCTCCCGGTGCTGTCTGGTCAGGCTTGCGCACCGGGGCGAGGCCCCGTACAATCCCGCGTCTTCCGTTTCACCCTTCACAACGCGTGGCAAAGTTCCGCCCGGGAAACCGCGGAATCCGCCCGACCAGACAATGAGATTCACATGAGCACCTTTACCGCCAAGTCCGAGACCGTCCAGCGTGACTGGTACGTCGTCGACGCAGCAGGCAAGACCCTGGGTCGCCTGTCCACCGAGCTGGCCCGCCGCCTCCGCGGCAAGCACAAGCCCGTCTATACCCCTCACGTTGACACCGGCGACTATCTGGTCGTGATCAACGCCGAGAAGATCCACGTCACCGGCAACAAGCTGGCCGACAAGAAGTACCACCGCTTCACGGGCTATATCGGCAACCTGAAGACCGAGACCCTGGCGCAGGCGCTGGAGCGCCACCCGGAACGCGTCATCGAAACCGCCGTGAAGGGCATGCTGCCGAAGGGCCCGCTGGGCCGCGACATGTATCGCAAGCTCAAGGTTTACGCCGGCCCGAATCATCCGCACGCCGCACAGCAGCCGCAGGTCCTGGACATCTAATCATGGCTATCACTCAGAACTACGGCACCGGCCGTCGCAAGTCCTCCACCGCCCGCGTGTTCCTGCGCAAGGGCTCCGGCAACATCACGGTCAATGGTCGTCCGCTGGACGAGTTCTTCGGCCGCGAAACCGGCCGCATGATCGTGCGCCAGCCGCTGGAGCTGACCAAGAACACCGAGACCTTCGACATCACCGTGACCACCACCGGTGGCGGCATCACCGGCCAGGCCGGCGCCATCCGCCTGGGCATCGCCCGCGCGCTGGTGGAATACGATGAAACGCTGAAGCCGGAACTGCGCAAGGCCGGCTTCGTGACCCGCGATGCCCGTGAGGTCGAGCGCAAGAAGGTCGGTCTGCACAAGGCGCGTCGCGCCACGCAGTTCTCCAAGCGCTAACAGACGCGCTACACTACGCGTCACTGGTTACACAGCCCCGTCGCCAAGCGGTAAGGCACCTGACTCTGACTCAGGCATTCGGTGGTTCGAATCCATCCGGGGCTGCCAACTCGAGGTCCATTGGACATCCGCAAAAGCCCGCCTCTGGCGGGTTTTTGCGTTGAGGGGTTTGTATGGTCGCAATGTTCCAACCGCCGTTCTGTCCCCCGGATGATGCGCTGCGCCGCATGCAGGAGCGGGGCTATGTCGTCCTCGAGCCGCGCGCCATGGCCGAGGCGGTGGAGGTGGAACTCGAAGCGCTGGATGCCCTGTTGCCGAGTTGGGACCGGCTGGACGTGGACGGCTATCTGAAGGACGGCGGACGCTACCGGCGACGCCGGCATTCCTGCTTCGTGGTCGAGGCCGATCACGTGCAGCAGGCGCCGCACCGCGCGCACTGGCAGTCGCTGGACTACAACGCCCTGCACGGCGGCATGCAGCGCTGGTTCGAGCCGATCGAAGCCGGCGTGGCCGGCGCCCCAGCGTGGCGGCACCTGCTGCAGGGACTCGGGCGCTGGTGCTCCGTGCTGAAGGGCGAACGGGCCTGGTACGTCGAGGCGCACCAGTTCCGCATCGATACCACCGACGGCATCGGTCGGCCGACGCCGGAAGGCGCGCACCGCGATGGCGTGGATTTCGTCGCCGTGTTGCTGCTGGGCCGCGCGGGCATCAAGGGCGGCGAAACGCGGGTGTTCGCGGCGGCCGGACCGGATGGCCAACGCTTTACGCTGGAGGCGCCGTGGTCGCTGCTGTTCCTGGATGACGAGCGGGTGATCCACGAGTCCACCCCCATCCAGCCGCTGGACGGACATGGCCACCGCGATACGCTGGTGCTGACGTTCCGGCGGGATGGGTTCCAGGGCGATGCGACGGTGGGCTGATCGCGCCGACGATTTGATTACAATTGAAACCATGGCGCGTGGGCGCCGGCATCTGGAGTTCCGATGAAGCTGGGTTCCCTGAAGGAAGGTGGTCGCGACGGCACGTTGATCGTGGTGTCGCGTGATCTGGCCCGTGGCGTGCGCGCCACCGGTATCGCGCCGACGCTGCAGCGCGCGCTGGAGGACTGGAGCAACACCGCGCCGCGCCTCAACGCGCTGTACGAATCGTTGAATGCCGGCGATGCCGACGGTGCATTCGACCTCGACATGCAGGCGCTCGCCGCACCGCTGCCGCGCGCCTACGAGTTCGTCGACGGCAGTGCCTATCTGCCGCACGTGGAGCGCGTGCGCCGCGCACGCGGGGCCGAAGTGCCGGAGAGTTTCTACACCGATCCGCTGATGTACCAGGCCACCAGCGCCGCGTTCTACGGGCCGCGCGATCCGGTGAAGGTGGTCAGTGAGGAGTACGGCATCGACCTGGAAGCCGAGATCGTGGTCATCACCGATGACGTGCCGATGGCGGTGACGCCTGCGCAGGCCGCCGGCCACATCCAGCTGATCGGCCTGGTCAACGACGTGTCGCTGCGCAACCTGATCCCGGGCGAGCTGGCCAAGGGCTTCGGCTTCCTGCAGTCCAAGCCGCGCTCGGCACTGTCGCCGGTGTTCGTGACGCCGGACGAGCTGGACGACGCCTGGCGTGACAACAAGGTGCACCTGCCGCTGGTGACCCACATCAACGGCGCGTGGTTTGGCGCGCCGGAGGCGGGCGTGGACATGCAGTTCGACTTCGCCCAACTGGTCGCGCACGCGGCCAGGACGCGGCCGCTGTCGGCCGGCACCATCGTCGGCTCAGGCACCATCGCCAACGAGGACACCTCCCTGGGCGCGTCGTGCTTCGCCGAGCAGCGCACGGTCGAGACGCTGCGCGACGGCAAGCCGTCCACGCCGTTCATGAGCTTCGGCGACACGGTGCGCATCGAAATGACAGACCGTGACGGCCGTTCCATTTTTGGTGCGATCGAGCAACGGATCGAGCCGCAACCCTTGCCTTGAAGGCGCGCCCGGGCCCAGTGTGGCCGCAGGAAGCAAGGGGCAGGCATGGACGCGGAATCCGGGCAATCGAAGGCGCAAACCGCGGGGAGCGGCTTGCATGGCTGAGCAACTCAGGCTGTATTCCTACTGGCGCTCCAGCGCCGCGTACCGCGTGCGCATCGGCCTGAACCTCAAGGGCCTGGCCTACGAGACCGTGCCCGTGCATCTGGTCCGCGACGGCGGACAGCAGCATGCGCCGGAGTACGTCGCCAAGAATCCGCAGCACATGGTGCCCACGCTGCAGCATGGTGCGCGCGTGATCCGGCAATCGCTGGCGATCCTGGAATACCTCGACGAGGCCTGGCCGTCACCGCGCCTGCTGCCGATGACGGCCCGCGACCGCGCCCGCGTGCGTGCGCTGGCGCTGATGGTCGCCTGCGACATCCATCCCCTCAACAACCTGCGTGTGCTGCAGCACTTCGAGGGCACCTGGAACGTGCCGCAGGCCGAGCGCGACGACTGGGTGAAGCACTGGATCGTCGAAGGCTTCGCGCCGATGGAAGCTTTGCTTGCCGGCGAAGCCGCGACGGGCGCCTTCTGCCACGGCCAGACACCGGGCCTGGCCGAATGCTGCCTGGTGCCGCAGGTGTTCAATGCGCGCCGGTTCGGCGTGGACATGACGGCGTTCCCGACCATCGTGCGCATCGAACAGGCTTGCCTGGCGCTGCCGGCGTTCGACCTGGCACGGCCCGAGAACCAGCCCGACGCCAACGCCTGAGTGGCGCAGCCGACATGAAAACGGGCGGATTCCTCCGCCCGTTCCAGCCCGCGATGCCGCGCCCGGCCCTCAGCCGAAGCCGTGGGTGATGCGCGGCGAACTGCTGCCGCTGTCGTAGTCCGCGTACGGATCGTGTTCGCCCTTGCTGCCCTCGGACAGGCGGAACTTCAGCGCCAGGCCATCGCGCGAGTCGGCCGCGCGCAGCGCTTCCTCCTGCTCGATCTGGCCTTCCTTGACCATGCGGAACAGGCACTGGTCGAAGGTCTCCATGCCTTCCTCCAGCGATTCCTCCATCGCCGCCTTGATCTCGTGCACCTGCCCGCGGCGCAGCAGGTCGCGGATCATCGGCGTGTTGATCAGCACTTCGGCGGCCGGCATGCGGCGCCCGTCGGTGCCCTTCACCAGGCGCTGCGACACCACTGCACGCAGGTTGAGCGCCAGGTTCATCAGCACGTTCTTGTGCGCGCTCTCGGGGAAGAAGTTGAGGATGCGCTCGATGGTCTGGTCGGCATTGTTCGAGTGCAGCGTGGCCAGGCACAGGTGGCCGGTCTCGGCGAAGGCGATGGCGGCTTCCATCGTGGTGGCATCGAGGATTTCGCCGATCAGGATGACGTCCGGCGCCTCGCGCATCGCGTTCTTCAGCGCATTGTGGAAGGCATGGGTGTCCAGGCCCACTTCGCGCTGGTTGACGATCGACTGCTTGTGCTTGTGCAGGTACTCGATCGGATCCTCGATGGTGAGGATGTGGCCGGTGCTGGTGGTGTTGCGGTAGTCGATCATCGATGCCAGCGAGGTCGACTTGCCCGACCCGGTGGAGCCGACGATCAGCACCAGCCCGCGCGGGGTCATGATGATGTCCTTCAGCACCGGCGGCAGGTTCAGTTCCTCGATGGTCGGGATCACGCTGCGGATGGCGCGGATGACCATGCCCACTTCGCCGCGCTGCTTGAACACGTTGACGCGGAAGCGGCCGGCATCCTGAAGGGCGATGGCCATGTTGAGCTCGAGTTCGCGCTCGAACACCGGCACCTGGCCTTCGTCCATCAGCGAATAGGCGATCTTCTTGACCATGCCGGGCGGCAACCCGGTGTTGCCCAGCGGGTAGAGCTTGCCCTCGATCTTGATGTAGACCGGCGCCCCGGTCGTGAGAAACATGTCCGAGGCGTTCTTCTCGGTCATCAGCTTCAGGAAATAGCCGATGTCCATGTGCAAAGCTCCCCAAGATGCGCGGCGCCACGTTGCAACGGCGCCACAGGCTTCCGACAATGGCCGCGCGCACCCCTCAACGACACGGCACCCTAATGACAGCTAGCTTCTCACACTTCCGACGGCCCCTGCATGTGATGGCCGCCGCAGTAGCGGCAATGGCCCTGTCGGGTGCACCCGCCTTTGCGCAGAGTGCGCCGACACCGGAACTGGAAGCGGCGGTGCAGGCCGTGCAGCGTGCCGGCCAGGCCGACGCCGACCAGTACGCCCCCGAACCGCTGGCCGCTGCACGACAGGCGCTGGCGCAGGCCCAGGCGGCGCATGCGGCACGCGACAAGAAGGAAGCACTGGATCTCGCGCAGCGGGCAGCGGTGGATGCCGATCTGGCCCGCGCACGCAGCCTGGAGGCGGTCGCCTTGGCGGAAGTGGCGCAGCGCAAGGCGGAAGTCGCTGACCTGCAGCAGAAGTTGGGTGCGGAGGGTGGCCGATGAGTACGTCCTGCCCTCGGATCCTCCCGGTCGCTCTGGGTCTCGTCTTGGCCATGGCGTCGTTGACGGCCAGTGCCGCCGACAACCCGCTCATCGTGCAATGGAACCAGCGCCTGGCTGCGCTGCAGGCGGATCCGGTGCTGGCCGACGTGGCGGCCTACGAGAAGCTGCAGGCCCAGCATGCGATCGCCGCGTTCGACAAGGCACGCCGCAGCCAGCGCGAGACCGCGCAGTACGTGGCGGAGCGTCGCGTCGAGATCGCCGAGACCGCTGCGCGCGCGCAGGCGGCCCGTCGTGATGCGGAACGGCTGGATCGCACCCGCAGCGAGCTGCTGGTGGAGGCGAGCCGACGCGAAGCCGAGAGCGCCCGTCGCGAGGCCGAGCGCCTGCGCGTGCAGGCGCAGATCCAGGCCGAGGAGACCGAGCGCCTGCGCCTGGCCGCCGAAGCCGAAGCGCTGGCGCGGCAGGAAGCGGAAACCACGCTCGACACGGTGGCCGGCCAGCAGGCCAACCGGCTGAGCGCGGCGCGCCAGCGCGAGCTGAAGCTGGCGCGCGAGGAGGCCGAACTGGTCTCCGGCGCCAAGCTGCCCGCCTCGAAGTTCGAGACGCGTGGCGAGGTGTTCACCCTGGGAGCGGACGTGTTCGCCGGCAATTCCGCCAAGTTGTCGAGCGGCGGTGCCGCCAGCGCGAGCGCGCTCGCGGCCTACCTGCAGGCCAACCCCAAGGCCCGGGCGAGGATCGACGGCTATGGCGACAAGCAGACGCCCGGCCAGCGCCGTGCGGACGCCCTGCGTGATGCGCTGACGGCGGCGGGCATCCCCCGGTCGCGCCTGCAGAGCGCCGGCAAGGGCACCGGAACGAAGGTGCGCGCGCTGGAAGTCGTCATCACGCATTGATTTCCTCATGTGAATCAAGGGTTTGGACGAATTCTGGCGGTTCTCGGGCCGGTTGCCTGAATGCCCGCCAAGGATGGTTTTCCCCGGAAAATCAGTCGCTTGTCTCGGCCCTTGCCGGGCTGGAAGTCGAGGAGTAGGGTCGTATACCCAAGTGGCTCCCGCCGCTTGGCTCACCGGAGAATCGACCCGATGACGCCCGTACCGACCCCGCAGGAGACCGCCGCCGGCAAGCCGCCTGCGGAGGACATTCCGACCGGACGTGTACCCGCCGCCGGCCAGGTGCTCCGCTCCCAAGCCAACGCCCCGTGCCTGTGAAGGCCGGGGCGTTCGTGTTTCCGCTGAAGGAGGTAACGATCATGTTCGAAGGTCAACCGCAGGCCGATATCGATGCACTCATCAAGGCCGATCCGGAGTTCAAGCAGCTGTACCAGCGCCATCGCGAGCTCGACAAGAAGGTCACCGACGCCGAACTCGGCGTGCTGCCCATCGACGACACCCTGCTCGGCCAGATGAAGCGCGAAAAGCTGCACGCCAAGGAGCGATTGCTCCGGATCTACGACGCCAAGCCCCACTGACCCTCCCCTGACTTTCTTGTCGCGGGCGGCGGCGGCCTCCTCGTCGGCCGTCGCCGTCCGCGTCACCCAATGCGATAATCCCGGCCTGTACCGCACCGGATGCACGGCCGCATGGCGATCCACTCTTCCGTACTCGAGCTGATCGGCGACACGCCGATCGTCCAGGCCAGGCGCCTCGACACCGGGCTCTGCACCCTCTACCTGAAACTCGAAAGCGCCAACCCCGGCGGGTCCATCAAGGACCGCATCGGCATGTCGATGATCGAGGCCGCCGAGAAGCGCGGCGACCTCAAGCCCGGCGCGACTCTGGTGGAAGGCACGGCCGGCAACACCGGCATCGGCCTGGCGCTGGTGGCCCAGCAGAAGGGCTACAAGCTGATGCTGGTGGTCCCGGACAAGATGAGCCGGGAGAAGATCTTCAACTTGAAGGCGATGGGCGCCGAGGTGATCCTGACCCGCTCCGATGTGGCCAAGGGCCATCCCGAGTACTACCAGGACCTGGCCGAGCGGATCGCCCGCGAGACGCCGGGCGCCTATTTCATAAACCAGTTCGGCAACCCGGACAACCCGGCCGCACACGAATTCGGCACCGGTCCCGAGATCCTGCGGCAGATGGACGGCCAGCTGGATGCCATCGTCTTCGGCTGCGGCAGCTCCGGCACCATGACCGGCCTGTCGCGCTGCTTCGCCGAGCATTCGCCACAGACCGAGCTGGTGCTGGCCGATCCGGTCGGCTCGATCCTGACCCAGTACATCAACGAAGGCACGCTGAGCACCAAATCCGGCAGTTGGCTGGTCGAGGGCATCGGCGAGGACTTCCTGCCGCAGATCTCGGATTTCAGCCGGGTGAAGAAGGCCTACGCGATCAGCGACGCGGAGAGCTTCCACACCGCGCGCGACCTGCTGGCGAAGGAGGGCATCCTGGGCGGCTCGTCCACCGGCACCCTGTTGGCCGCGGCGCTGAAGTACTGCCGCGAGCAGACCGAACCGAAGAGGGTGCTGGTCTTCGTCTGCGACACCGGCAACAAGTACCTGTCGAAGATGTACAACGACTACTGGATGCTGGACAACGGCTTCATCGAGCGTCCCCAGAACGGCGACCTGCGCGACCTGATCCTGCGCCCGTACAGCCAGCGCGATACGGTCGTGGTCAGTCCCGCCGACCTGCTCACCACCGCCTACCAGCGCATGAAGCTGTATGACGTCTCACAGTTGCCGGTGATGGAAGGCGACAAGCTGGCCGGCATCGTCGACGAAAGCGACGTACTGCTGCATGTCTACGGCGACGAGGCCCGCTTCCGCGACCCGGTTTCCACCGCCATGGTCAGCAAACTGGACCGCCTGGACGTGCGCTCGCCCATCGAGGCCTTGCTGCCGGTATTCGACCGGGGCCAAGTGGCCATCATCACCGACGGGGACGCCTTCCTCGGCCTGATCACCCGCATCGACCTGCTCAACTATCTGCGACGCCGCGCACAGTAGGCCCGTCCGCCCGCGCCACCGGCGCGGGTGACGGCATCGCATGGCATGGACGGCACGTTAAGGCCCGGCTGGTAGAATGCCCGGCTGCTTGAAGGAACATGAACATGGCGCACTCTTCCAACCCCGCCAGCGGGGCGCCCGGCGACCTTGCCCTGGGCACGCTGGCCATCCATGGCGGTCAGTCCCCGGACCCCAGCACCGGCGCGGTGATGCCGCCGATCTACGCGACGTCCACGTACGCGCAGAGCAGCCCGGGCGTGCACCAGGGCTTCGAGTATTCCCGCACCCACAATCCCACCCGGTTCGCCTACGAGCGCTGCGTCGCCGCGCTGGAAGGCGGCAGCAGGGGTTTCGCCTTCGCCTCAGGCATGGCCGCCACCTCGACCGTGCTGGAACTGCTGGATAGCGGCAGTCATGTCATCGCCATGGACGACTTGTACGGCGGCAGCTACCGCCTGTTCGAGCGCGTGCGCAAGCGCACCGCCGCGCTGGATTTCAGCTTCGTCGACCTGACCGACCTGGCGGCGTTCGAGTCCGCCATCACGCCGGAAACGCGAATGGTGTGGGTGGAAACGCCCACCAACCCCATGCTGAAGATCGTCGACATTGCCGCCATCTGCGACATCGCACACAAGCACGGCCTGCGCGTGGTGGTCGACAACACCTTCGCCTCCCCGATCCTGCAGCGCCCGCTGCAACTCGGCGCCGACATCGTGATGCACTCGGCCACCAAGTACCTCAACGGCCACTCCGACATGGTCGGCGGCATGGTGGTGGTGGGCGACGACGCGGAACTGGCCGAGCAGATGGCCTTCCTGCAGAACTCGATCGGCGCGGTGCAGGGACCGTTCGACAGCTTCCTCGCGCTGCGCGGCCTGAAGACCCTGCATCTGCGGATGAAGACGCATTGCGAGAATGCGATGGCGTTGGCGGAGTGGCTGGAAACGCATCCGGCGATCGAGAAGGTCATCTATCCGGGGCTTGCTTCGCATCCGCAGCATGCGCTTGCCACCCGGCAGATGCAGGGCTACGGCGGGATCATCTCCATCGTGCTGAAGGGTGGCTTCGAGGCGGCAAGGAAGTTCTGCGAGAACACTCGCTTGTTCACGCTCGCGGAATCACTCGGCGGCGTGGAAAGCCTTGTGAATCATCCGGCAGTGATGACGCATGCGTCGGTGCCGGTGGAGCGCCGCATGAAACTAGGTATTGGTGAAGGATTGATCCGATTGAGTGTTGGAGTGGAAGCGGTCGAGGATCTGGAAAAGGACTTGTATCGTGCTCTGGCTTTAACCTTGTAAGCTATGTCTTAGGCAGTAGGCAGAAAAAGCATCCCGCTTCACATCACTTTTTGGGTCGGAGTCAGTCTCTCGGATGGGGCTGCGATCCTCTAACTAAATGCCAGAACTTGGAGTAGATAATGGCTATCCAACTGTTTGTCCCGAAATTTCGCGTTGATGAATGCCTCGCAGAGATACGCGAGTGCCTCGAGAAGGGTTGGACTGGCTTGGGTTTCAAGACAGTGGCATTCGAAGAGGACTGGAAGGCGTATACCAGCCTTCCGTACGCTCATTTCCTGAGCTCCAATACGGTGGGCCTGCAGCTTGCGCTGGAGATCTTGGGGCGTCGTCTCGGATGGGAGGCGGGCGACGAAGTGATTGCCACGCCGTTGACGTTCGTTTCCTCGAACCACGCGATTGTCTACAACGGGTTGACTCCGGTTTTTGCAGATGTTGACGACACCCTATGCCTGGATCCGCAGAGCATCCGTGAGCGGATCACCGACCGCACTCGTGCGGTGATGTTTGTCGGCTTGGGTGGAAACACGGGCAAGTACGCCGAAGTGGTGAAGCTTTGCAGGGAAAAAGGCATTGCGCTGATACTGGATGCCGCACATATGGCCGGCACGCGCGTTGGCGGTCGTCAGGTTGGGCATGACGCAGACGTGACCGTTTTTAGTTTTCAGGCTGTAAAGAATCTGCCTACTGCTGATTCAGGCATGATCTGTTTCGCTGATGCGCAGGATGATGAAGAAGTTCGCAAGCTATCTTGGCTGGGAATCAATAAAGATACATATGCGCGCACTGCCTCGCAGGGCGCGTACAAGTGGATGTACGATGTAGAGCGCGTCGGATACAAGTTTCACGGCAACTCGATTATGGCCGCTATCGGCTTGGTTCAGTTGCGCTACCTCGATCAGGACAACGCCTATCGCCGTCAGCTGGCGCAGTGGTATCGCCAATACTTGGCTGGCGCGAGCCATGTGCGCTTGATTCCCATGCAGCCTGGCATCGAAAGCGCCACCCATCTGTTTCAGGTGCGCGTATCGAACCGCGACGAGTTGATGCTCGCTCTCAACGAGAACGAAATCTATCCGGGTGTGCACTATCGCGACAACACCGAGTACACCATGTACAAGTTCGGTGCTGGTACGTGCCCTAACGCGGCGAAGGCGAGCTCGGAGATTCTTTCGTTGCCGATGCATATGGGCGTGACTCATGCCGAAGTGCAGCGTATCGCGGCGCTGATTGCCCAGTACGCAAAATGAATCCTTTGCTCTCGGCGGGCACCTGCATGACCGGTTCTCTGATCCGCTTGCGTGCGCTCACCTTCCATGATCTGCCGTACACGCTGTCATGGAGGAATGACCAACGTTCGCTGCGGTGGTTCAAGAGCCAGGAGCCCTTGCAGTCAGAGGCGCATGAAGCTTGGTTTCAGCGCTATGTCGCGGCCGATACTAGAGATTGCATGTTCTTTGCCGAGACTCACGACGGCATGCCGGTCGGCCAGACCTCCGTTTACAATTTTGAGCCAGGCGCGAGGCGTGCGGAGGTGGGTCGCTTCCTTTCTGCGCCTGACCTGCGGGGCAAGGGATTATTCAGGGAAGCAATGCTGTTGACGCTGGATTGGTCCTTCGAGAACCTCGATCTGGACGAACTCCACCTCGAGGTTTTCGCGAACAACGATCGGGCGATCCGTTTGTACCGGTCTGCGGGGTTCGCGGAATCGGGAGCTAGCGCGGGCATGCTAACCATGCGCCTGTCGCGTGCAGACTATTTGAGGGCAGGAGGCAGCGGAGGGCTGGGAGTTATCCAATGAGGCAGACGGGCGTTTTTCATCGCGATGTCCTCAATGGACTCAAGTTATGGCGAGTCTGGGGTTATCTGGCAATCAATGATCTGCGTGGAAAGTTCGCCAGGTCCAGTCTGGGTGCTGCATGGATAGTAGTGAGCTTCGCTATCTGGGCAGGTGGCGTGGGCCTGATCTACGCGCGCCTGTTCCAACTCGATACGCGCACTTTCGTGCCTTTCCTGACGGTAGGTTTCGCGCTTTGGGGCTTCATTACATCGAGTTTCGTCGAGTCCAGTGGGAGTTTCCTGGGATCGGCAGGCTATGTGAAGCAGTTCAACCTGCCGAAGCAGGTATATATCTACAGATCAGTCCTGGCACAGACGATCACGCTGACTTTTTCGCTTCTGGTCTGCTTGGCAGTGATCGCAATTTTTGGGAGCTTCAGCGTCGCAGGACTTGCGCTTGCATTGCCGGGCATCGGACTGCTGATGGTAGCGGCGGTTTTCCATGCGTTTCTCAGCGCCTATATCACCCCCTATCTGCGTGATTTTCCACACGCGGTCAGTAGTCTGATGAACGTGATCTTCTTCGTCACGCCGATCATCTTTCCTGCAAAGATGCTTGAGGAGCGTGGGCTCGGCGCGGTCTACCAGTTCAACCCGTTCTATTATCTGCTTGAAGTGGTTCGCGAGCCGCTTTTGACTGGATCCGCGCCTGCGGCCGCTACGTGGAGCGGAGCGGTGGCCTATGTTGCGGTCCTTGCGCTGATAGTGATGCCCTTCTGCCGACGCTTGGACTCACGTCTGGTGTACGCGCTATGACGAACGAAGCCATCAGGGTTGAAAAGGTCGTAGTCGACTACCCGCTTGAGAACAGCTTGGGTATCGCGCGAAAGTTGCTCAGACGTGGAGAAGTGCCGTCCAAGCGCGCGCTCGATGGTGTCGATCTGACCATTCGCGACGGAGAACGCGTCGGTATCGTCGGCCCCAACGGGGCCGGTAAGAGTACGCTGTTGCGCGTATTGGCCGGCATCCTCCCGCCGACCGAAGGGGCCTTGCGAGTCACCGGCACGGTGGCGCCGTTGTTCGAGTTCGCGACCGGCTTCGAAATGGAGCTAAGCGGCTACGAGAATGTACGCATCCGCTCGCTGCTGCAAGGCATGGACTGGGAGCAGATCAATCAACGGATGCCGGAGATAGTCGCATTCTCGGAGTTGGAGGGGGCGCTCGACCAGCCGGTGCGGACCTACTCCAGCGGCATGTTCATCAGGCTTGCGTTTTCCACCGCGACCTCGATCGATCCGGATATTCTGCTGATCGACGAGGCTTTTGGTGCCGGTGATCAGCACTTCTCGATCAAATCAGCCAAACGTATGCGTGAGCTGATGGACAAGGGGCGAGTGCTGGTGTTCACGTCGCATAACTTGGATTTGGTCAGATCTCTGTGCAATAGAATTATCTGGATAAACAAAGGCAGGATCGTCGAAGACGGTCCTGCCGATTCCGTGATACCTCACTACCTCTCCAACGAGACCTAAGCTATGAATATCGGATTCAGTTCGACCGCCGCTCGCCGTTCGACGCTCGCCCTGACGATCGCCGCCGCTGCGTTGGCTGCCGCGTGCACGCAGAACGCCGCGCCCACGGCGTCCACGCCAGAAAGTGCGCCCACTCCTGTCACCGAGCCGGCGTCGTCGGAGCCGGTACAGCAGGTCGCCGCCGCCAGCCAGTTTGGCCCGGCACTGCCGCAGGATCTCCAGGGACCTGTACAAAGCGGTGGTGAGTGTGGCATCGAAGCGACCGCTGAGGTGCCGCAGGGCGCCGAGCTGTCGCTGTCGCGTTCGGTGCCGCAGCTTATCGAAGGTTGGGCACTTGATCGCGCCGACAAGACTGCGCCCACTTCGGTGTACTTGAAGCTGGAGTCTGGCGGAGACGCCTCATATTTCGTGCCAGTGGCCATGGGCACTCGCGCGGGTCTCGGCATCCGTCTGGGCGAGGCGTCGTTGGATTCGGCTGCGTTCTCGGTCAACGCTGCGCTCGCCGAGGTGCCGGCCGGCCAATACAACGTACAGGTTGCACAGCGTATCGGTGACAAGATTCTGCTGTGTGCTACGGGCCGCTCGGCGAAGGTCGCTGAGTAGCTCGTTTGCGGGGGCGGGGGTACATGCCCGTCGGGACAAGATTCTGCAGCATGGAAGGGTGAGGTCATGACAGGGGCGAAGTTCAGAGTTCTTGCGGTAGCGGACGGGATGATTCCGTCGGTGGAGCTTGTGCTCGAACGGCCTTTGTCGTTTCTTGCAGCGCAAGGCGAGCTGGAATTCGGTTTGTATGCGATCGAGGATGCGGAGCCCATCGCACGCGAACTCGATCGGTGTGACCTGCTGATCGTCATGCGCGCATGCCAGCCGAATGCACTGAGCCTCGTCGAAGCTGCGAAGGCGGCGGGGACCCCTGTCATTTACGCTATCGATGACGATTTCGAGAGCCTCGATCCGGCCTCGCCCCTCGGCCGTCATTACCGCGAGTCGGGCGCTTGGCCGCGTTTGCTGAGCATCTGTGGACTTGCGGACCAGGTATGGGCGTTTTCGGACGTGCTCAAGAGAAAGATCCTGCCGGCGCAACCGAATATTGTTGTGCCTCCGGCGATCGCGAGTCTTGAGAGCATCAGCCAAATCCGATCGGGTACGAATGAAAAAGACCGCTCGACAGAGCGCGTGACCGTCGGCTATGCGGCGTCACTACTGCATAGCAGCGATATCGAAGATATCTCGCCAGTGCTAACCGAACTGCTGGCGCAGTTTCCCCACCTTCACTTGGAGCTCATCGGTGTCCGCTCCGAAAGCTTGGCCGGCCATTCCCGGGTTACACACTTCCCGTCGCTACCGGGTATCCGCAAGTACTACGAATTCGTGCTGGCGAGGCAATGGGATGTCGGCATAGCCCCATTGCTTCGTTCGCCCGCCAACGACGCCAAGACCGACAACAAGTATCGGGAATACGCCGCGCTGGGGATTCCAGCGGTCTATGCAGACGCGCCGCCCTACTGGCGATCCGTCATCGATGGATTCAACGGATTGGTGGCCAATTCTCACGCCGGGTGGCGTGAAGGGCTGGTACGGCTCATCGAAGACAGGACGTTGGCCGCGCGTATCGTTGCCAACGCAGAGGCGGATGTACAGCAACGCTACAGTTTGCAGAACGTCTCAAAGAAGTACTTGGACCTCATGCGATCCGCAATCGAGCCGCGGCGGAAGGTATTGGTTATCGCCGCGCCAATCGCCACCACCGTAATCGATATCGCCTTGCCTTTCGAGCGGTTGCAGTCCGAGGGCAGGTTGGAATGGCGGACGAAGGATGGAGCGGAAGTGACGCCCGAGGACTTGGCTTGGGCCGACATGCTGGTCATAAGCCGTATGAGCGATCCGCCGACCGTCCTTGCTGCGCGACAGGCGAAAGAGGACTACGGTTTACCTGTCGTCTTTTCCTGGGACGATGACTTCTTCGTGATCCCGGATTCAATCGGTGCCGTGGCGCGATACCACAAGGATCCGGTGATTCTGCGTGGACTGGAGGAATTGCTGTCCACAGCGGATCTGGTGAAGGCGTCCACCCCCCGAATCGCTGAGCGGTCCCGCGCCTACGGTTCGAGGGTGGTGCAGCATCATTATGGATTCGACTTCTCCCAGTTGGACGATGTTCCGCATGCCGCATCGCGTGAAGGCGATACGGTGACAATAGGATTTTTCGGGTCGGCTGATCACTCGAAGGCGCTTGAAACATTGCTGGATGCTTTGGCGGAAGTAGCCCGCATCGCGCCGCAGACACGATTTGAGTTCTTCGGCCCCCGTACGGCCAAACTCGAAGCGCTTCCGCGGACAACGTTTATTCCTTTCAGTCCGTCGTCTCGAGAGTCTCTGAGGACGTTAGCGACCCGACAGTGGGATATCGGTCTGGCGCCGCTGGAAGTCAGTGACTTCAATCGCGCCAAGCTGCCGACCAAGTACCGCGACTACGGCGCCTGCCACGTCGCTGGCGTCTACACGCGAATCGATCCCTACATGGCGGTCGTTTCCGATGGCAGTACGGGTTTCCTGGTCGACAACGAAAAGGACGCGTGGATCGACGCCATCATGCGCCTTGTCCACGACAAAGAGCTGAGGCGTGAAATCGCGGCTAACGCGCATGCGCATGTGCGCAACGAACTGAGCCTGGAAAAGGCGGTCGAAGCCTGGCGCGGCATTGTCGCCGACCTGCTGCCGACCACCCAGGGGAACGACGTGTTGTCGGACAAGCACCGACGCAAGCTGCAAACTCTGGAACGGCGCGTCGAGCACTTGGCGAACCAAGTGGAAGCGCTCAAGGAATCTGGACGCAGGCTGCTGATGCTCGAAGGACGCTCTCCGCATCGGACACCGCGATCCCGTGCGATCGTGCACCGCGCCCTCAATCGATTGATCGCCATGTACCTGAGGCGATCGCCGATCCAGGCATCCATAGGTCCGATCAGTCCGAGAGCGGCTGCGTTCGCGAGCGAGATCTGTGAGGGGTCGGCAACATCGGTTCATGAGATCAGCGCCAATCTACAGACGGTGACGTTCATCGAGTATCCCGTGGAGGAAGAGCAGACCCAAGCAGCGATGAGTGTGCGGGCGGCCTTCGCCGCCACCGTGCCCACGCTCAGCGGATCGCTGGGCATGGAACTCATCACGCGTGAGGACGAGATCCATGATCACGTGGTGCTGCCAATCGAGCAGCTGGATCCGGATCTGCTGGTCGAGTTCCCGATGAAGGCCCCGGTCCAGGTAGGGCCCGGTTGGCGCGTCAGGTTCTTCGTCCGCGACTCGCAGAGTCCTATTTTCGTTCGGGAGTATATGTCGGCGTCGGGGGCGCGCGAAGCTTTGTACGCCTTCCTGCCGGACAACGATGGAGGTTAACGATCGCCGCCCATTTCTGCGTCAGGGGGACCGGGCGGCGAGGCGGCCGAAGAGCCCGAGAAGATGCCACTCAAGTCCGCTCCGCGCAGTTCGCGCCGCGCGCAGGTCCGCATCCGCTAGGGCAGCGGCCCATTGGGCTGCTACTACATCGAGGCGGTGACGGGCCCATACTTCTTTCCGGGCTTCCGCACCGATGGCCGATAGCGCGGCGCGATGCGCAAGCGCCCACTCCAGAGCCGAAGTCCAAGCATCCGCGCCATGCCCGACCAGCATGCCGGTGCGTCCGTTACTCACGCTGTCGGCGTACGGCACTACGTCACTGTAGAGGCCCACGATGCCTAGTGCGCCGTACTCCCGAAACTTGTTGTTCGTCTTGCATCGCGAGAAGAGGTCATCTTCCAGCGGCGCCAGCCCCACTTCCCATTTTCTGCTCTGTTTTAACGCCAGGAAACTTCGATAGTCGGGAACGGCTTCGAAATGCTGCACCCCTTGCCTTCCTTTCAACGTATCCGGCAAGTAACCGATGAACTCGAACTGGAATTCGCCGGGTCGCTCCGAGAGAAGGCGCTCGATAGCAGTGGCGACGGCCTTGAATGCTTCGCCGCGCTCGCTGCCGGCATATCCCACGCGAAGGGGCCCCGAGCGCTCGCTGATGACTTGATCGCTCGGAATCATTCGGAAGTCGAAGGACGCTGGGACGCACACGATATTGGTGGACGGAATCCTGTCGCGAACGAAGTTGGCGAGGTGGTGCGAATTCACCAGCGTCACGGCGGAGCCGCGGATGAAGCTTTCTAGGGAACGACGCACGGCAGCCGACGCGTAGTACCTAGCCAGCGCGCTATCGCGCCGGTACTCCCAGAGATTGTCGTCCAGATAATAGGCGTACCTAGCCGAATGCCGCGAGAGAAACTTGGGCAACCACTGCAAACCCGGAGCGCATACACGCGAAAACAGGGTGGGCTTGGCTAGGTATTCTTTCCGATGCGCGTCGTTCACCCGCTCGAGATTGAGCATGTCGGTGCCGCAAAGCCTGTCGAGCACGCTGGCGGTAAGGCTCGTGGTCGGCCCCTCGTTGTCGACGAACAGATTGAGGCCGTGGGGGAACGCCATTGGCGACTCGGTCGGCGTCGCAGCAACCGGATCCTCGCCGAATATGCCGACCGCCATCTCTTATGCCTTTCGCCGTCTCGCTGCCGTACGGCCCGGCCCGGGTGCCGGTACCTTTTTTTCTTCGGCTGGCGGCGCAGACGATCCGGATAGATTCCCCAGCTGCTCTTCAAGGGCCCGGATCATCTCCAGCCGCCGATCTGCGGCGTCGCGGAAAATAAAAAGCGAATACTTGGTTTCTGCGAGCTCGCGTGCCAGCTCATCATTGAATCGCTCCGGGGACGTCTTCTCTCTGCGGCTCTCGATGTCCGAAAGACGGTTGGAAAGACTATCTCGTTCCGCCTGAGTCGCGGCGAGCCTCTCGAGCGCGGAATTCATTTCATCCATACGCTGGTCCGCGGCGCGCAGTGCATCGCGTGCAGCTACTTCCATTCTAATCATCGAAGCCGCATCGTCTTCGATGCGCGTTCTGAAATAGCCGACCATAGCCGCGAACAGGATGTCGACCTTACCTTCGCCCGTTCCATTCCCCTGCCGGAGCAGACGATCGATGGCGCCGACCAACAGGCCTCGTTCCTTCATTTGCCCCGCCGTCCTGATCGATCCGACGATATCCATGGTAACGATCTGGTGCTCGAGAAACGCGGTCTGCAGCGCAGCCGCATCGGCTGCGCCAAGCTCCGCCTCGAAGTCCATGCGGTAGGCGTCATCCATGCTTAGGGTTTCGGGCGCCAAACGATGGTTGCGTGGTAAGCGGGCATACTTCAAGGCTAGCTCACCATTCTCGCGGTTGAGCCTACCCAACGAGCCCGGCAAACCGACACCGTATTCAGTCGCCAGGATCCTGGCGACGTAGCCGATCTCGAACTCGGAGGCGATCCTGAGCCAAAGGTCCCAATCGCAAAGGCGCTTGAGGATGATATGGGGGTCGTACCAGCCGATTCTTTCTATCGTGCTTCGAGGCAGAACCACGCATGTATTGGGGATCGAATTGGCGCCCTGCGACAAGGCCCCGATGTCCAGAGGAGCGCCTATCACGAAGCTCCTGTCACCCTGCAGTTGCGCTCGGGCTTGGGCGTACACCATGCCGAGGGCGGGGCTTTCGCGTAGCCGGCCCACCAGCGTCTCCAAATGGTCTGGCTCAAGCTCGCAATCATCGAAAAGCCATGCGAAGTACTCGCCTGTCGCGTGCGGATACGCCTGCGACAGCGCATAGGCAGGAAGGCCTGTGTTCTTCTCGAGGCGAATGTGTACGACGCGCGGGTCCGCGGCCGCTTGCGACGCCAAGTAGTCCGCTGTGCCATCGGTGGATCCATCATCGATGACTAGCAGCTCGAACTCCCGCCATGTTTGACGCAAAGCACTGTCTACCGCGCGCTGCAAGAAACCGTCTTGATAGCGTGCGAAGGTGGGCAGGAAAATCGAAACTTTAGGGGTGTGCAATGTGAGGTCTCACTGTTCCTTGAGGAGTTTGGCGCGTTCCTCTCGCCGGCAACAGCGGGTCCTGGGGATTCCATGAGCCAACGGTTCAGCAAGTAACCAAGCGGCTTCTGGGGCTTGGCTACTCCAAATGATCCGATGTTCCGTGCACCCGCACGTCTGTGCTGTAGCACGACTATATAAGCGGGGATGGAAACCGTTTGTGACGTCCCACTAGCTAGTGAGCTGCTCCGACAGTTCCGGCAGTAGTTGAAACAGATCCCCCACCAGCCCGATATCCGCGATCTCGAAGATCGGCGCTTCGCCGTCCTTGTTGATCGCCACGATGGTGCCGGCGTCCTTGATGCCGGTCAGGTGCTGGATGGCACCGGAAATGCCGACCGCCACGTACAGCTCGGGGGCGATGATCTTGCCGGTCTGGCCGACCTGCAGTTCGTTTGGGACGTAGCCGGCATCGACGGCGGCACGCGAGGCGCCGACGGCGGCGCCGAGCTTGTCGGCCAGGGCGTAGATGACCTTGAAGTTCTCGGCCGAGCCGACGCCGCGGCCGCCGGAGACCACGCGCTTGGCGCTCTGCAGGTCGGGGCGGTCGGATTTGCCGGCGGCCAGACCGAGGTAGCGGGTATGCGTCGGCAGGGGGGCGTCCACGCTGGTGGCTTCGACCGCCGCGCTGCCGCCCTTGGCGGCTTCGGGCCAGGAGGCGGTGCGCACGGTGGCGACCACGGTCTGGTCGGCCGGGGTTTCGACGGTGATGATCGCGTTGCCGGCGTAGATCGGGCGCTTGAAGGTGTGCGGGCCTTCCACGGCCATCAGGTCGGAGACCTGGTTGACGCCGAGCAGGGCGGCCACGCAGGGCATCAGGTCCTTGCCGAAGGTGGTGGACGGGGCGAACACGTGCGTGTAACCCGTGGCGAGCTGGGCGATCTGCGGGGCCAGCACCTGGGCGATGGCGTTCGCGTTGGCGGCGTTGGCAACGGTCAGCACCTTGGCGACGCCGGCGATCTGTGCAGCTTCGGTGGCGACGGCTACCGGATCGGCGGCCAGCACGACCACGTCGATGGCGTCGGCGTTCACGGCAGCCGCCGCGCTGACGGTCTTGGCGGTGGAGGCGTTGAGCTTGCCGTCCAGGTGTTCGGCAATGACGAGAACCTTGGCCATTACAGCAACCCCTTCTGCTTGAGTGCGGCGACCAGTTCGGCCGCGTCCTTGACCATCACGCCCTTGCTGCGCTTGGCTGGCGGGGCGTAGTGGGTGGTCTTGTGCGTGTCGGCGGCGTCCACGCCGAGGTCGGCCAGCTGCAGGGTCTCCAGCGGCTTGCTCTTGGCCTTCATGATGTCCGGCAGCTTGATGAAGCGCGGCTCGTTGAGGCGCAGGTCGGTGGTGACCACGGCCGGCAGATCAACTTCCAGTGTTTCCAGGCCGGCGTCGACTTCGCGCACCACCGTAGCCTTGCCGTCGGCGATGTCGAGCTTGCCGGCGAAGGTGGCCTGCGGGCGGCCCCACAGCGTGGCCAGCATCTGGCCGGTCTGGTTGGCGTCGTCGTCGATGGCCTGCTTGCCGAGGATCACCAGGTCGGGCGCCTCCTTCTCGACCAGCTTCAGCAGGGTGCGGGCGGCGGTCAGCGGCTGGATGGCTTGGTCGGTGACCACGTGGATGGCGCGGTTGGCACCCATGGCCAGGCCGTTGCGCAGGTGGGCCTGGGCGTCGGCGGGGGCGATGGTGGCGACCACGACGTCGGTGGCGATGCCCTTGTCGCGCAGGCGCAGGGCTTCTTCCAGCGCGATCTCGTCGAAGGGGTTGGGGGACAGCTTGACGCCGTCGGTGACCACGCCGGAGCCGTCCGGCTTGACCTGGATGCGGACGTTGTAGTCCACCACGCGCTTGTAGGCGACGAGAATCTTCATCCTGCGGGAATTCCTGTATGCGACGGTGAGGCCCGGCCGCGGCGGCTGGCCGAGGGCAGACCCGGATTTTAGCCGTCAGGCGGTGGCCATGCGAGCCCGTACGGTACCGTCCGCCAGCCGGGACGCCAGCACGGCCGCGAAACGGGCGGCGCTGCCGGGGGCTTGGGCGAAGAACAGCGAGGGCTCGGTCAGTTCCAGTTCGAGCAACTGCGGCAGGCCATCGGCACCGGTCAGCAGATCGATGCGCGCGTAGGCGAGGGGGTCTTCGAGCTGGCGCAGCCGCATGGCGGCGGTAAGGATCCGTTCGGCCAGCGCCTGTTCTGCGGGCGTGGCGGTCGTGGCGACGATATCGCCCAGGGCCATGGGCGCCTGCCGCGCGCCTTCGCCGGGCGGCAGTTGCGCACCCTTGCGGGCGGCGTGGCTGAACCGGCCGTTGAAATAGAGCAGCGCGGTTTCGCCGTGCTGGTCGACCGAGGCCACGTAGGGCTGCAGCATGACGCTGCGCTCCTGCTCCAGCAGGCGGCCGATGTGGTTGCCGGCCACGAACTGCTGGTCGCGGGCGTAGCGCTGGGTGTCGCGGGCGCCGGCGCTGACCGTGGGCTTGACGACGAACTCCCCGGCATCGAACTCATCCAGGAAGGCAGCCAATGCGTCCATCGGCTCGGCATCGGGCTCGACGAACCGGGTGGGAACAACCGGAATGCCCACGGTCGCCAGATCGGCGAGGTAGTGCTTGTCGGTGTTCCAGCGCACCACGTTCAGGGGATTCATCAGGTGTGTCACCCGGTCCGCGTGTTCGCACCAGGCCAGGAACTCGGGCAACCGTTCCGTGTAGTCCCACGGCGAGCGCAGCAGCGCCGAATCGAAGCGGGACCAGCTCACCGTCGGGTCGTCCCAGGCCACTGCTCGGGCGTGCAGGCCGGCGTCCGCGCAGGCATCCAGCAGGGGCGCGAGGTCGTCGTCATGACCGGAGGCGGCCACGGCGGTAACGAGGGCGAGGGTCTTCATACGTCGGCAAGTGTACGCGCACGTCCTGCGCTGGACTCCCATTGCCCAAAAGTACCTGTGTCGGGCCGGGAGCGCTGGGTAGAATGCAGACTTTCCTCATCGATTGGATCGCGCCATGACGGGTAACCCCGGTTCCGGAGGCAAGCAGAAGCTCTATCCCAGTGCCGCAGCGGCACTGCAGGGCGTCGTGGCCGACGGCCAGACACTCGCCGTGGGCGGCTTCGGCCTGTGCGGCATTCCGGAAGCGCTGATCGCCGCCCTGCGCGACAGCGGCGCGAAGGGGCTCACGGCCATTTCCAACAATGCCGGTGTGGACGGCTTCGGCCTGGGTCTGCTGCTGGAGACCCGCCAGATCAGCAAGATGATTTCGTCCTACGTGGGCGAGAACAAGGAGTTCGAGCGGCAGTTCCTGTCCGGCGAACTGGAACTGGAGTTCAACCCGCAGGGCACGCTGGCCGAACGCCTGCGCGCCGGCGGTGCCGGCATCCCGGCCTTCTTCACCCGCACCGGCTACGGCACGGTGGTGGCCGAAGGCAAGGAGACCCGCCAGTTCGGCGAACACTGGTATGTCATGGAAACGGCGCTCAGCGCCGACGTGTCGCTGGTCAAGGCGTGGAAGGCCGACAAGTCCGGCAACCTGGTGTTCCGCAAGACGGCGCGCAACTTCAACCCGGCCTGCGCCATGGCGGGCAAGGTGTGCATTGCCGAAGTCGAGGAGGTCGTGGAGGTGGGCGAAATCGATCCCGACCACGTCCACCTGCCGGGCATCTACGTGGACCGCATCGTCCACAACCCGAGCCCCGAGAAGCGCATCGAGCAGCGCACCGTCCGCCAAGGAGACAAGTGATGCCCTGGACCCGCGATGAAATGGCGCAGCGCGCCGCCCGCGAACTGACCGACGGTGCCTACGTCAACCTCGGCATCGGCCTGCCGACCCTGGTCGCCAACCACATCCCGGCTGGCATGGACGTGTGGCTTCAGTCCGAGAACGGCCTGCTCGGCATCGGGCCGTTCCCGGCCGAGGACGAGGTCGACGCCGACCTGATCAACGCCGGCAAGCAGACCGTCACGGCCCGGGCCGGTGCCAGCTATTTCGGCAGCCACGATTCGTTCGCGATGATCCGGGGTGGCCACATCGACCTGGCCGTCCTGGGCGCCATGCAGGTCACCGACAAGGGCGACCTGGCCAACTGGATGGTGCCCGGCAAGATGGTCAAGGGCATGGGCGGCGCCATGGACCTGGTGGCCGGCGTCAAGCGCATCGTGGTGCTGATGGAGCACGTGGCGAAGGACGGCAGCCACAAGATCCTGCCGCAGTGCGACCTGCCGCTGACCGGCGTGGGCGTCGTGGACCGGATCATCACGGACCTGGCGGTCTTCGATGTCACACCCGAAGGGCTGGCGCTCGTGGAAATGGCCGAGGGCGTGACCGAAGCGGAGCTGGCGACCAAGACGGGCGTCCCCTTCAAGACCGTCTGACCACACCAAGTCGTGACCGAAGTCCGGTTGGTTTGAGCCACGCTGCACGTCTGACTTTCAGCTGTACGTTTTTCGGCCGATAACGCGGAGAAGGGAACCTGTTGGCTATTTGTGGTCCAGCGGCTGGGCTATAGTGTTAGTTCAGGGGCTCTATCCGTTTTTCTCAGAGGCGTACGTATGAAACTCCGGGTCGGCGCTTGCGCCTTGATGATGGTTTTGGCCGGGTGCAGTGGAGAAAGCCCCGAATCGGGCATGGCAGGGATGCGCGGCGTGGCCGCTAGCAAGGCGACCGGCAGCCTGCCGACGTCGCTCCCGTTGGCCCGCGCGATCGGGGCGTCCATCGCGAATGCGCCCGATCGCGGCGCGCTGCTTTCATTCCCGAACAAGGCGACGCCTGCGAAGCAGGAAGGCGCTTACACGTGGTTCCCGACCGCCATCAGCGAGGCGCACGCCTTCAAGGCGGTCGCGACCGGTGAAATGACGGTGCCGTCGCCGGACGGTAGCCAGGTCAAGCTGCGCTATGAGCGCCATGCTGAAGAGATCGACGGCAACTGGACCTGGATCGGCCGTGTGGTCGGCGGCGACCCGATGCAGGAAGCCATCATCACCTTCGGCGAGAAGGCGGTGTTCGGTTCAATTCCCCAGGCCAACGGCAAGCCGGCACTGAGCCTGCAGACCCGCAACGGTACCGTGTTCGCCGTCCAGACCGATCCGTCCAAGGTAGTGTCCGCGACGAAGGGGCATGAGGACGTGATGATTCCCGAGGCCGCCACGTTGCGCTCGTCGATGGGTGCGGCGGTCAGCCAATCCGCGCAAGTCAGTCAGGGCGCGACGGCTGTTGCGCAGGCTGCACCGCCGACCGCTGCGAACACGATCGACGTAGCGATCGGCTACACCCCGGAGTTCGCCGCTGCGAACGGCGGCGCGTCGGGTGCCGCCACGCGCCTGGTCTTCCTGGTGCAGATCGGCAACCAGGCTTTCGCCAACAGCGACGTCAACGGCTACCTGCGCATCGTCCACGCGCTGCAGGTCAGCTACACCAATACCAATACCAATCAGACGGCGCTGCAGGAACTGACCGGCAGCACGGGCAACTCTCCCGTCACCGTTCCCGCCAGTCTCGCGCCGCTGCGTACCGCGCGTGATCAGTACGGTGCGGACATCGCGGTACTGGTGCGCAAGTTCAACACGCCAGAGAACGAAGGTTGCGGCATCGCCTGGTTGAACGGTGCGAACCAGACGGCGATTACCTCGGCCGATGCGGCTTGGGGTTATGCCGTTATCAGTGACGGCTATGACACCGGCACCGATGGCAAGACGTACTACTGCGCCGACGAAACGCTGGTGCACGAAGCTGCGCACCTGATGGGCTCGGCGCATGACCGCTCCAACTCCACGACCACGGGAGGTGCTCTACAGTACGGTCGCTTTCCGTATTCTTTCGGATACAAGACAGCGTCGGCGGCGGGCAACTTCTACACGGTGATGGCGTATGGTGATACGGGTCAGATCGCTCACCGAATTTTCTCTACGCCACTCAAAAGCACGTGTGGCGCTGCAGGCAACCTTACTTGTGGTGTAGCGAACAGTGAGGACAATGCGCGCAGCCTGAACCAAGTGATTCCTGTGGTGGCAGGCTTTCGTGGGACTGTGGTTCCGTTCGGCAACCCGATGAACCTGGTCTACATTGCAAAGCGTGGCGGTAGCAGTCGCGTCGAGCTGCACACATTGACAGCCTCCAGCGTCTTCCAAACCTTCTCGAGTCATATCGCTACGGGCTTAGCAATGGGTACGGCTGATAAGGCTGCCAATTACCTGCTCGGCGATTACAACGGCGACGGCGTCTCCGATCTTTATTTCGTGATGAAGTCAGGTACCGCCAGCAACAAAACCGAAGTCCATGTGCTGAGTGGTCCGTCGTACAGCTCGTTCTCTCTGCATGCGGCGACGCCCTACGGTGCCATCGGCTCCAACAATCGCTGGATTTCCCGGTTGGCGGATTACAACGGGGATAGCAAGCCTGATCTCTACCTCATCGACAAGGCAGGTGTCGGCGGCAGGGTTTCCGTATACATCCTGAGTGGAGCGACTTCGTTCCAGACGGAACTGCTCGCGCGCACGACCATCACCGGTACATTGCCTACGGGCACCGAATGGGTTGTTGATGTGGGTGATTTCAATGGCGATGCTGTGCCTGACATTTTTCTGATAGGCAAGAATGGTGCTGGCGGTCGAACAGAAGTCCATATTCTCAATGGCGCGACTCAGTACCAGTCATATCTTCGCAATATCGCCACGGCCCTTGGATCAACGGGTACCGACAATCGTTGGGACTTCAAGATCGGCGACTATGACCGAGACGGTATCCAGGATATCTATGCCCTCGACAAGGGGAGCAGTTCTGGTCGTACTGATGTCCATGTCCTTTCTGGACAGACGTCCTACCAGACCTTCTTGTTGCAGGCGTCAATGGCAGTAGGTGCAGTCGGTACCGGCTTCGAATCCGAGTTTGAATTGGTGCCTGGCTCGAACTAGCTCGCGCATCAAAGGCGAGTGACAAGACAAGCCCTGCGTTTGTGACGCAGGGCTTTTTTCTGGTACTTCTACCAAGTGAGAGAGAGGCGACGTCCCCCTTCAGTAGCGCGGCTCTTTAGAGTCCGCATTCCACCGTAGCGGCTTTGGCCGCCAGCTGTTGGGCGTAGGCGGCCGGGGGATCAGGCCGCCTAAGGTCTTCTTCGGTCGCTCCTCGTACGTACTCCCGTCGCCAGGTCTCGCTCTCGGAGCGAGCGTGCAGTAGCGTCGGGGACCGGTGCTCGTTGAGGCATTCGTCGCGCAAGCGGCCGTTGAAGCTCTCGATGTAGGCGTTCTGGTTCGGCTTGCCCGGCTGGATGAAGCTGCAACTGCGCACCGCGCTCGTGAGCCCACGCCACCATCGTCTTGCCGCAAAACTCCTTGCCGTTGTCGGTCCGGATCACCTGTGGCAGACCACGAGTCAGCGCCAACCGGTCGAGCGAGCGGGTCTAGGTGATCTTGCCAGAAGCTTTGGCGGCGTAGGGATAGTGGAAAGCGGTCCCGTCGTCGCGGCCGTGCATGAACTGGGCAATGGACAGAACCGCGAATCCCGCGGAGTCCGCCTGAATTCCTACAACCCGCTCCAATGCGTGAGCCAAGGTGCCATCGATTTGGCCTTCTTCTTGCTCGAAATCGCTTGCGAAAAGATCTGTCTCCAGCAAGTCGCTGATGGCGCTCAGCCGGCACCAATACATCGACCCGGCAGGAAAGAGCGCGGTTGAATCCTCGTAGTTAATGCGAGATCCCTCCCCGATTCGCTTCAACCAGTGACTATTTGCTCCGACGTAGTCGGCGACAGGTAGTAGATGTCCAGTGGGTGCGACGATGCCCGTACTTTCGTCGAATCTCAACTTTTCAAGAAGTCCCGTGATGTCTTGGGGGACGATGCTGAGTAGGAGTTCGTGGCGCCATGTGTCGCCGCTCGCCAAGTGAGGCGATTTTTTTGTGTGTAGCTTTAGTACCCAGCGTATGCCTTCATGCGCCAGTCGATTGGCCACCGCAATGAAGGGCAAGATGTCGCGGCCACGATTCTCGAAAATTTCAATTCTGTTCGTGCATGGTAATGAGCTGGCCAGTCGTTTCACCGCTTCGGCTTTATCTGCTGTGGTGGTGAAAGTGATGTCCATTAAAGAGGCGACGACACGCAGCTGCGGAAGCATCTGTTCAAGGATGTCCAGGTGCCAGGCATGGACAACGGTGTGCGCCCATCCTCGTTCGTCCCGTGTGACGCCAAACAATGCATTGCGCGTGGCGGAGAGCAGCGCATAACCGTGTCGCGCGCTGGGTTCAAGGAACGCCCCTTCAGCCCACTCATTCCAAGCGTTTATGAACGTAATCGGCGATGCGCTACTAGTGGTGACGCTGCATCGGATCGCGAGCTCAAGCCATCTTTGGTAAGTAGTGGGCGTTGCGTGGATGAACGCGCGTCCTCGGCCCGGTCTGCGTGCCTCGTTATCCCACCCGGGTGAAACGCAGCGATAGATGTTTTCTCCCACCGCTTCATTGGCTGCCTTCTGCAGGCCATGCCATTCCAGCACGCTTCCCCGGTAGTCAGGGTTGATCAGATATTGACGACCGGAGATATCGGGAGAGTTGAAGAAATTTGGCGGAAACTGTGTGGCCGCATCGAATCCAAGCTCCTCGGGTGGCGCTCGGTCGAATGACTGGACATACACCAGGTGGACGTGGCCGATGCCGTTCTCAATGCACCACTCACGCCATTGCAGCATCGTGGCGGCCACATTAGGTAGCAGTCCAGGGCGATACACAAGCAATACCGGCTTCCCATCCACTCGCAGATAACGAGGGTCCCGCATGTACTCCGCCACATACTCGATGAACGCGATGTCGTCCTCAGGCGAGTGCTTCTGGTCGATCAGTATCTCGTCACCACGCCCATCCCACGTGCGGGTCCATTTCTCGTTTGCCCAGCAAAGGCAGAACTTCAGATCGATGGTCTTGTCATTGAGCCAGTTGCGTAGCGGGGTTTCCAGCAGGGTCTTGCCGCCGAACCAGTAGAAGTAGAAGCAGAAGGCGCTGATGCCGTACTCGCGGGCGAGGCGTGCCTGCTCGTGCATGACCTCGACGTTGCGCAGGTCATAGAAGCCGAGATCACCGGGTAGCTTGGGTTGGTAGTGGCCTTCGAACTGCGGCAGGGCGCGGGTGACGTTGCGCCACTCGGTGAAGCCCTTGCCCCACCATTCGTCGTTTTCGGGGATGGTGTGGAACTGCGGCAGATAGAAAGCCACGAGCGTAGCGGGAAGCGGATCCGGAAGTTCGCCCTTCTCGTAGGGCACGTAGCCGATCGCGCGTTCATCGGAACGCACATAAGGCCTGCGTGGCAGTTCTCCCATTGGCGCCTGGCCCTTCGGCCCTTCCGGCACCCAGTGGCCTTTCGTGTCGAGGAATCGTTCGCGCAGCCTGTCGCGGGTGCCTTGCGGCATCGGTGTCAGGCGGAAGGCGGTCCGCAGGGCATAGAACAGCGCGGTGCGAACGCGACGGGACAGGGACGTTGCCACGGAATTCCTACAGTTTCTGGTAATTCGGCCCCGCCCCGCCTTCCGGCGTCACCCAGTCGATGATCTGGTAGGGGTCCTTGATATCGCAGGTCTTGCAGTGGACGCAGTTGGCGGCGTTGATCTGCAGGCGTTTGCCATCGCCGTCGTCGACGATCTCGTAGACACCGGCCGGGCAGAAGCGGGTGCAGGGGTTGTCGTATTCGGCGGCGCAGCGGGTAACGCAGACGGAGGTGTCGTGCACGCGCAGGTGCACGGGCTGGTCTTCGTCGTGTTCGGTGGCGGCGTAGTAGACGCCTTGCAGGCGGTCGCGCGGGGCGAGGGTGCGGTCCACGTAGTCGCGCTTGGGTTCCTCGTGCTCACCGACCTTGTCGAGTGAGGACCAGTCCGGCTTCACCTCCAGCGTCCACGGCGACAGGCCGCCGGTGAGGGTTTCCCACGCAGCGTTGGCCATGCCGAACCACAGGCCCTTCTTGAAACCCGGCTTGATGTTGCGCACCGACTTCAGCTCCGCCATCGCGTCGGAAGCGCGCAGCTTGGCGTCGAAGCCTTCCGGCGCGAGCTGCGAGGCGACCAGGTGCTCTGCGGCCAGCATGCCGCTGCGGATTGCCTGGTGCGTGCCCTTGATCTTCGGCACATTGAGCAGGCCGGCAGTGTCGCCGATCAGCAGGGCGCCCGGCATCTCGACCTTCGGCAGCGACTGCCAGCCACCGGTGACGATGGCGCGAGCGCCGGCGGACAGGATGCTGCCGCCTTCGAGCAGCGGTTTGATCAGCGGGTGGTTCTTCCATTGCTGGAAGGCCTCCCACGGTTTGTATTCCGGGTCCTTGTAATCCAGTCCGCTGACGTAGCCCAGCGCGATCTGGTTGTTCTCCAGGTGATACAGGAAGCTGCCGCCGTAGATGTCGTTGCTGGCCGGCCAGCCGAGCGTGTGCACAATCTTGCCGGGCGTGACGCGGCCTTCCGGCACCTGCCACAGTTCCTTGATGCCGATGGAATAGGCCTGCGGGTCGCTGTCCTTGTCCAGCGCGAAGCGCTTCACCAGCCGCTTGGTCAGGTGGCCGCGCGCGCCCTCGGCCAGTACGGTGACCTTGGCGCGGATGTCGATACCCTGCGTATAGCCCGGCTTGTGGCTGCCGTCCTTCGCGATGCCCATGTCACCTATGCGCACGCCGATGACCTTGCCCTCGTCGTCATTCAGCGTTTCGGCGGCGGCGAAGCCCGGATAGATCTCCACGCCCAGCGCTTCGGCCTGCGGCGCCAGCCAGGCGCACATGGCGCCGAGCGAGACGATGAAGTTGCCGTGGTTGCGCATGCCGGGCGGCACGATCGGGAACTTGCGGCCGCCGTCCTTGCTGAAGTACCAGAACTCGTCATCCGCGGCCGGTACGCACACGGGCGGCGGATTGTCGCGCCAGCCCGGCAGCAGCGCGTCGAGCGGCTGCGGCTCGATCACCGCGCCGGACAGGATGTGGGCGCCGATGGTGCTGGCCTTCTCGATCACGCAGACCGAGATCCCGGGGTTCAGCTGCTTCAGCCGGATGGCGAAGGCCAGGCCAGACGGCCCCGCGCCGACGGTGACGACGTCGTACTCCATCACATCGCGTTCGACATCGGACATCGGACTTGGCTCCAGCATGGCGTTAGGCTCCCGGCATTTTCGGGGTTTGCGCCGGAAGGGGCAAATCCGCGAGCATCGCGGGCATGACCATACCCCTGCCGCTCCCTGCGGATGGACACGATGTGGCGCTGCCGGGCGCGCATCTCGTTTATCGGCCCGCGTGGCTGCCCGGCGCGGAGGCCGATGCGCTGTTTGATCAATTGCGGCCGTCGCTGCCGTGGAGCGTGCACCGCATCCGGATCTTCGGGCGGCACGTCGATTCGCCCAGACTGAGTGCCTGGATCGGGGATGCGGAGGCGGTGTACCGCTATTCGGGTGCCGACTTCCTGCCGCATCCGTGGACGGCGGCGCTGACCGGCGTGCGCTCGCGCCTGCAGGACGAACTCGGCGTGCCCTTCAACAGCGTGCTGGCGAACCTGTACCGCGACGGGCGCGATGCGATGGGCTGGCATAGCGACGACGAGCCTGAACTCGGCTCGCAGCCGGTGATCGCCTCCGTCAGCCTGGGTGGCGTGCGCCGCTTCCTGCTCAAGCACCGGCAGGATCCGGCGCTGCGTTCAGCGTTCGACTTGCCGCACGGCAGTCTGCTGGTGATGGCGGGCGATACGCAGCGGCACTACCGCCATGCACTGCCGCGCACGGCCAAGCCGGTGGGGCCGCGCATCAACCTGACGTTCCGCTGGATCGATCCGGCGCGCCGTCGCTGAGTTGCAGCACCGATCAGCGATCAACGCTCGGCATTCGGGTCGCCGTTGCCGGAGACCAGCACCCAGCCGGCGATATCGGCGGTGGCGGCTTCCAGCGCCTCCTCGAAGGCCGTCGCCACCTGCGCGACGTCGACACTGTTCGCGGGCTTCTGCTGCAGGAACGTGCGCGACGCGACGACGCGCTGGCCGCGGTTGTTGACCAGCTTGGCGTTCACTTCGACCACGGCTGAGGGGAGCGTGCCGCCCGCGTAGTCGGCCTCGAAACGACGCAGGTCCATGACCAGTTTGTACTCGCCGAGGATGCCGGCATCCGCGCTGGCCACGGCAGTAATGCGCCCCGAATCCTCCAGCGTGCGCTGCACCGCGTCCTGCAGCATGTCGGTTGCGGGCAGCGCCCACGACACGCCGCGATAGACCTGCAGTTCGCCGGGCATCGGCCGCACGCTGATGCGGGGGCTGTCGATCACGCGCGCGGCCGTCGGCTTGGCAATGATCAAGGTCCAGTCCACCTGCGGCCAGCCGGCCTGTGGCGCGACCCTGACATCCGGCGCGTAGATGGTGACCGGGTCGCGCTGCTCGCTGCCCAGGATCGAGCAGCCGGCAAGCACCAGCAGGAAGGGGAGGGCGAAGGTGAGGCGCTGCGGCTTCATTTCGGGTCGAACTCCTTGGGTGCGTCGCGGCCGAGCAGGTAGCGCGCGGGATTGCCTTCGAGACGGTCGCTGACGCGGCGCAGGTCGCGCACCAGGCCGCGCAGTTCGGTGAGGGTGGGGCCCAGCTGGCCCAGGCCGTCGCTGGCGAAGCTGTTGATGGCGGCGCGGTTCTCGCCCAGGATCGCGTCCGCGTTGCCGGCGGCCGAGTCGAGCTTGCCCAGCGTGGTTTCCAGCTTGTCCAGGATGCCCGGCAGTTCCTGCACCAGGTTCTTGTCCAGCCGCTCGATGGCGCCGTTGGTGGTGGTGAGGGTCTTGTCCAGGTTCTGCGCGGCGTCGCGCGCACTGGTGATCAACGCTTCGATTCCATCCTCGCGGCTGGCCAAGGCGTTGCTCATCGTCTCCAGGTTCTCCAGCGTGGCGGTGATGCTGGCGACGTTCTTGTCACTGAGTGCCTGGTCGAGGCGTTCGACGATGCGGTTGGCAGTGTCGGTGATGTTCTGCAGCGCCGACGGCGCGGTCTGGATCACCGGCGCCTCGCGCGAATCCACGCTGGTCAGCGACGGCGCCTGAGGGGTGCCGCCGCTGAGCTGGATGATGGTCGGGCCGGTCAGGCTGGTGATCGCCAGCTTGGCGCGGGTATCGGTCTTCACCGGCGTGTACGACTCTACGCGGATGCGCGCGATCACCTGGCGCGGGTCGTTCGGCGCCAGCGACAACTTGGTGATCGAACCGACCGCGATGCCGTTGTACTGCACCGGGCTGCCGACGGTCAGGCCGGTCACCGCCTCGCGGAACACCACCTGGTATTCCTGCCAGGTGCGCTCGGAGGAGTATTTCGCCGCCCACAGGCCGAACAGCAATAGCGCGGCGGCGATGATGAGGGTGAAGGCTCCGATGAGCACGTAATTGGCGCGTGTTTCCATGGATCAGACCGCCGTTTGCGAAAAGAGGGGCCCGGAGGCCTGCTGTCCGTCGCGCGCGGCGCGCGCACGGGGACCGTGGAAGTATTCCTGCACCCAGGGATGGTCGAAGCGCTCCACCTCCTGCAGCGGCGCCACCGTGATCACCCGCTGGTCGGCCAGTACGGCCACGCGGTCGCAGATCGCGTACAGCGTGTCCAGGTCGTGGGTGATCAGGAAGACCGTCAGGCCCAGCGCTTCCTGCAGCGTCTTGATCAACCGGTCGAACGCGGCCGCACCGATCGGGTCCAGGCCCGCCGTAGGCTCATCGAGGAACAGCAGCGGCGGGTCCAGCGCCAGCGCACGCGCCAGGCCGGCGCGCTTGCGCATGCCGCCGGACAGTTGCGAGGGCAGCTTGTTGAGCGCATCGGCCGGCAGGCCCGCCAGCTTGACCTTCAGCAGCGCGAGTTCGTAGCGCCAGCTGTCCGGCAGTTCCGGGTGATGCTCCTTCAGCGGCACCTGCACGTTCTCGCCGACCGTCAGCGACGAGAACAGCGCGCCATCCTGGAACAGCACGCCGGTATTGCGCTCGATATGCTGGCGCGCGGCAGGATCCTCCGAGCGGGCATCCTCGCCGAGCACGGTGATCTGCCCTTCGTCGGGCTGGCGCAGGCCCAGGATCGAGCGCATCAACACCGACTTGCCGGTACCGGAGCCGCCGACCACGCCGAGGATCTCGCCGCGGCGCACGTCCAGGTCGAGGGCTTCGTGCACGGTCTGCTCGCCGAAGCGGTTGACCAGGCCGCGCACCTGGATGATGGGGGATTCGTCGGTCATGCGCCGTCACCAATCCATGTGCATGAACCACAACGCGGCCAGCGCGTCGATGATGATCACCAGCGAGATCGTCTGCACCACGCTGGAGGTGGTGCGCTCGCCGACCGACTGCGCGGTACCTTCCACGCGCAGGCCTTCCAGGCAGCCGATCAGGCCGATCACCAGCGCGAATACCGGCGCCTTCGACAGGCCCACCAGGAAATGCTTCACCTCGATGGTGTCGTGCATGCGCGCGATGTACATCTGCGGCGGAATGCCCAGGTCGAAGGCGCCGACGGTGACGCCGCCGGCCAGGCCGGCCATCATCGAGATGAAGGTCAGCAGCGGCAGCATCACCAGCAGCGCGATCAGGCGGGGGATCACCAGCAGGTCGATCGGGTCCAGACCGAGCGTGCGGATCGCGTCGATCTCCTCGCGGCTCTTCATCGCGCCGATCTGCGCGGTGAACGCCGAGGCGGTGCGGCCGGCGAGCACGATGGCGGTCATCAGCACCGCGAATTCGCGCAGGAAGGCGATGCTGACCAGTTCCACCACATAGATTTCCGCGCCGAAATCGCGCAGCACGGTGGAGCCGAGGAAGGCGATCACCGCGCCCACCATGTACGACAGCAGGATCACCAGCGGCACCGCATCCAGGCCCACCGCTTCCATGTGCGCCACCGTGGCGGTGGGGCGGAAGCGGCGCGGTTCCTTGACCATGCGCACCAGTTTGACCAGGTTCTCGCCGGTGAAGCTGAGCAGGGCGATGATCTCCTGCTTGTTCTCGTGCACCCGGTAGCCGAGGCGGGACAACGCGGCGAGGAAGCCGTAGTCGCGCTTGCGCGGCGGGCGGTCGTCGGCCACGTCCTCGATGGTGCTGACCAGCGCCTGGTGGTCCTGGCGGAATTCGATGTCCGCCGGGTCCATGCCACGCCGCTTGGCGAAGCGCAGCAGCTGCAGCACGCCGGCCGAGTCGATGCGGTTGATCGCCGTGGCGTCGAGCCGGTTGACGGCATCGGGAAGCGACTTCAGCTGGTCCGCCACCGTCAACGCACTGGCCAGCGTCCAGTCGCCCGCCAGCTTCACGCGCTGGGGGTCACCGGGGTCGGCTTCGTACTGCGGGCGGGCAAGGGTGGGGGTCATGGCGTCGCTCGGCCGAGGAGCATACAGGCTATCCCACTGAACGTGAGGAGTACGCCGACGCCGGCGCGGCGCCCCAGCGGCTCGCGCAGCCAGAGCGCCGCCAGCACCACCAGGAACACCGACGCGCTTTCGTTGAGGATCGCGGCCACCGAGGCGCTGGTGTACTTGTAGCCGCCCAGCCACATCACCATCGACAGGCCCTGGCCGATCAGCGCCGCCAGCACCAGCCGGTGCCAGGGCACGTCGCCGGCGACGAACCGCATGCGCCGGCGCATCGCCGGCAGGGTCGCCACCAGCAGCAGGCCGATGACCGCACCCACCAGCCGCAGCACGGTCACCCAGAGCAGCGGCTGGGTTTCCAGCGTGCGCTTCACCATCACGATGGCCACGGCCATCAGTGCGATGGCGAGCAGGCCCAGCAGCACGCCGCGCGCGGTGTGCTCCGGGTGCGTGCGCCATTCGCCGGGCGGGCGGCTGACCAGCAGCACGCCCATCGCCACCAGGCCGAAGCCCAGCCATTGCATGCCGCCGAGGCGCTCGTCGAGGAAGACGAATCCCAGCAGCAGCACCAGCGGGCTGTAGAGATTGCCGATGATGCCCATGCGCCCGGCGCCGAGCTCGTTGAGCGCACGGAAATACAGCGTGTCCGCCAGGGCGATGCCGATGACGCCGCTGGCCAGCACGACGGCGATGTCGCGCGCCGGCAAGGCCGGCCAGTCGCCGGCGTAGACCAGCCACGCGACCGGTGCGAGCACCGCCAGCACCAGCCCGTTCTTCAGCAGGTTGAGTGTCAGCGGAGGCAGGTGCGCGCCAAGCTGACGCGCCAGGATCACGCCGACCGCCCACGCGGCCGCGCTGCCCAGTGCCATGGCTTCGCCGATTCCCACCTTGCCCCCTGCCCGCGTCGTCCGCGCCCAGTGTAAGCGGCCCGGCATGAAGCCACCGTGCGGCGCCTTGGGCGATACTGTGCCGATGCCCGACGACATGCTGACCACCGCCACCTATGCCCAGCGCATCGCCTTCGTCTGCGAGATTGCCGGGCGCCTGCACAGTTACGGCACCACGGCGCAGCGACTGGAAGGCACGGTGGTGGGCCTGTCCCAGCGCCTCGGTCTGGACTGCGAACCGTGGTCGAACCCCACCGGCCTGATCCTGAGCTTCAGCGATCCGTCGCGCCCGCTCGGTGCCAGCGACAGCACGCGGGTGATCCGGCTGGCGCCGGGCGAAACCGACCTGCACAAGCTCAGCGAAGCCGACCGCATCGCCGATGCGGTGTCGTCCGGTGAAATGAGCATCGCCCAGGGCCATACCGCGCTGCGGGCGCTCGACCGCACGCCGAGCTGGCGCTGGCGGGCGATGCAGATCTTCGCCTCGGGCCTGGCGGCGGCCGCCGTCGCCGGCCTGTGGCGGCTGCCGTGGCTGGACATCGCCACGGCCGGTCTGATCGGCGTGATCATCGGTGTGCTGGGCGAACTGATCGCGCGGCGGCCGAAGATGAAGGAAGCCAGTGATGCGATTTCGGCGCTGGTGGCCGGCTTCGTGGCGATCCTGATCGCCAATTTCATCGCGCCGCTGAACCTCAACACGGTGATCATCGCCTCGCTGATCGTGCTGTTGCCCGGCATGGCGCTGACCAATGCGGTGAACGAGCTGACCAGCCAGCATCTGGTGTCGGGCGTGGCGCGTTTCGCCGGCGCGATGGCGACCGTGCTCAAGCTCACCGTCGGCAGCATGATCGCGGTGACGCTGGCGCAGCTGATGGGCCTGTATCCGGACGTGCGTGCCTCGCGGCCGCAACCGGAATGGGTGGAGTGGGGCGCGATGGTGTTCGCCGCCTATGCGTTCGCTGTGCTGTTCAAGGCGCACCGGCGCGACTATTTCTGGGTGATGGCCGCGGCCATCGCCGGGTACAGCATCTCGCGCTATGCGGGGCAGACCTGGGGCAGTCCGGTCGGCATCTTCCTTTCGGCGCTGACGCTGACCGCGGCCGGCAATGCGTTCGCGCGCTGGGCCAACCGGCCGGGCGCGCTGATCCGCGTGCCGGGCATCCTGATGCTGGTGCCCGGCAGCACCAGCCTGCGCGGGCTGCTGACGCTGGTGCAGCAGCAGGACGTGGGCGTGGGCCAGTCCGCGCTGCTGGCGGTCACCAACGTGGTGATGGCGCTGGTCGCCGGCCTGCTGTTCGGCAACCTGCTGATTTCCTCGCGCAAGAATCTCTGAGGCATTACGGGCGCCGGAAACGGAAAACGGGAGGCCTGGCCTCCCGTTTTCTTTCGATGCTCTGCGGTCGCGATTACTTCTTCTTGATCAGGAAGTCTTCGGCCTTCTTGCCCTTGGCGATCAATGCCGCCATCCAGCGCGGGTGCTTGCCGCGGCCGGTCCAGGTTTCCTTCGGATTGGCCGGATTGCGATATTTCGGCGCGACCTTGCCGAGTTTCTTGCCCGCGCGGGGGCCGGGCTTGGCTGCGACCTTCGCGGGACGCGCGCCGGCCGTGCCGAACAGTTCCTCCAGCGTGTAGCCCTCGGCCTTGGCGAACTTGGTGATCTTGCCGCGGACCGTGGCAATGGGCGTGCGCTTGGACAGCTTGGTCTGCTGTTCCTTGGCCTTGGCAATCAGGGCGCCAAGTTCCTTGGCGGACAGGTTACGCAGGTCGATCGACATCAACTATCTCCAGTCAGGAAGGGACACCCCATCCTTGGCGGTGACCCGATGATAATGGACGAGTTAATCGCGGCACAAACCGCGCCATGCGCGAACGCGTGAAGGCGTCCGCGCATCGATGCACGGCTTCAACCGCGCAGGCGCGCCAGCAGTTCGTCGCGGCCGATGTTTTCGGCGTCGGTGGCGCGACGGGCGCGATACTCGAACGTGCCGGCGGCCAGCCCGCGCTCGGACACCACCACGCGGTGCGGGATGCCGATCAGTTCGATGTCGGCGAACATCGCGCCGGGGCGCAGTCCGCGATCATCCAGCACCGCTTCGATGCCCGCGGCCTGCAGTTCCTGCAGCAGTTGCTCGGCAGCGGCGTTCACCGCCGCATCGTTCTTCGGATTGATCATGCACACCGCCACCGCCCAGGGCGCCATCGGCACCGGCCAGATGATGCCGTTGGCGTCGTGGTTCTGTTCGATGGCCGCCGCCACGATGCGCGACACGCCGATGCCGTAGCAGCCCATCGCCGGGGTGGCGGCCTTGCCGGTCTCGTCCAGCACGGTGAACTTCATCGCCTCGCTGTACTTGCGGCCGAGCTGGAACACGTGGCCCACCTCGATGCCGCGCACGATGCGGATCTCGCCGCCGTCGGCCGCCTTGTCGCCGGCCACCACGTTGCGGATGTCGGCGACGGTCTCGGGTTCGGGAAGGTCGCGACCCCAGTTGACGCCGGCCAGGTGGAAGCCGGCCTCGTTGGCGCCCACCACGAAGTCGGCCATCGCCGCCACGTCGCGGTCGGCGACCACGCGGATCGCCTGCTTCGCACCGACCGGGCCCAGGAAGCCGGGCTCGCTGCCCAGGTGGGCTAGGATTTCCGCTTCGGTCGCCAGCCGGTAGTCGGCCATGCCGGCGACCTTGCCCAGCTTGATCTCGTTGACGGCATGGTCGCCGCGCACCAGCGCCAGCACGAAGCCGGCGTCGGTCATCACGGCGACCGACTTCACCGTCCGCTGCAGCGGGATGCCGAGCAGCGCGGCCACGTCCTCGCAGGTCTTCTGCGTGGGCGTGGGGACCTTGTTCATCGTTTCCGAGGCGGCGGCGCGCGGCCCCGGTGCCGCCGCATGCGCGGCTTCGACATTCGCCGCGTAGTCGGAACCGGTGGAGAACGCGATGGCGTCCTCGCCCGAGTCGGCCAGCACGTGGAATTCCTGCGAGGCGTCACCGCCGATGGCGCCGCTGTCGGCCTGCACCGCGCGGAAGTCCAGCCCCAGGCGGGTGAAGATGCGCGTGTAGGCCGCATGCATGTTGCGGTACTCGCGCACCAGGTCCTCGTCGGTGATGTGGAAGGAGTAGGCGTCCTTCATCACGAACTCGCGCGCGCGCATCACGCCGAAGCGCGGGCGGATCTCGTCGCGGAACTTGGTCTGGATCTGGTAGAAGTTGACCGGCAGCTGCTTGTAGCTGGACAGCTCCTGGCGCGCGAAATCGGTGACGGCCTCCTCGGCGGTGGGGCTGTAGCAGAACTGCTGTTCCTTGCGGTCGGTGATCTTCAGCAGCTGCCCGCCGAATTTCTCCCAGCGTCCCGTCTCTTCCCACAGCTCGCGCGGCTGGATGGTCGGCATGATCATCTCGATCGCGCCGGCGCGGTCCATTTCCTCGCGCACCACGGTTTCCACCTTGCGCAGCACGCGCAGACCGAGCGGCGACCAGGTGTACAGGCCGGCGGCCAGCTTGCGGATCATGCCGGCGCGCAGCATCAGCTGGTGGCTGACCAGTTCGGCGTCGGCGGGTGTTTCCTTGGTGGTGCGGAGGTGGAACTGCGACAGGCGCATCGGCAGGGGGATCCGGGAAGGGCGAATCGCCTATTTTGCCAGCCTTGGCCGCGGGCGGGGCGGCGGCGGGTCAATCCGCGTCGGTCGCCGCGTCGCCGCTCACGCGGATGCCGGCCGGCGTATCGCGATCGATGCGTTCGTAGCGGCGGTCCTTCGGTGGCTGCTCGGTGATCTGCAGCACGCCGGCATCGTCGCGCCAGCGGTACAGCGAGGGCCGCGCATCGTCGGCCTGGGCGGCCGCGGCCTGTTCGGCGCGGGCCTGCTTGCGTGAGGTGGTCTCAGGCGATTCGCGCGCCAGCCACCAGGCGACGCCGACGCCCAGCGCAATGCCCGCGACGATCGCCGCCCACGCGCGCATCCGATGGAATCAGGTGCCCGCGGGGGAGCAGTAGGCCTTCACCGCGGCTTCGGCCAGGTTGCGCTGGTTCTCGCGGCCGCTGTCATCCAGGACCGTATCGGGCTTGCCGTCGCCATCCGTGTCCTGCTGGACCGGGCCCTTGCTGGACGCGAGGATCTGCAGGTTGGCGCGGGCACCGGCGCATTGCGCATTCTCGACCGGCTTGCCGGCCGGCTGCGCCATCTCGGCAGCCGGGGCGCCGTACTGGTTGATGCGCCGGTTCTGCACGGTCTGGTTGGGCGGTGGGCTGTCGGAGTAGTGGGTGACCCCGTTCTTGTCCTTCCACTGGTAGACCTGCTGGGCCTGCACGGTGGTGGCGGTCGCCAGGCAGAGCGCCAGCACGGACAGGCAGGACAGGAGGCGCATGGGAAGCTCCGGATCGCGGGAGGCCTGATTGCAGCACCCCCGGGCCGCGCAGGCAAGCCGGGCGGGGGAGCGCTGGGCTAAACTGCGACCCATGAACGAAATCAAGCCGCCCCCGCGCTCCCGCGGGATCTACCTGTTGCCCAACCTGTTCACCACGGCTGGCCTGTTCGCGGGGTTCTTCGCGATCATCGCCGCGGCCAACGGCCAGTTCGTCAATGCGGCCATCGCGGTGTTCGTGGCGGGCCTGATGGACGGCATCGACGGGCGGGTGGCGCGCCTGACCGGCACCAGCAGCGAATTCGGCGTGCAGTACGACTCGCTGGCCGACCTGGTCAGCTTCGGCCTGGCGCCGTCGCTGGTGATGTACCACTGGTCGCTGTCGGCGTTGAAGTTCGATGGCACCGTGATGGGACGCGTGGGCTGGGTGGTGGCGTTCCTGTACGCCGCCTGCGCGGCATTGCGTCTGGCCCGCTTCAACACCCAGGTGGGCACGGTGGACAAGCGCTGGTTCGTCGGCCTGGCCAGTCCGGCGGCGGCAGGCCTGATGATGTCCTTCGTCTGGGCGTTCGCCGACGGCGAACTGGGCTGGAGTGGCGAGGAACTGCGCTATGTGGCGCTGGCGGTCACCCTGGTCGCCGCGCTGCTGATGGTCAGCCGCATCCGCTTCTGGAGTTTCAAGGGCACGGGCGAGGGCGGGGCGAAGGCCGACCGCATTCCGTTCGTGGTGCTGGCGCTGGTACCGCTGGTGCTGGCGATCCTCTTCATCGACCTGCCGCGCACCCTGCTGGCGGTGGGCGTGGTGTACGCGGTGTCGGGGCCGGGCCTGTGGCTGTGGCAGCGCATGCGCCGGCAGAAGGACGCCGCCGCGTGACGCTGGCGGCGGACCGCCTGTGGTCGGCCGAGCAGCAGGGCTGGTTGCGCGCGCTCGGCCACGCCGTCTACCTGCCGGCGGACTGGCCGACCGAGGCCGGCGCGCCGGTGGTGGCGGAGGCGCCGGCCGTCCACCGCGAGGCGCCGCCGTCTCCGGTGCCCGCTGTCCCCACCCGCGCACGTCCGCCCGCACGGGAGGCCGGCGAGGCCATACCGGCTGCGCGTCCGACTCCCGCTCCCCGTGCGTCCGGCGCGCGCCTTCCTGACCGCCTGCACTTCGCGCTGATCCGTGCGTCCGGCTGCAACCCGAACGCGCCCGGTGCGGCCGAGTTGTTCGCGCAGTGGCCCTCGTCGGCCGAATTGCGCGGCAACCCGGCCGCCAAGCGCGCGCTGTGGCCCAGTCTGCGGCGGCTGCGTCGGAGCGCTTCGGAATGAGCGCGCTGGGCGTCGAGGCCTCACCGGTGTCCACGTCCAGCCTGCGGCCGATGCGCGAGGGCGATCTCGACGCGGTGATGGCCATCGAACAGCGCGCCTACCCGTTCCCGTGGACGCGCGGCATCTTCAAGGACTGCCTGAAGGCCGGCTACCCGTCGTGGGTGCTGACCGAGCACGGGCTGGTGATCGGCTACGGCCTGCTGAGCATCGCCGCCGACGAGGCGCATGTACTGAACATCTGCATCGCGCCGGAGCGGCAAGGCCGCGGGTTGGGTCGGTATCTTCTGCGGGCGTTGGTGAAGATCGCCCGCGACCTGCGCGTGCAGCGCGTCTTCCTGGAAGTGCGCCCGTCCAATCCCGGTGCCATCACGCTGTACCACAGCGAAGGCTTCAACGAGATCGGCCGCCGCCCGCGCTACTACCCCGCCCGCGACGGGCGCGAGGACGCACTGGTGATGGCGATCGAACTGGTCGCCGACGACATCACCACGATGCCGCCGCTGTAGGGCGGGCCCCGGCCCGCCGTCGCGTTGCCGCCGACGGTGAACTTCCCGCCGTCATCCCGGCGAACGCCGGGACCCAGTGTCTTCGCTTTGAAGCAGCCCAACATCTTGGCTTTGCAGCAGCAACGTCGCTGGGTCCCGGCTTTCGCCGGGATGACGGGGAAGAGCCATCAGCCCGGCGTCTTCTCCGTCATTCCCGCGAACGCGGGAATCCATTCTGATTCCGGCTGCGCTGAAGAGACAACGGCAACGTCAACGTGGATCCCAGCGTGCGCTGGGATGACGGTAATGGTCGGTGACGCAGCGCGGGTCTCCGTGCATCAAAGCCAGCGTCGGACGCGGGCCTGATATGCCTCGTAAGCGGCTCCGAACGTCGCCGAAAGCGCGCGCTCTTCCGGCAGGATCTGGTATCGGGTGACGTAAGCCATGTACAACGGCGCACCAATCAGCGCGGCGGGATGTTGCAGCCAGCAGGCCCACGCGACCAGCAACAGCGCGTGCCCCAGGTACATCGGATTGCGCGAGAGGCGATGCAGTCCGGTGATTACCAGTACTCGAGACGATGCCGGGCTAAGCGGGTTCACCGTCGTGCCGGCCCGGCCGAAAGCAAGCTTCGGCGACAGGTTGAACAGCAGGCCGAGTGCTGCGAGCGACGCGACCAGCATCACGCGCAGCGATGGCGGCAGGGCGATGATCCCCGCAGGCAATGCGTACGCGACCACCCAGGCGACGGCGCCACACAGCACCATCACCAGCGGAGGCGGAACGCGGGTGTCCAGCCTGCTCAGAGCTTCGCGCGCTGCCCGTGCAGGGCTGTGAGCTGGTGGCTCCAGTCGACCAGGCGCTGGCGCTCCTGCTCGACCACGGCCGGCGGGACTTTGTCGGTGAACTTGGCCAGCTTGGCTTCGCTCTTGTCCTTCTCGCCGGCGACGCGGGCGATTTCCTTGTCCAGGCGGGCGCGTTCGGCGTCCAGGTCGACCAGGCCTTCCAGCGGTACCAGCAGTTTCAGTTCGCCCACCATGGCCGCGGCGGAGGCGGGCGCATCGGCAGCGGTGTCGAGCCACGCGATGTCGTCCAGCTTCAGCAGGAACGACAGCGACGGCGCGAAGCGCGCGATGCGGGCGCGGTCGTTGTCGTGGCCATCCTGCAGCAGCAGGCGGATGGTCTTGCCCGGCGAGACGTTGAGCTCGCTGCGCACGCGGCGCAGCGTGGAGACCATCGTCTTCAGCCACTCCACGTCGGCATCGGCCTGCGCGTAGTCCTGGCCGGCGAACTCGGTGGCGGTCGGGTAGGGGCGCAGCGAGACCGTGCCGCCGTCGATGCCGAGTTTCGGTGCGACCTGCTGCCACAGTTCCTCGGTGACGAACGGGGTGAGCGGATGCAGCAGGCGCAGCAGCGCTTCCAGCACGTACAGCAGGGTGTGGCGCGTGCTGTCGGCGGCCGCGGTGTCGCTGCCATTGAGTGCCGGCCCTTCGACCTTGCTCAGGGCAGGCTTGGCGAGTTCGACGAACCAGTCGCAGAACTCGTTCCAGGCGAACTCGTACAGCGCCTGCGCCAGCAGGTCGAAGCGGTAGGCGGCGAACTGCGTCTCGACCTCGGCGGTGACCTTGGCCAGGCGGGACAGGATCCACTTTTCGGCGTCCGTGACCGGAGTCGGTATCGCGTTGCCCCCATCCGCCCTTCGGGCACCTTCCCCCGCAAGCGGGGGAAGGGAGAATCCGTCGGTATTCATCAGCACGAAGCGGGTGGCGTTCCACAGCTTGTTGCAGAAATTCTTGTAGCCCTCGGCGCGGCCCATGTCGAACTTGATGTCGCGGCCGTGCGTCGCCAGCGCGGCGATGGTGAAGCGCAGGGCGTCGGCGCCGTGCGGCACGATGCCGTCGGGGAATTCCTTGCGCGTGGCCTTCTCGATCTTCTCGGCCATCTTCGGCTGCATCAGACCGCCGGTGCGCTTGGCCACCAGGTCTTCCAGCGAGATGCCGTCGATGATGTCGAGCGGGTCCAGCACGTTGCCCTTCGACTTGGACATCTTCTGGCCGTCCTTGTCGCGGATCAGGCCGGTCATGTAGACGTCGCGGAACGGCACCTTGCCGACGAAGCTGTCGGTGGCCATGACCATGCGCGCCACCCAGAAGAAGATGATGTCGAAGCCGGTGACCAGCACCGACGACGGCAGGTAGCGGTCGAAGCCGCGCGCCTTCATCGCGTCCGCATCCGGCCAGCCCATCGTGCTGAACGGCCACAGCTGCGAGGAGAACCAGGTTTCCAGCACATCGCTGTCCTGGGTCAGCACGACATCGGCGGACAGGCCGGCTTTCGCGCGTGCCTCGGCCTCGTCGCGACCGACGTAGCAGGTGCCCGCCTCGTCGAACCATGCCGGGATGCGGTGGCCCCACCAGAGCTGGCGGCTGATGCACCAGTCCTGGATGTTTTCCATCCAGTGGCGGTAGGTATTGATCCAGTTCGGCGGGACGAACTTCACCTCGCCGGACTCGACGAGTTCGAGGCCGCGCTTCGCAAGTCCGTCCATCTTCACGAACCACTGGTCGGTCAGATAGGGCTCGATGACCTGGCCGGTGCGGTCGCCACGCGGCACCTGCAGCTTGTGCGGCTTGGTCTCGACCAGCAGGCCGAGGTCTTCCAGGTCTGCAAGCACGACCTTGCGTGCTTCGTAGCGGTCGAGGCCGCGATACTTTTCCGGCGCGTTTTCGTTGATCGACGCGGTCGGTGTCAGCAGGTTGATCAGTGGCAGGTCGTGGCGCAGGCCCACCTGGTAGTCGTTGAAGTCGTGCGCCGGCGTGACCTTCACCACGCCCGTGCCGAACTCGCGGTCGACGTACTCGTCGGCGATGACCGGGATCTCGCGCTCGGTCAGCGGCAGCTTCACCGTCTTGCCGATCAGGTGCGCGTAGCGCTCGTCTTCCGGATGCACCATCACCGCAGTGTCGCCGAGCATGGTTTCCGGACGCGTCGTGGCGACCACCAGCGAACCGCTGCCGTCGGCAAGCGGGTATTCGATCGACCACAGGAAGCCGTCTTCCTCGACGTTCTCCACTTCCAGGTCGGAAATCGCGGTCTTCAGCACCGGGTCCCAGTTGACCAGGCGCTGGCCGCGATAGATCAGGCCCTGCTCGTGCCAGCGCACGAAGGCTTCGATGACCGCGGCCGATGCCTGCTCGTCCATGGTGAACGTGCTGCGCGACCAGTCGCCCGAGGTGCCCATGCGGCGCATCTGCCGCTCGATGGTGTCGCCGGACTGCGCCTTCCACTCCCACACCTTGGCGATGAATCCGTCGCGGCCCAGCGAATCGCGCGTCTCGCCCTTGCCTTCCTGCGCCAGGTTGCGGCTGACCACCATTTCCGTCGCGATGCCCGCGTGGTCGGTGCCCATCTGCCACAGCGTGTCGTAGCCGCGCATGCGGTGGTAGCGCACCAGCGCATCCATCAGCGTGTGCTGGAACGCATGACCCATGTGCAGCGTGCCGGTGACGTTGGGCGGCGGCAGCAGCACGGTGTACGGCTGGCCTTCGCCACGGGGCTTGAAGTAGCCGGCGGCTTCCCACTGCGCGTACAGGCGGGACTCGAAGGATTTGGGGTCGTAGCTGGAGGCGAGGTCGGTCATGGGATTCCGGGATTCCTGAGGTCGTCATCCCGGCGAACGCCGGGATCCATCTTGATCTTGTGCTTTCCCGCCATTTGGCGAAGCGCCAGGGCAACGGCAAAGGCAACATGGATTCCAGCTTGCGCTGGAATGACGGGTGTTACATGTCGTGCTTGTTCACGTCAAAGCCACGCGCCTTGTACTGCTTCCAGCGTTCGCGCAGCGGCTCGCGCGCGGACGGGTCGGCGGGTACGACTTCCAGTACGCGCTCGCAGGCGCCGGCGAAGGCGTCGTCGCGCAGGTTGATCACCAGCGCGCGCGCCGGGACGTCGACCTCGGGCGTGGCGATCAGCACGGGCGTCAGCTCGTCCTCTTCGTCACCGGCGATCTGGTGCGGGATGTAGGCGTCCGGATCGAACTCCCACAGCAACTCGTCCAGTTCCTCCGCCTGCGCGGCATCACGCGCCAGGATCAGCGTCCACTGGTTGCTGTCGTAGGCCTTGCGGGTCAGCTCGCAGACCAGCTTGAGCGGCTCCTCGAGGAAGCGCGGCTTGGCGATCAGGTAGAAGTCGGCGCGCATGGGTGCAGGGAACCGGGAACGGGGAACAGGGAATGACGATGGATCGTGGCGGAGACGATCGGGTCACGGGAAACCCTCATTCCCCTTTCCCGGCTCCCCGTTCCCGCGTTCCGCCTCATCCCGCGCGGTCCAGCAACCACTGGCTCAGCAGGCCGACCGGGCGACCGGTGGCCATGCCGCGCTTGCCTTCGTCGTTGGCCACGCCGGCGATGTCCAGGTGCGCCCAGCGCTGGCCTTCGGTGAAGCGGGCCAGGAAGCAGCCGGCGGTGATTGCGCCGGCCCAGCGGCCGCCGATGTTGTAGACGTCGGCGAAGCTGGATTCGAGCTGGGTCTGGTACTCGTCCCACAGCGGCAGGCGCCAGGCGCGGTCGAAGACGGTCTCGCCGGCGCCCAGCAGTTCGTTGCTCAGGTCGTCGTGCTTGCTCATCAGGCCGCTGGCGTAGCGGCCCAGCGCCACGATGCAGGCGCCGGTCAGCGTGGCCACGTCGACCAGGGCGGCCGGCTTGAAGCGCTCGGCGTAGGTCAGCGCGTCGCAGAGGATCAGGCGGCCTTCGGCATCGGTGTTGCCGACTTCGATGGTCTTGCCGGACATGCTGGTGATGACGTCGGACGGGCGATAGGCGTTGCCGTCGATGGCGTTTTCCACCGCCGGCACGATCACCACCAGGTTCAGCGGCAGCTTCATCTTCACGGCGGCCACGAAGGTGCCGAGGACGCTGCCGGCGCCCAGCATGTCGTACTTCATTTCCTCGATGCCGCCCTGGGTCTTCAGGTTGACGCCGCCGGTGTCGAAGGTGATGCCCTTGCCGACCAGCACGTAGGGCTTGGCGTCGGCATCGCTTGCGCCGTTCCACTTCAGCACGATCAGGTGCGGGCGGTTGACCGAGCCGCGGGCGACCGCCAGCAGCGAGCCCATGCCCAGCGCTTCCATCTGCGCTTCGTCGAGGATCTCGGCTTCCGCGCCGTTCTCCGCAGCGTACTGTTGCGCCTGTTCGGCCAGGTAGGCCGGCGTGCAGATGTTCGGCGGCAGGTTGCCCAGTTCGCGGGTGACCTGCACGCCGGCGGCGATGGCGATGCCCTGCGCCAGTGCGTCCGCATCGTCGCCGGTGATGGCGAACTGCGTCAGGCCCGGATCGTCGTTCTTCTTCTTGCCCAGCGTGGCGGTGTAACGGTAGCAGGCGTGGTCGGCAGCGATCACCGCCTGGCGGATCTTCCATGCCGCGTCGCGGTCCTTGACCGGCACGTCGGACAGGGTGAACAGCGCGCTGCGGACCGGGCCGAGCTTGAGCGCGCGGGCGGCGTCGCCCACGGCCTTCAGATACTGCGCCACGCCGAACTTGGCCGTCTCGCCCAGGCCCACCACCAGCACGCGCGGCGCGGTCACGCCGGGCAGGTCGTGCAGCAGGGTGGTCTTGCCGGTCTTGCCGCCGATGTCGCCCCGCTGCACCAGCGCCGACAGCTTGCCGCCACTGGCCGCGTCCACGGCCTGGCCGGCGGCGGTCAGGCTCTTGTCGGCGTAGGCGCCTACCACGATGCAATCGACGCCGGCCTGGGCGGGGGCTTCGTGGTTCAGGGTGAATTCCAGCGTCATTGATCAGATTCCCGGTTCATTTACGTACAATCGCGGGCCGGATGAAGGTGGCGGATGCCATCCCGGACCGCAGAGACCGCCGCCGCAGGCGCGGCGCACAAGCCCGAGATTGTAAATCAAGCCCTCCTGATGCCGAAGCTGGACCGCTACCTCTTCCGGGAATTCACCCAGAGCTTCCTGGCCACCCTGATCATCCTGCTGATGGTCAGCGTGGGCGGCGTGATGGCGGACCTGCTGGGCGACGTGGCCGACGGCAAGGTACCGGCGCGGCTGTTGCTGTCCCAGCTGGGCCTGCAGTTCCTCAACTACATGCCCTACATCATCCCGCTGGCGCTGATGCTGGGCCTGCTGCTGGCGTTTTCGCGGCTGTACCGGGATTCGGAGATGGCGGTGCTGACGGCGGCCGGCATCGGTCCGCGCCGCCTGCTGCGGCCACTGCTGATGCTGGTGGTGCCGGTGGTGGTCATCGTCGGCCTGTGCTCGCTGTGGCTGGGCCCGTGGGCGCTGCGCACGGCGCAGAACATGCTGGAACACGCCAACCGCAGCCTGGTGGTCTCCGGCTTGGATGCCGGCAAGTTCACCGTGCTGTCCAGCGGTGCGGTGGTCTATGTGAGCGCGCTGTCGCCGGATGGCACCGGGCTGAGCAAGGTGTTCATGCACCGCGCGGACGAGGGCCGCATCGACGTGGTGACGGCGAAGTCCGGGCAGATGTTCTTCGAAGGCGAGCGCAACCGTTACCTGCGGCTGGACGATGGATTCCGGGTCGAAGGGCCGGATGGCGCGGGCCTGGATTACCGGCTGATCCGCTACAAGTCCAACGAAGTGGCGCTGCCGGACCGGGCCGACACCCTGGACAAGGACGATCCCGCGCTGTTGCCGACGCCCCAACTGCTGGGCGACGCCCGTCCGCAGGCCAATGCCCAGATCCACGCCCGCCTGACTCCGCCACTGCTGGCGCTGGCCTTCGCCCTGCTGACCCTGCCGCTGTCGCGCAGTTCGCCGCGCCAGACCCGCTATGGACGGGTGATGCTGGGGTTCCTGGCCTACCTGGTGGGCATCAGCCTGATGTTCAACGGCACCCAGCTGCTGGCCGACGGCAAGCTGCCGGGTCTGGTCGGTCTGTGGTGGCTGACCCTGCCGCTGCTGGCGGGAGCCCTATGGTTCTACCTGCGTGATGGACGGCTGTCGCGGCCGCGGAGGCACGCATGAGGCTGTTGCCGCGCCTGCATGACACCTACGTGGGCCAGGTGGTCCTGGTCACCGTGCTGCTGACCTGGGCCGTGCTGGTGGGCCTGGACGTGGTGATGGCGCTGTCCGGCGAGATCGGCGACCTGGGCACCGGCAACTACACCTTCGGCCACGCGGTCGCGTGGGTGCTGTACACCGTGCCGCGCCGCGCCTACACCATGTTCCCCACGGCGGCGGTGATCGGTTCGCTGATGGGCCTGGGCCAACTGGCGGCGAGCTCCGAGCTGACCGCGCTGCGTGCGCTGGGCCTGTCGCGCCTGCGCCTGAGCGTGTCGGTCGCCGCGGCGCTGGGCATCCTGACCGTGCTGATGATGTTCAGCGGCGAGACGCTGGGCCCCTGGGGCCAGCGCCAGGCCGACGTGCTGAAGATGGCCGCGCGCACCGGCAACGTCGCAATGGACCGCTATTCCGGCGTGTGGGCGCGCGAAGGCAACACCTTCCTGTACGCGCAGAGTGGCGAAGAGAAGGACCAGGGCGGTGGCAAGGTGTCGCTGCAGCTGCGCGACGTGCGCATGTACGAACTGGCCGACGACGGGCGCCTGGCGTCCATCGCGCACGCCGCCATCGCCGAACACCTGGACGGCTACTGGCTGCTGAAGAACGTCCGCCGGACCACCTTCAAGGAGCGTTCGGCCGTGCAGACCACGGTGCTGGGCGAGCGCTGGGAGTCGGAACTGGACGCGGCCGTGCTGTCGTCCAGCCTGGTGCGTGCGCGCAACATGCCCACCCACGAGCTCAGCCAGAACATCGACTACCGCAAGCGCAACGGCCTGGACGCGCGCGATTACGAAGACCAGTACTGGGCGCGCTGGTTCTACCCGCTCAACGTGCTGGCGCTGTGCCTCGCCGCCATCCCGTTCGCCTTCGGCAGCCTGCGCAGCGGCGGCATGGGCAAGCGGCTGTTCCTCGGCATCGTGTTCGCCGTGGGCTTCTACGTGCTGCAGACCATGTTCGTGCGGTTGGCCGGTGCGTTCCGGCTCGACTACCGGCTCGCCTACGCCATCCCGCCGTTCGCCCTGCTGGGTATTTCCTGGCTGATGTTCCGGCGACGGAGCCGCTGACGCGCCGTCAGGCGCGCTTCGGCAACCGCACCATCCGCGTGCCGCTGTAGCGGTCGTGGAAGGTCAGCCGCTCGCGGTCCAGCCACGCCCACCAGAAGCCGAGCCCACCCGCGAGCGTTGACACGGTCGCCAGCGCGTAGCGGCGCCACAGCGCGGCCAGCGTCGGTGCGCTGCCGTCGGGCGCGATCACCTTCAGCCGCCACGGCCGCATGCCCAGGGTCTGCCCGCCACGCAGCCAGCTGAAGGTGGCGTACAGGCCTGCGACGCCCCAGCAGCAGGACCACAGCAGCCACCACATCAGGCTGAAGGGTTCGATGTTGTGGCGGACGTTGTCGGTGGCGACGGCGTCGATGATCACGAACGGGACTGCCGTCGCGATCCACAGTGCGATCACGGGCCAGACGTCGTAGAGCAGCGCCAGCAGGCGCCAGCCGATCAGGGCGCGGGGTTTTTCGGGCGTGGGAGCGGGATCCGTCATCGCGACAGGATACCGGCTAACCCCCGGACCCCCGGACACCTGTGGGAGCGACGTGAGTCGCGAAGGCCAAAGTCCTCGGCCCAGCCGCAGGTCAAGGATCCCGTTCGTGGTGAGCCTGTCGAACCACGCTTTTCACGGCAGAGCTGTCGGGACCTGTCGATCCTGCGCAAAGTGCGTGGTTCGACAGGCTCACCACGAACGACATCAGGGGGCGCCTGCTTGACGGCATGATGCCGTCCCTCGCGGCCTACGCCGGGAAAAGCTGCCTGTTTTCATTCCCGGGATCGTGTGGTCGCCCTTGTACCCCTTCGCCAGTGACGTCGCTCCCACACGCAGCGGGGCCATGCCCTAGTTCCCACAAGCAGCGGGTGCATCGCCTAAGCTTGCGGCATGACTGCCCGTACGCCCGCCGAACGCCGCCAGCAGGCGAGCGCCCTACCGCCCGTCCCGGACGCGGACGCCGCCGACATCGCCGCCTTCCTGGATGCGATCTGGGCCGAAAGCGGGCTGGCGCGGCCATCGCTGGACAGCTACCGGCGCGACCTGGAGGGCTTCGCCCGCTGGCGCAACGGACGCGAGGGTGGCCTGGCCGCTGCGGATCGCCCGGCCCTGTTCGACTACCTGGCCTGGCGCACGCGCGAGGGTTACTCGCCGCGCAGCAATGCGCGCCTGCTGTCGGCCCTGCGCGCCTTCTTCGCTCATCGCCTGCGCCGTGGCCAGCGCCGCGACGATCCCACCGCGCTGCTCGATCCGCCGCGCCTGCCACGATCGTTGCCCAAGGCGCTGGCGGAAACCGAGATCGATGCGCTGCTCGCCGCGCCCGACACCGCCACGCCGCTGGGCCTGCGCGACCGCGCCATGCTGGAACTGATGTACGCCGCCGGCCTGCGGGTCAGCGAACTGGTCACGTTGCCCGCCACCGCGGTCAACCTGCGGCAGGGCGTGCTGCGGGTCACCGGCAAGGGCAGCAAGGACCGGCTGGTGCCGCTGGGCGAGGAATCGCAGCACTGGCTGGAAACCTACCTGGCGCAGTCGCGGCCGGCGCTGGCCGGCAAGCGCAGCGTGCCGTTCCTGTTCCTGGGTACCACCGCCGAACCCCCATCCCGACAACAGTTCTGGGGTCTGGTGAAGCGCTACGCCGCGGCGGCCGGCATCGACCCGGTCCGCATCAGTCCGCACGGGCTGCGGCACAGCTTCGCCACCCACCTGCTCAACCGCGGCGCCGACCTGCGCGCGCTGCAACTGCTGCTGGGCCACAGTTCGCTGTCGACGACGCAGATCTACACGCTGGTGGCGCGCGAGCACCTGAAACAGCTGCACGGCCGCCACCATCCGCGGGCATGAGCCGGCGCGCGCAGCAGGCCGGTTAAGCCGCCTGCCCGCCGGCCTGTGCCAGAATCCCCGCCTGTTCCTGCCAGCCTGCCGCCCTGCGGCCTATCCGGATGCCCTTGATGCCCCGCCTGATCACCGCCGCCCTGCTGGGTGCCCTCAGCCTGTCCGCCTGCGCCCAGGCCCCGCAACCGCCGGCCAAGGGCGAGGCCGCCGCGGCCACGCCGGCGCCCCAGTTCAAGCCCGGGCAGGGGGCCACCGCCGACGAGCGCGCCCGCTCTGCCGTGGCCCAGCTCAACCCGCGGGCCAAGGTCGACTACGTGGGCGCCGCGCCGCTGCCGGGGTTCCGCGAGGTCATCGCCGGCGGGCAGCTGCTGTACATCAGCGATGACGGCCGCTACCTGATGCAGGGCGCGGTGATCGACCTGCAGCAGCAGGAAGACGTGATGCAGAACAGCGCCGCGCTGGCGAAGTACCGCACCCAGCTGATCGCCACCATCCCGCACAGCGAAAAGATCGTCTTCGCGCCGCCGAACGCCAAGTACACGGTCACCGTGTTCACCGACATCGAATGCGGCTATTGCCGCAAGCTGCACGAGGAAATCGCCGAGATCAACCGGCAGGGCATCGCGGTGGAATACCTCGCGTTCCCGCGCATGGGCCTGGGCAGCCAGGACCACAAGGACATGATCTCGGTCTGGTGCGCCCCCGACCGCAAGCGCGCACTGACCGACGCCAAGGCCGGCAAGTCGATCGCCTCGCGCGACTGCAAGAACCCGGTGACCATGGAGTTCGACGTCGGCCAGCGCATCGGCGTCAGCGGCACCCCGGCCATCTTCTCGGCCGAGGGCGTCCAGCTGGGCGGCTACCTGCCGCCGGCCGCCCTGCGGGCCAAACTGGACGAACTGGCCGCGAAAAGGGCCCCGGCCGCCGCCGCCGGCGCCGCTCCCTGACCCGAACGAAGCCGGCCCCGCGCCGGCTTCGCTACAATAGCGGGCCCTGTCTGACGGCACGCCCCCACGGTTCCGGACATGATCGTCCTCGAAGGCCAACCGGCCTTGTCGCACTTCCGCCGCGCGCGGCTCGAATCCAGGCTCCAGTCGATTGCATCCGATGTTCGCATCCGCGGCGCCTGGCACGTCTATTTCATCGAACCCGAGGCCGGCGCCACGCCGGACCTGGCCACGCTGCGCCGCATCCTGCAGGCCAACGTGCAGGACGAGCCACTGGCCGAGGGGGCGGTGTCGCGCTTCGTCACCCCGCGCCTGGGCACGCTGTCGCCCTGGGCCAGCAAGGCCACCGAACTGCTGCGCGGCGCCGGCCAGCCGGTGAAGCGCGTCGAGCGCGGGATGCGCATCGATCTGGAAGGCTGGAACGAAGCCTCGCCCGCGCTCGCCAGGGCGCTGCACGACCCGATGACGCAATCGCTGCTGTCCACGCGCGAGCAGGCGTCGGCGCTGTTCACCGCCCCGGCGCGTGGCGAGCTGGAACGCATTCCGCTGGCGCAGCTGGAAGCCGCCAACCGCCGGCTGGGCCTGGCGCTGGCCGACGACGAGATCGACTACCTGCGCGAGCGCTACACCGAACTGGGCCGCGATCCGTCGGACGTCGAGCTGATGATGTTCGCGCAGGCGAATTCCGAGCATTGCCGCCACAAGATCTTCAATGCCAGTTGGACCATCGACGGCAAGGACCAGGACCGGTCGCTGTTCCGGATGATCAAGCACACCCACGCGCAGACGCCGGAGCACACGCTCAGCGCGTACAGCGACAACGCGGCGGTGGTGGAGGGTTATCCGGCGGCGCGCTTCCGGCCCGACGGCAGCGGCCAGTACCGCCTCGAAGCGACCCTGGATTCGGCGTTCTGCATCAAGGTGGAAACCCACAACCACCCGACCGCGATCGCACCGTTTCCCGGCGCCAGCACCGGCGCCGGTGGCGAGATCCGCGACGAGGGCGCGACCGGCCGCGGCGGCAAGCCGAAGGCCGGCCTGACCGGCTTCTCGGTCTCTCACCTGCGCATCCCCACGCTGCCGCAGCCCTGGGAGGCACCGCGCGCGCTGAACCCGCGTATGGCGCCGGCGCTGGAGATCATGCTGGACGGCCCGCTGGGCGGCGCGGCGTTCAACAACGAATTCGGCCGGCCCAACCTGCTGGGCTACTTCCGCAGCTTCGAGCTGCCCGAAGGCGAGGGCCTGACCCGCGCCTACGACAAGCCGATCATGCTGGCCGGCGGACTGGGCGCGATCGACCGCATCCAGGTGGAGAAGAAGACCCTGTCGCCCGGCGATGCGGTGATCGTGCTCGGCGGCCCGGCCATGCTGATCGGCCTGGGCGGCGGCGCCGCCAGTTCGGTCGCCTCCGGCGAGAGTGCCGAAGAGCTCGACTTCGCCAGCGTGCAGCGCGACAACCCGGAGATGGAGCGCCGCTGCCAGGAGGTCATCGACCGCTGCGTGGCGATGGGCGAGAACAACCCGATCCTGTGGTTCCACGACGTCGGCGCGGGCGGCCTGTCCAATGCCATTCCCGAACTGCTGCACGACTCCGGCGTGGGCGGCGTGATCGACCTGGGCAAGGTGCCCAGCGACGATCCCTCGCTGTCGCCGATGCAGCTGTGGTGCAACGAATCGCAGGAGCGCTACGTGCTGGGCGTGCCGCAGGCGCGGCTGGCCGAGTTCGCGGCGATCTGCGAGCGCGAGCGGTGCCCGTTTGCGGCGGTGGGCGTGGCGACGAAGGAAGAGCGGTTGGTGGTGGGGTATGGCGCGCTGTCAGACCCTTCCCTTCTCCCCTCGGGAGAAGGTGCCCGAAGGGCGGATGAGGGTGCGACGGAGTCGGGAGCACAGCACGTCGCGGACTTTGCAGCGTCCGCTGACTCCTCCCTCCGTACTTCCTCGCCGAACCCTCACCCCAACCCCTCTCCCACAGGGAGAGGGGCTTATCCCATCGACCTGCCGATGGACGTGCTTTTCGGCAAGGCGCCGAAGATGCATCGCGACACCGGCTACCCGGAGGCGCCGAAGTGGCCTGCCCTGCAGACCGAAGGCCTGGACCTGCGCGAAGCCGGTCTGCGCGTGCTCGCGCATCCGACGGTGGCGTCCAAGCAGTTCCTGATCACCATCGGCGACCGCAGCGTCGGCGGCCTGACCGCGCGCGACCAGCTGGTGGGCCCGTGGCAGATGCCGGTCGCCGATTGCGCGATCACGCTGACGGGCTACGAAGGTTATGTGGGCGAAGCGATGGCGATCGGCGAACGCACGCCGCTGGCGCTGCTCGATGCCGCCGCCGCCGCGCGCATGGCCGTCGGTGAAGCGATCACCAACCTCTGCGCGGCGCCGGTCGAATCGCTGCACCGGGTGAAGCTGTCCGCCAACTGGATGGCCGCTGCCGGCCACCCGGGCGAAGACGCGCTGCTGTTCGATGCGGTGAAGGCCGTCGGCATGGAACTGTGCCCGGAGCTGGACATCAGCATCCCGGTCGGCAAGGACTCGCTGTCGATGCAGGCGCAGTGGCAGGTCGGGAATCGGGAATCGGGAATCGGGAGTGGGCAGAAGCAGGAAGCGTCGGCCACCGGAGATGTCGCTTCTTCCATTCCCCGTTCTCCACTCCCCATTCCCGGCGAAACGCACAAGTCAGTGTCGCCGGTGTCCCTCATCATCAGCGCCTTCGCGCCCGTCACCGACGTACGCCAGCAACTGACGCCGCTGCTGTCGCGCGAAGACGACAGCGAGCTGTGGCTGATCGGTCTGGGCGCGGGCAAGAAGCGCCTGGGCGGTTCGGTGCTGGCGCAGGTGTATCCGCATTCCGGTGGCGACGGTGTCTGGCCGGCGTTCGCCGGGGATGGCCGTGACGAAAGCGTGCCGGATCTCGACGATCCGCAGCGCCTGCGCGACTTCTTCCACCTGATCGCCGATGCGCGCGAATCGGGTCTGCTGCTGGCCTACCACGACCGCAGCGACGGTGGTGCGTTCGCCGCGCTGTGCGAAATGGCGTTCGCTTCGCATCGCGGCTTGGACATCAACCTCGACGGCTGGGGCGACGACGCCTTCCGCACGCTGTTCGCCGAAGAACTCGGCGCGGTGGTTCAGGTGGCGGACGAGGATCGTGCCGCATTCGCCGACCTGGTCGAGCGTCATGCGCTGACCGAATGCGCACAGCGCATCGCGCGCCCGACCACGGCGTCGGTGGTGCGCGTGCAGCAGGATGGCGAGGTGCTGGCCGAGTGGCGCTGGGAAGAGCTGTTCGATGCCTGGTGGTCGGTCACGCATGCCATGCAGAGGCTGCGCGACAACCCGGACGCTGCCGACGAAGAACGTGAGACCGCGCGCCAGTTCGGTCGCACGGGCCTGAAGCCGAAGCTGTCCTTCGACGCCGGCGACGATGTCGCCGCGCCGTTCATCGCCACCGGAAAGCGCCCGAAGGTCGCGATCCTGCGCGAGCAGGGCGTCAACGGCCAGATCGAGATGGCGTCGGCCTTCGCGCGCGCCGGCTTCGACGCCTTCGACGTGCACATGAGCGACCTGATCAGCGGCCGCGTGGCGCTGGACGGCTTCAGCGGCCTCGCCGCGTGCGGCGGTTTCAGCTACGGCGACGTGCTGGGCGCCGGCCGGGGCTGGGCGACCTCGATCCTGGAGCGCAGCGCATTGCGTGATGCGTTCGCGGCGTTCTTCGCCCGCGCCGACACGTTCTCGCTGGGCGTCTGCAACGGCTGCCAGATGATGAGCCAGCTGAAGGACATCATCCCAGGTGCGCAGCACTGGCCGGTGTTCCTGCGCAACCAGAGCGAGCAGTTCGAGGCGCGCGTGGCGCTGCTGGAAGTGCAGGACTCGCCGTCGGTGTTCTTCCGTGGCATGGCGGGCTCGCGCATCCCGGTGGCGGTGGCGCACGGCGAGGGCCGCGCCGCGTTCGCCGGCGCGGTCGACCAGACCGCCGCACGGACGGCGTTGCGCTACGTGGATGGCGATGGCGCGGTGGCGACCACGTATCCGCTGAATCCGAACGGTTCGCCCGACGGCATCGCCGGCCTGACCAGCGACGACGGCCGCGCGACCATCCTGATGCCGCATCCGGAGCGCACCCCGCGCAGCGTCAACCACAGCTGGCATCCGGCCGGCTGGCCGGACGACTCGCCGTGGCTGCGGATGTTCCGCAACGCGCGGGTCTGGGTGGGATGAGCACGATGGCCCGCGATGCGTCGCGGGCCACGCCGGGCGAATGCGCCACCTGATACAGTCCGGGCCTTGCAGGAGGCCTCCGTGAACGCAGCCGTATCCGACCCCACGCTGTCCGACGACGAACGCATCGTCGCCGCCCTGCTGGCCCGCGGGCGGCTGAAAGAGGCCGACCTGGCGCGGGCGCGGCGGTTGCAGGAAGAGGCCGGTGGCGGCCTGCTGGCGTTGCTCTCGCGGCTGGGCCTTGTGTCCGAACGCGATCACGCCGAAACCGCGGCCGACGTGCTCAAGCTGCCGTTGGTGGTGGCCAAGGACGCGCCGGATGTGCCGCCGGAATCGGTGGTGCTGTCGCTGCGCTTCCTCAAGCAGTTCCATGTCTGCCCGGTGGGCGAAGGCGAGGGCCACGTCGACCTGTTGATGGCCGATCCGCAGGACCACTACGCGCTCGACGCCGTGCGGCTGGCGACCGGCCGCGCGGTGCGGCCGCGGGTGGCGCTGCGGTCGGAGATCAGCGACCTGATCGAACGCTATTACGGCCAGGGCCGCAGTGCGATGGGTGCCATCGTCGAGAATGCCGATGGCGAGACCACCGCCGACCTCGACGATGTCGAGCACCTGCGCGACCTGGCCTCGGAAGCGCCGGTCATCCGCCTGGTCAACCTGGTGATCCAGCGGGCGGTCGAACTGCGCGCGTCGGACATCCACATCGAGCCGTTCGAGAATCGCCTGAAGGTGCGCTACCGCATCGACGGCGTGCTGGAGGAGGGCGAAAGCCCGCCGGCCAACCTCACCGCCGCGGTGATTAGCCGCGTCAAGATCATGGCCAAGCTCAACATCGCCGAGCGTCGACTGCCGCAGGACGGCCGCATCATGCTGCGCGTGCAGGGCAAGGAACTGGACCTGCGCGTCAGCACCGTGCCCACCGCGCATGGCGAAAGCGTGGTGATGCGCCTGCTCGACCGCGAGACGGTGGTGTTCGATTTCAAGAAGCTCGGCTTCACCGACGCCTTCCTGCCGCAGTTCCAGAAAGTGCTGGAACAGCCGCACGGCATCCTGCTGGTCACCGGCCCCACCGGGTCGGGCAAGACCACCACGCTGTATACCGCGTTGAGCAAGCTCAACACGCCGGACGTCAAGATCATCACCGTCGAGGATCCGGTCGAGTACCAGATCGAAGGCATCAACCAGATCCAGGCCAAGCCGCAGATCGGGCTCGACTTCGGCCATGCGCTGCGCAGCATCGTGCGCCAGGACCCGGACATCATCATGATCGGCGAAATGCGCGACCTGGAAACCGCGCGCATCGCCATCCAGTCCGCGCTGACCGGCCACCTGGTGCTGTCCACACTGCACACCAACAACGCGGCCGGCGGCATCACCCGCATGCTCGACATGGGCGTGGAGGACTACCTGATGACCTCCACCATCAACGGCATCCTCGCCCAGCGCCTGGTGCGCCGGCTGGAGCCGATGCATGCGGAGAAGTACGCCGCGTCGCCGGAGGAAATCGAGAAGTTCCACCTGCGCCGCTTCCAGCCGCAGGGCGAGATCTTCCTGTACCGCCCGCGCGGCTCGGCGATCGCGCCGACGGGTTACCTGGGCCGCACGACCATCGTCGAGTTCCTGGTGATGAACGACGAGGTCCGCCGCGCGATCATGCGGCACGCCGGCATGGGCGAGATCGAGCAGCTCGCGCGCGACGCCGGCATGCGCACCATGTACGAGGACGGCATCATCAAGGCGCTGTCCGGCGAGACGACCATCGAGGAAGTGCTGCGCGTGACCGAGGAGGGGTGAGGCGATGAACAGGATGCTGACCGTATGCCTGCTGGCGGCGATGTGCGCGATGCCGGTGATCGCAACGGCCGCCAAGCCTGCGCCGAAGACGCTGGCACGCGGCGACCTGCCTGGCGGGTTCGCCATCGGCAGTGGCTCGCCTTCGCTGGCACTGCAGATTGAGGTGCTCGATGGCAAGGTCACCGCATCCGCACCCGCCGGCGATGCGCCGGGCAACCTGCGTGCCGCGCGCAGCGGCGATGCCACGCAGACCACGCTGATGGTCAGCAGCACGCTGCCGGTGGCGGTCAAGTTCGACCTCTACGTGTCCGCAGACGGCGAACGGTTCGAATACGCCAGCAGCTGCGGCGTCACCCCGGGCGTGTCCTCGTTCGAGATGTGGGAGCGGCCGATCCAGGCCTTCGCGCTGGGCAATCCGCGCGTGTTGCCGAAGGGCCGCATGGCCTGCGACTGAGCCGGCGGTTTGCCTGAAAAGAAAGGGCCCGGCCATGCCGGGCCCTTCTTCGTTGCAGCCGATGATTTACAGGTCGATACCGAAACCCACGCCGGCCGACTTCTCGTCACCACTGAACGCGCCGCCGATGCTGAAGGACGCACGCTCGCCGATCGGCTTGGAATAGCCCACCGACAAGGCGTTCTCGCCGTTCTGCCAGCCCGCGCCCACGGCGACCCGTCCACGCGGACTGCGGCTGCCGGCGGCGTTGATCGCCATGTTCAACATCGCCGAGCTCATCGCGCCCATCCGGTCGAGACGACGGTCCTGCTCGGAGAAGCGACGGTCCACATCGCCGCGGAAGGCGTTGAAGTCGTCCTCAAGCGCCTTGACCTGGAAGTCGGCGTACGCCTTCGCACTGGCCAGCGTGCTCGCCGAGGACTGATCGGTATAGGACTGTGCGCTGCTGAGCGTGTTGGCGTCGCCGGCATCGGCGTAGGACGCCGCCGCGGCCGGCACGTCCGCTGCCGCGGTGGTGTCGGTCGGTGCCGCGACCGCAGGCTGGCCACTGGCCACGGCGCCGCTGCCGGCGGCATCCGTGGTGGTCGCCGTGCCGCGGGTCGGCGTCGACGCCGTGCCGCCTGTGTTGTGCGCGGATCCCGTCTCGCCGGCGACCTGGCCCTGGCTGGCCTGCGTCGGCGGTGCGGCACTCGCGGACGCCGTGGCGCCGCTGCTCGATCCGCTGTACATGCCGTACAGCTCGTTGAGCTTGGCGTCGACGGCGGTGAATGCCGCGCCCACGTTGTTGTACGACGTGCCCTGGATCGTGTAGCTCGGCGCGATGAACACGCCGCCGGAGAAACCGGCGCCGCCGCCCAGCGCACTGGCGACGAAGCTCAGCTGCGACATGTTCACCGCGTCGGTAGCCTGGGTACCGGCCGCGACGTTGGTGATCTGCCGCTCGCTGCCGGCGCTGCCGACCGACACGGTGTCCTCGCGATCGGCGACGGAATCGCCACCGATGGCCACGCTGTTGTCGGCTTCGGCGGTGGCGAGATTGCCCAGGGCGACTGAATTCACGCCCGGCGTGTAGGCGCCACCGCCGACGGCCACGGAGTAGTCGCCGGCGGCTTCGGTCGGGAGGAAACCGAAGAACGCACCACCGACCGCCACGCTGTTGTCGCCGCTGGCGATCGCGTTCGAGCCCAGCGCCGTGGCGTCGAAGTTGCTCGCCACGGCGCCGAAGCCCAGCGCGGTGGCGCTCTCCTGCGACGCCTCCGCGCCATAGCCGAACGCCGATGCGGCGAAGGCGGAGGCACTGCTGTAACTGCCGATGGCGGCCGAGCCATCGCCCGAGGCGTCGCTGCGGAAACCGTTCGCGGTGGCCTGCAGGCCCGACGCCGAACTCTCGGTGCCGGTGGCGGTGGCATAGGCGCCGGACGCGGTGGCGCCCGCACCGGTCGCGGTCGCGCCGGTATCGCTGGCCACGGCGCCCGCACCCACGGCCGTCGCATCGTCCGCCGTCGCTTCCGTGCTGGCGTAGACCGGGTTGCCGTCTTCATCCAGCAACGGGTTGCCGTCCTCATCGAACAACTGCCGTTGCCCGCCCAGCGCAATCGCACCTGCACCGGAGGCCTGCGCGCCGGCACCGTTGGCGACGCTGTTCGCACCGGTGGCGGTGGCGTTGAAGCCGGTGGCGGTCGCGCCGTCGGCCAAAGCGAACGCACCGGAGCCGGTCGCCGTCGCACCGGTGCCTTCCGCCAGCGCGGCCGAACCGGAGGCGGTCGCGTAGTCGCCGCTCGCGGTCGCATCATCGCTGCCGTCGCCCGCGCCGTTCGCCTTGAAGTAGCGCGTGGCATTCCCCGAGGCCTCGGCCACGGCGTTGAGCTGGTCCAGGTTCACCGCATCCGTGCCTTCGGTACCGGCGGCGACGTTGGTGATCTGGCGTTCGGCACCGACATCGCCGACCGACACGGTGTCGGCGCGGTCGCTCCACGAATTGGCACCGATCGCGACGCTGTTGCTCGCCTCCGCCACCGAGTTCACGCCCACCGCCACGCTGTCGTCGCCGTCGGCGTAGCTGTTGTGGCCCAGCGCGGTGCTGTACTCGCCGGTGGCCCAGGCGCCATTGCCGAAGGCCGAACCGCCGGTGCCGCTGGCACGCGTGTTGATGAGGCCGAAGAACGTGGTGCCGCCGACCGCGGTGCTTTCGTCGCCGCCCGCACTCGCACCTTCGCCCACCGCGGTGGCGCCGCTGCCGCCCGCCGCCGCGCCGTAACCGAAGGCCGAGGCGAAGTCGCCCGCCGCGCTGCTGTAACCACCCACCGTGGTGGAGGCCAGTCCGTCCGCACTGCTGCGGAAGCCGACGGCGGTGGACTGCGTCTCGGACGCCGACGCTTCCGCGCCCAGCGCGGTGGCGTAGGCACCGGACGCGTTCGCGCCCGCACCGATGGCACTGGCACCGACCTCGCCGGCGATGGCGCCTGCGCCGAGGGCGGTGGCGTCGTCGGCCGTCGCTTCCGTGCTGGCATAGACGGGATTGCCGTCTTCGTCGAGCAGCGGATCGCCGTTTTCGTCGAACAACTGACGCTGTCCACCAACGGCCACCGATCCCGCGCCAGCCGCCTGCGCACCGGCACCGTTGGCGACGCTGTTCGCGCCGGTGGCGGTGGCGTTGAAGCCGGTCGCTGTCGCGCCGTTCGCCAGCGCAAACGCCCCCGAGCCTGTTGCCGTTGCGCCGACACCCTCCGCGAATGCCGCCGAGCCGGACGCCGTGGCGTAGTCGCCGTTGGCGGTGGCATCATCGCTGCCGTCGCCCGCGCCATTGGCCTTGAAGTAGCGCGTGGCGTTCTCCGAGGCTTCCGCGACTGCATTCAACTGACCCAGATTCACCGCGTCGGTGTCCTCGGTACCCGCTGCCACGTTGGTGATCTGCCGCTCGCTGCCGGCGCTGCCGACCGAGACGCTGTCCTCGCGGTCCGCGATGGAATCGCCACCGATGGCGACGCTGTTGTCGGCTTCTGCGGTCGCAAGGTTGCCCAGTGCGACCGAGTTGACGCCCGGTGTGTAGGCACCACCGCCGACGGCCACCGAGTAATCGCCCGAGGCTTCGGTCGGGATGAAGCCGAAGAACGCACCACCGACGGCCACGCTGTTGTCGCCGCTCGCGATGGAATTGGAACCCAGTGCCGTGCTGTCGAAGTTGCTGGCCACCGCGCCGAAGCCCAGCGCCGTGGCGCTGTTGCCGCTGGCCTCGGCGCCGTAGCCGAAGGCCGAGGCACCGAAGTTTGACGCACTGCTGTAGCTGCCGATGGCGGAAGCGGCATCGTCCGACGCATCGCTGCGGAAGCCGACCGCCGTCGCCTGCGTGCCGGAGGCTGCGGCTTCGGTGCCGAGTGCGGAGGAATAGGCGCCTGACGCATTCGCACCCGCGCCGAGCGCGCTCGCACCGACCTCGCTGGCGACCGCACCTGCACCAAGTGCGGTGGCATCGTCCGCCGTCGCTTCGGTGCTGGCATAGACCGGATTGCCATCTTCATCGAGCACGGGATCGCCGTTCTCGTCGAACAGCTGACGCTGGCCGCCCAGCGCAATCGCACCTGCCCCGGACGCTTGCGCGCCGGCACCATTGGCGATGCTGTTCGCACCGGTGGCGGTGGCGTTGAAGCCGGTCGCCGTCGCACCGTTCGCCAGTGCGAACGCGCCGGAGCCGGTCGCGGTCGCGCCCACGCCTTCGGCCAGTGCGGAAGAACCGGATGCCGTGGCGTAGTCACCGTTGGCCACCGCGTCGTCGGTGCCGTCATTGGCGCCATTGGCCTTGAAGTAGCGCGTCGCATTCTCCGAGGCTTCCGCCACGGCGTTGAGCTGGTCGACGTTGACCGCATCCGTACCCTCGGTACCCGCCGCCACGTTGGTGACCTGCCGTTCGCTGCCCACGTCACCGACGGAGACCGTGTTGTCGCGGTCCGCGGTCGAGTTGGCGCCGAGCGCCACGCTGTTGTCGCCCAGCGCCGTGCTGTAGAAGCCGACCGCCGTGCTGTTGTCGCCGCTGGCCCAGGATTCCGCACCCAGCGCGGTGGCGTAGTCGCCCGGCGCATAGGAGAAGAAGCCCGCCGCCGTGCTTTCCAGTCCGGAGGCTTCGGCCAGGCTGCCGGCCGCCAGGCTGTAGTCGCCGGCCGCGATCGCACCGGCACCGAACGCCGCGGCACTGAAGCCGCTGGCCTGCGTGTAGACCAGGAAGCCGAAACCGGGAATCAGGTCCGCCGGTCCGCCGACGGCCACGCTGTAGTCGCCGGTGGCGCCGCTGGCATGGCCGAAGCTGGAGGCATAGGCACCGCTCGCCGCGCTGCCGTAACCGAAGGCGGAACTCGCTTCGCCGCTGGCCTCGCTGAGCACGCCGAACGACGAACTGCCGAGTCCCGACGCCAGGCTGCCCGAGCCGACAGCCGTGGCCCCCAGGCCGGACGCCACGGTGTTGACGGTGATCGGATTGCCATCGGCATCAAAGGCATCCACCTGCCCGCCGATGGCGATGCTGGATTCCCCGCTGGCTTCGGCACTGCTGCCGTTGGCGACGCTGTTGTTGCCGGTTGCGGTGGCGTTGAAGCCGGTCGCCGTGGCGCCGTCTGCCAGGGCAAACGCACCCGAGCCCGTTGCCGTTGCGCCGACACCTTCGGCGAATGCCGCCGAGCCGGACGCCGTGGCGTAGTCGCCATTGGCGGTGGCATCGTCGGTGCCATCGCCTTCGCCGTTCGCCTTGAAGTAGCGGGTGGCGTCTTCGGACGCTTCGGCGACGGCGGTCAACTGATCGAGATTGACGGCATCGGTGCCTTCCGTGCCCGCCGCCACGTTGGTGATCTGCCGCTCGCTGCCGGCGCTGCCGACCGAGACGCTGTCCTCGCGGTCGGCGATGGAGTCGCCACCGATGGCGACGCTATTGTCGGCTTCGGCCGTCGCAAGGTTGCCCAGCGCGACCGAGTTGACGCCCGGTGTGTAGGCGCCACCACCGACGGCCACGGAGTAGTCGCCGGAGGCCTCGGTCGGAATGAAGCCGAAGAACGCACCGCCGACGGCGACGCTGTTGTCGCCGCTCGCGATGGAATTGGAACCCAGCGCCGTGCTGTCGAAGTTGCTGGCCACCGCGCCGAAGCCCAGCGCCGTGGCGCTGTTGCCGCTGGCCTCGGCGCCGTAGCCGAAGGCGGACGCGCCGAAGTTGGACGCGCTGCTGTAGCTGCCGATGGCGGAAGCGGCATCGTCCGACGCATCGCTGCGGAAGCCGACCGCCGTCGCCTGCGTGCCGGAGGCTGCGGCTTCGGTGCCGAGTGCGGAGGAATAGGCGCCTGACGCATTCGCCCCCGCGCCGACGGCACTCGCACCGACCTCGCTGGCGACCGCACCTGCACCAAGTGCGGTGGCATCGTCCGCCGTCGCTTCGGTGCTGGCATAGACCGGATTGCCGTCTTCATCGAGCACAGGATCGCCGTTCTCGTCGAACAACTGACGCTGGCCGCCCAGGGCGATAGAGCCTGCGCCGGACGCTTGTGCGCCGGCACCATTGGCGACGCTGTTCGCACCGGTGGCGGTGGCGTTGAAGCCGGTCGCCGTCGCGCCATTCGCCAACGCAAACGCGCCGGAGCCGGTCGCGGTCGCGCCCACGCCTTCGGCCAGTGCGGCAGAGCCGGACGCGGTGGCGTAGTCACCGCTCGCCACTGCATCGTCCGTACCATCATTTGCGCCATTGGCCTTGAAGTAGCGCGTGGCGTTCTCCGAGGCTTCCGCCACGGCGTTGAGCTGATCGACGTTCACCGCATCGGTGCCCTCGGTGCCCGCCGCCACGTTGGTGATCTGCCGTTCGCTGCCGCCGCTGCCGACCGATACCGTGTCTTCGCGGTCGGCGACGGAATCGCCGCCTAGCGCCACGCTGTTGTCGGCGCTGGCCGAGGCCAGGTTGCCGATGGCGGTCGCGTTCGTGCCCGGCGCCCACGCGCCGCCGCCGACCGCGGTCGAGAAATCGCCCGACGCTTCGGTCGGCAGGAAGCCAAGCAGCGATCCGCCCACCGCCACGCTGTTGTAGCCGGTGGCGAGGGAGCCGGAGCCGAGCGCAGTGCTGTCGCCGCCACTGGCCTCGGAACCATAGCCGACCGCCGTGTCGAAACCGCCCGAGGCATTGGCGAATCCGCCGACCGCCACGGTCGCCACGCCGCTCGCCGTGCTCGTGTGGCCGGCGGCCAGCGACTGCGTGCCCGTTGCCGAGGACGCACTGCCGAACGCGCCCGCATACGCACCCGTCGCGCTGCTGCCCGTGCCCACGGCGCTCGCGCCCGCACCCGTCGCGTTGGCCTGCGTGCCGACGGCGGTGGCATCCGTGCCGGTCGCGTTGCTCTGGCTACCCAGCGCCGTCGCGCCCTGCGCGGTCGCGCTGCTGTCGTAGCCCACGGCGGTCGCGTTCACGCCCTTGGCTTCGGCATGACCGCCGACCGCAGTGGCGCCGGCTTTGTTGGCGATGCTCTTGTAGCCCACCGCGACCGCATGGCGGCCGGACGCATCGACACCGTCACCGCAGGACACCGCATTCTCGCCGGGCCGTCCATCGATGATGGGATTGCCGCGCGCATCCGTGCAGAAGGCCGGACCCGTTCCGATCTGTGGCTTGTCGTTCTGCGGCTTGCCTTTCTGCTTGTCGTGCGCGAATGCCGCGCCGGACGACACGCAGGCCAGCAGCGCGGTGGCCAACAGCGTCACGCCCAGGCGCGCACGCACGGGCGCGCCGGACGACAGCACGCCATGCGCACGCCGCGCGAACTCCGAGGCCACCACCAGCATGCCGAGGGAAGGGTTCCACACCTTGCGGTAAATCCTGTTCATCGATCACGTCCTTCATTCTGTGTTTTCGGGGGAATACGACAGCACCCGGGCCTTCAGGCGGCACGGGGATTCGAGGCGGACTGCTCAGGGAAACAGACAGCGCGGCCTGCGACAGGGGAGACGCAGGGCCGGGTCGCACGAAGCAACGGAAGCGAGGGGGAAGGATGTGCGGACATCGAACGGCAACACCGGGGTGTGCTGCCGCAGGCGCAGGAAACACGACGCGGAGGCGGCGCGAAAAAGACGTGCTTGTGGAGGTGCGAAACAGAAAGACGCTTCGCCGAAAAACAATTCCCGCATTCCCCATCCCCTCATCCCGAGATGATGCAAAACAACTCCGTGTGATCGAACACTACATCCGCGTTGTGCAATTTGCGAGAGATTTGCTACGTTCGACCCAGCGCGACGAAACAGCTGAAAACAAGGCGTTAAAGCCATGTGCAGAGGGTGTATGCGCTGCGTGAAGAGTGTCGTGGCAGGTAAACAGGGGTACCTGCACGCACCGCTTGAAAGGGAAGTCGCAAGTCATTGAGTACGCACGTTGTAAACGCGTTAACCAGTTCGTTCATCCTTGTAGACATGGAGCAGGTCAAGTGAATTCAAATTCCTCATACCGTTGTTCGCGTCGTCGCCCCCTCGTTGCTGCACTCGCCGCAATCGTCGCTTTCGGAGCCTTCGCCGGCGCCGCATCGGCCGGCGATGTCAGTCAGGCCGGTCTGCGCGACGGCGAAACCTACGATCGTTTCATCGTGAAGTACCGCGATGGCAGCACGGCGCGCACCAGCAGCGCCACGCTGCAGCGCTCATTGCTGGGCGCGGTATCGCGCGCGGCACTGGGTCCGTCGAACGGCAAGGCCGTCAGTGCGGCGAAGCTGCGCCGCCTCGGCATCGGTGCGGAACTGGTCAAGACCTCGCGCAAGCTGGATCGCGTGGAAGCCGAGAGCCTGCTGCGCCAGTTGGCGACCGATCCCGATGTGGAGTTCGTCGAGGTGGATGCGCGCCGCTATGCGCGCCTGGTCCCCAACGACACCTACTACAACCAGTATCAGTGGCACTTCAAGGATCCGGTCGGCGGCATCAACCTGCCGGCCGCCTGGGACGAGGCGACCGGTGCAGGCGTCGTGGTCGCGGTGCTGGATACCGGCATCACCGCGCACAGCGACATGGATGCCAACATCCTGCCGGGCTACGACTTCATCAGCGACACCTTCGTTTCCCGCGACGGCGACCTGCGCGATGCCAACCCGCAGGACGAGGGCGACTGGAACCCGGTCGCGGGCGAGTGCTATGCCGGCTCGCCGGTGCAGGACAGCAGCTGGCACGGCACGCATGTCGCCGGCACCGTCGCCGAGGTCAGCAACAATGCCAAGGGCATGGCCGGTGGCGCGTTCGACGCCAAGATCGTGCCGGCGCGCGTACTGGGTCGCTGCGGCGGTTACACCTCCGACATTTCCGATGCGGTGATCTGGGCCTCCGGCGGCACCGTCGCCGGCGTGCCGGCCAATGCCAACCCCGCGGAAGTCATCAACCTCAGCCTCGGCGGTACCGGGGCCTGCAGCGCGGCGGAACAGAACGCCTTCAACATCGCCATCGCCAACGGCAGCACGGTGGTGGTTGCGGCGGGCAACGACGCGAGCAACGTCACCGGTTTCTCGCCCGGCAACTGCGCCGGTGTCATCACCGTCGGCGCGACGCGCATCACCGGCGGCATCGCCTCGTATTCCAACTACGGCACGCGCGTGGACATTTCGGCGCCGGGTGGCGGCGGCAGCGTCGACGGCAACCCGGGTGGTTACGTGTGGTCGGCCGGCAATGCGGGCACCACCGTGCCCACCACCGAGACCTACTTCGGCCTGGGCGGCACGTCGATGTCGGCGCCGCACGTGGCGGCGGTGGTCGCGCTGATGCAGAGCGTCGCCGAGACGCCGTTGACGCCGGCGCAGGTGCTGGCCACGCTGAAGGCGACCGCGCGTCCGTTCCCGGTGGCGCCGCCGGCCAACCGGCCGATCGGCGTCGGCATCGTCAATGCGGCGGCTGCGGTGCAGGCAGTCATCGGCGGCGGCGAGCCGCCCACCGCGACGCCGCTGACCAACAACGTGGCGGTCGGTGGCAACACCGGCGCGAAGGACGCGGTGGTGCAGTACGCGCTGGTGGTACCGGCCGGCGCCACCAACCTGTCGTTCATCAGTTACGGCGGCAGCGGCAATGCCGATGTCTACGTGAAGTTCGGCAGCGCGGCCACGGCGACCAGCTACGACCTGCGGTCGGCGCGGCCGGGCAACAACGAGGTGATCAACATCGCCAGTCCGCAGGCGGGCACGTACTACGTGTCGCTGGTGGGCAAGACGAAGTTCGCCGGCGTCAGCGTGCGGGGCAGCTTCACCGCGCCCTGACACGAACGGCAGTGCACGGCACTGCGGCCCCGGGACACCGGGGCCGCTTCGTGTCGCGACGTGATGCCCGCCCATGACGCTGGACGGGCGAATACGGTAAGTTGGCGCATTCCCCGACCGTCCTGCCGCATGCCGCTCTACCGCTACAAGGCCCTCAACGCGCACGGTGAAATGCTGGACGGCCAGATGGACGCCGCCAGCGATGCCGAGGTCGTGGCGCGTCTGCAGGAGCAGGGACACCTGCCGGTCGAAGCCGCGCTGGCCTCCGCCGGTGGCGGCGGCAGCCTGCGGCAGCTGTGGCGGCCGAATGCGTTCGCCGGCGACCGGCTGGTGCAGTTCACCCAGCAGCTCGCCACGCTGCTCGGCGCCGGGCAGCCGCTGGACCGTGCACTGGGCATCCTGCTCGACCTGCCGGAAGACGAGAAGGCGCGGCGCGTCATCACCGATATCCGCGACGCCGTGCGCGGCGGCGCGCCGTTGTCGACGGCGCTGGACCGGCAGCATGGCCTGTTCTCGCGGCTCTACATCAACATGGTGCGCGCGGGCGAGGCGGGCGGCAGCCTGCACGACACCCTGCAGCGGCTCGGCGATTACCTGGAGCGCAGCCGCGCGCTGAAGGGGCGCGTGGTCAACGCGCTGGTGTATCCGGCCATCCTGCTGGTGGTGGTGGGCTTTGCGCTTCTGTTCCTGCTGGGCTACGTGGTGCCGCAGTTCGCGGTGATGTACGAGAGCCTGGACGTGACGTTGCCCTGGTTCACCCAGGGCGTGCTGTGGGTGGGCGCCTTCGTGCGCGATTTCTGGTTCGTGCTGATCGCGGTGCCGGCGCTGGCGCTGGTGTGGTTCGACCGCCGCCGCCGCGATGCCGCCTTCCGCGGGCGGCTGGACGCCTGGTTGCTGGGCCGGCCGCTGGTCGGGCCGCTGGTTGCACGCCTGGAGACCGCCCGGCTGGCACGCACGCTGGGCACGCTGCTGAAGAACGGCGTGCCGCTGCTCACCGCGCTGGGGATCGCCCGCAACGTGCTGGGCAACCGGGCGCTGGCGGCCGACGTGGATGTGGCCGCCGAGGACGTGAAGAACGGCCATGGCCTGTCCGCCTCGCTCGGCAAGAGCAAGCGGTTCCCGCGGCTGGCGCTGCAGATGATCCAGGTGGGCGAGGAGTCGGGTGCGCTGGACGGCATGCTGCTGAAGACCGCCGAGACCTTCGAGCAGGAAACCGCTCAGGTGCTGGACCGTATGCTGGCCGCCCTCGTCCCCGCCATCACGCTGGTCCTGGCCGCCGTGGTCGGCGTGGTCATCATCGCCGTGCTGGTCCCGCTGTACGATCTGACCGGCGCCATCAACTGAGCCTTACTGGAGAGTCCGCCACCATGTCCCGCATGCGTTCGATGACTGCGTTCCGTTCCCCGCGTTCCCAGCAGGGTTTCAGCCTGCTCGAGATCATCATCGTGCTGGTGCTGATCGGCGGCATCCTGGTGCTGGTGGGCAGCCGCGTGATGGGCGGCGCCGACAGCGGCAAGGTCAAGCTGGCGCAGTCGCAGGTGCAGACGCTGGCGGGCAAGATCGAAACCTACCAGCTGGACACCGGACGTTATCCGGCGCAGTTGACCGACCTGGTGACCAACCCCGGCAACGCGCCCGGCTGGCTGGGGCCGTATGCGAAGGAAAGCGAGTTGCAGGATCCGTGGAAGAACCCGATCGACTACCGCATTCCCGGCGAGACGCAGCGCTTCGACCTGGTCAGCCTGGGCGCCGACGGCCAGGCCGGTGGCGACAGCGTCAACGCGGACATCAAGAACGAATAAGCGCGACGCCCGCCGTCGTGGCACGCCGCTTCGCCCCTGCGCACCTGTCCGCCTCCGGGCGCGCCGTCGCGCGTGCGCGAGCGGAAGGGTTCACGCTGCTGGAAACGCTGCTGGTCATGACGCTGATGGCGGCGGCCGCGATCCTGGCGGCGATGGTGTTCACCGGTGGCATGGACGGCATGCGGCTGCGTTCCGAATCCAAGGAGATCGCGGCGCAGCTGCGCTACACGCGGGCGCGCGCCATCGCGACCGGGCAGCCGCAGCTGTTCCGGATCGATCCGCGTGCGCATGCCTGGGAAGCCGCCGGCGACCGTCGTGGCGAGATCGACGGGTCGCTGTCGGTCCGCTTCACCGGTGTGCGCGAGGCGCAGCTGCGTGCGGGCGAGGGCGCGATCCTGTTCTTTCCCGATGGCGGCTCCACCGGTGGCCGCGTGACCTTGTCGGCGGGAACGGCGGCATGGAGCGCCGACGTGGCCTGGCTGACCGGTGAAACCCGGCTGCTGCGCGACGAGGTGCGGGCACCATGACGCCGCCGGCACGCCGCGACCAGCACGGCTTCACCCTGCTCGAAGTCATCGTCGCCTTCGCCCTGCTGGCGCTCGCGCTGACCCTGTTGCTCGGCTCGCTGTCCGGCGCAAGCCGGCAGGTACGGGAGTCGGCGGACAGCAGTCGCGCCACCCTGCACGCACAGTCGCTGCTCGCACAGCTGGGCGCGGGTGAGGTGCTGCAGCCGGGCCGGCAGGAAGGCAGCTTCGAGGGCGACCGCTATCGCTGGCACCTCGAGGTGGCGCCGTTCGCCGATCCGCTGGCGGCGCGCGCGCAGGTCGATGCCGGCGCACCGCAACTGCTCGACGTGCGGCTGGTGGTGCGCTGGGGCGACGAGCGCGGGCAGGCGATGCAATGGCGCACGCTGCGGCTGGCGCCGCGCGACATCAATCAGGCGGTGGTGCCGTGAGGCGCGCGCAGGCCCGCGGCTTCACCCTGATCGAGGTGCTGGTGGCGCTGGTGCTGATGGCGGCCGGGCTGGCGCTGGCGTTCGCCACGCTGCGCTCGTCCACCGCCGTGGTGACCCGCGGCGAAGACATCGCGCAGGCAAGCGAACGCATGCGCGCGGTGCACGGCTACCTGCGCGCGCGGCTGGCCTCCGCGCAGCCCATCGTGTTCGCCACCGATCGCAGCTCGCTGCGGCAGGCGCGCTTCATCGGTTCGCCTCAGCGCATGCGCTTCGTGGCGGATCTGCCGGACTATCTCGGCTACGGCGGGCCCTACCTGCACGAACTGGTCGCCGACGACCAGGGGCGGTTGCAGGTGGCGTTCTCCGTGGCGCGGCCGGAAGCGTCGCTGGAAGAGGTGGAGCACGCCGCCCGCGGCCAGCGTGCCGAACGCCTCGCCGATGGCCTGCGCGCGGTGCGCTTCCGCTATCGCGGACTGGACGCGGACAACCGGCTCGGGCCGTGGCAGGACCGCTGGGAGACCTCGGAGATGCTGCCGCTGCAGGTGAAGGTGGAGATGGAAGCGGAAGCGGTGCACGGCGGCCGCTGGCCCGACCTGGTGGTGACGCTGGCGCGCAGCGAGGGCGGCGCCGGCGGTGGCCTGTTGCCGGGCGGCACGAATCCGGTGCTGCCATGAACCGTGCGCGCGGCGCTGCCCTGTTGCTGGTGCTGTGGCTGGTGGCGCTGCTCACCGCGCTGGTTGGCGCGTACGCACTGACCGCGCGGATGGAGGCGTTGCAGGGGCGCGTCGGCAGCCGCGGCGCGGTGGCGCAGGAAGTGGCGCGCGCCGGCATGGAGTACGCGCTGGTGCGCGTGTCCGACCGCAATCCGGAAACCCACTGGCAACCCAACGGCCGTGCCTACGCATGGAGCTTCGATGGCAACGAGGTGCAGGTGCGCATCGTCGACGAGACCGGCAAGGTCGATCTGAACCAGGCCGACGTGCCGCTGCTGTCGCGCCTGATGCAGGCGCTCGGACAGCCTGCCGATGTCAGCGACGTACTGGCGGCGGCGATCGTCGACTGGCGCGACGCCGACAACCTCAGCCAGCCGGTGGGCGGCGCCGAGGACGGCGACTACGCGGCGGCCGGTCGCGACTACGGCGCCAAGGACGCGCCGTTCGACACCCTCGCGGAGGTCGAACAGGTCCTCGGCATGACGCCCGACCTGTACGCACGGATGGCGCCGTTCCTGACCCTGTACTCGGGACGCGGGCAACCGGACGCGAGCTACGCGCAGGGTCCCGTGCTGGAAGCGATGGGCGTGGATGCGGCGGCGTGGCTGGCGCAGCGCAACGCCACCGGTGCGGCCGGCAATCCGCAACTCGTCGGCACCGGGAGCGGCACGTATAGTATCGAGAGCCGTGCGCGGCTGGCCGATGGCCGCGAGGCGGCGCTGAGGACGGTGGTGCGCGCGGGAGCCAGCCCGGTGCCGGGTTCGGCCTATACCTTGTTGCGCTGGGAGGAGGGAGCGTCACCACAATGAGCGGCGTACGCGACACCCTGCAGCGCTTCCGTGCGCGCTTCGGCCCCGGGCCACGCAGTTTCCTGGCGTGGTGGGGACAGGCGCTGGCGACCTGGTTGCCGGCGCGCTGGCGCGTGCTGCTGGGGCTGACCGGCGATCGCCTGCTGTTCCAGCGGCAGGAGGACGAGATCGAGATGAGCTGGCTCGAAGGCACGCAGCGGCACCTGCTCGCGCGCCTGCCGGCGACCGTCACGGCGGACGAACTGCGTGCGCTGCTCGGCAACCGCCTGGCCGGCTTGCCGCGCTGGTGGCTGGTGCCGGCGGACATGGCCTTGCGTCGCCGCCTGCTGCTGCCCGCCGCCGCCGCAGAACGCCTGCGCGACGTGCTGGCGTTCGAGCTGGACCGGCAGACGCCGTTCACCGCCAACGAGGCCTGCTTCGATGCGCGCGTGCTGGGCGTGCGCGAGGACGGCCAGCTCGAGGTCGAACTGGCGGCGGTGCCGACGGTCGCCTTCACCAGCGGCCTGGCCCGTCTGGGGGGACTGGCGGACGGCATGGCGGGTGCCGATGTGGAAGACGCCGAGGGCGGGATCCTCGGCCTGAACCTGTTGCCCGAGGCCGCGCGCGTGGCCCGGCAGGCGCCGCAGCGTGGCCTGCACCTGGCGCTCGCCGCGGTGGCGGTGGTGGCGCTGGTGTTCGCGGCCTGGGCCGTGCTGGACAACCGCCGCGCGGCCGCCGACGCCTTCGCCGCCCAGGTCGACAGCCGGGCCGACGCCGCACGCCAGGTGGCTGCGCAACGGCAGCAGCTGGTCGACCTGGTCACCGGCACAACCGTCCTCAACCAGACCAGCGCCCGTCGCCCCACCGCATTGGAAGTGATGGACGACGTCACCCGGCGCCTGCCTGACAACACCTATCTCGAGAAGCTCGCCATCGAAGGCGACCGGCTCACGCTGATCGGCTTCAGTCCGGAAGCCTCCGGACTGGTGGCGCGCCTGCAGGGCTCGCCGCTGTGGCGCAATCCCGCCTTGAGCGGGGCGTTGCAGCCGGATCCGCGCACGCGCATGGACCGTTTCACCCTGACCGCCGAACTGCTGGGCAAGCAGGACCCGGCCGCCAACCCGCAGGGAGACGCCAATGCCGCTGGCCGTGACTGACCGCGACCGCTGGCTGGCGCTGGCGCTGCTGCTGGCCGCGCTGCTGCTCGGCTATTTCCTGCTGGTGCATCCGTGGTGGACCGTGCCGATGCAGGACGTCGGTGCGCGCGTCGACGAACTGCGCGGGCGCGAACTGCGCATCCGCACCCAGTTGCAGCAGGCCCCGCAGGTGCAACGCGAACTCGCGGCCGCGCTGGCGCAGCAGGCGCAGCGCCCCGGTTTCCTGCCGGAAGCGACGGTGGAACTGGCCACCGCCGGCCTGGTGCAGCGGCTGGAAACCATCGTCAAGCAGGCCAGTCCGGGCAACCGCAGCTGTGCCATCGCCAACCAGTCGCCGCTGGCGGTTGGCGGCCGCGAGGTCTACCCGCGCGTGGTGGTGCAGGTGCGCCTGCGCTGCGGCGCGCCCGAACTCGCTTCGGTGCTGCACCAGATCGAATCCGGCAGCCCGCGCCTGTTCGTCGAGAACCTCAACATCCTGCCGCAGCGTTATGCCTTCCAGGCCAGCGAGAGCGGTGCCGGGGGACTGGACGTGAACTTCGACCTGTACGGTTACCTCAAGCCCTCGCCGGCGGTGAATCAGGAGCCTGCCGGTGCGCGCTGATGCCTGGAGCGTCCGCACCTGGCTGCTGGCCGTCGTGGCGGGATGGGCCGTGCTGGCCGCGTTGCTCGCGCTGTTCGGGCTGGGCAGCCGCATCACGCCGTTGCCGGCCGATCCGGCCCTGGTGCAGGCCTTGCCGCGGCTGCCGCCGAGTCCACCGGAGCGTCTGGGCGCGCTGGACCAGTACGCCGACGTGGGCGCGCGGCCGCTGTTCTCCGAAGACCGCCGCCCCAAGCCTTTCTTCCTGTCCGGCGAAGAAGCCGCGGCACCGGCCTTCGACCTGGTGCTGACCAGCGTGCTGATCACGCCGTACCTGCAACTGGCGATCGTGCAGCCCGCGCAAGGCGGCGAAGGGCTGCGGGTGAAAGTGGGCGAGTCGCCGGCGGGCTTCCCCGGCTGGCAACTGGCGGAACTGGATCCGCGCCGCGCCGTGTTCGATGGACCGGAAGGTCGCCGCGAGCTGGAACTGCGCGTCTTCGACGGCGCCGGCGGGCAGCCGCCGACCCCGGTCGCCACCGTGCCGCCGATGGTGCCGCCCGCTGCGGCGGGTGCTCCGCCGGTGATGCCGGGCGGTCGTACCACCGGCGGCAACAGCGCGCCGGTGGCCATGCCGACCGTGGCCTCGCCGCCCGCGCCCGGGCAGGCACCCGCGCCGGTCGCCGTGCCCACGCCTTCGTCGTCGAGCGATCCCTCCGTGCCGGTCGCCACCGCCGACGAACAGATGGAAGCCATCCGCCAGCGCATCGAGCAGCGCCGCGCGCAGCTGCGGCAGCAGCAGGCGCAACCCACCACGCCGCCGGCAGCGCCCGGCAAGACACAGTAGAGTGCCGGCATGACGTTACGTGTGATCCTGTTTTCCCTCTGCCTGGGCCTGCTGGCCGGCTGCGCGACCGCGCCGTCGCCGGACGTGCGCCGCACCGCCGGCACCCAGACGGGCGAGGTCGTGGCCGGCACCGCACAGACCACGCCGCTGCCGGAGGCCGAGTCTCCGGTCGCCGGGCCGCAGGCGCAGATCCGCCGCGGCAACGGGCAGATGATCAACCGCAGCGCGGCGGCGTCGCCGCTGCCGTCGCTCGGCGGCGCCAGCAGCGGATCGGCCACCTTCAACTTCGAAGGCGAGTCCGTCCACGCCGTGGTCAAGGCGATCCTCGGTGACATGCTGGGGCAGAACTATGTGATCGCGCCGGGCGTGCAGGGCACGGTCACGCTGGGCACACCCAAGCCGGTGTCGCCGGCCGAGGCGCTGAACCTGCTGGAGATGGTGCTGGGCTGGAACAACGCGCGGCTGGTCTACAGCGGCGGCCGCTACAACATCATCCCGGCCGACCAGGCGCTGGCCGGCAGCGTGGCGCCGCGCACGGGCCCTGCGTCCAGCGCCCGCGGGTATGAAGTGCGCGTGGTGCCGCTGCGTTTCATTTCCGCCAGCGAGATGAAGAAGGTGCTGGAGCCGTACGCGCGGCCCAACGCCATCGTCAATGTCGATGGCACCCGCAACGTCATCACCCTCGCCGGTACGCGGACCGAGCTGGAAAACTACCTGCGCACCGTCGAGATCTTCGACGTCGACTGGCTGTCCGGCATGTCGGTGGGCGTGTTCCCGCTGCAGACCGGCCGCGCCACCCGCGTGGTCGCCGACCTGGAGAAGGTGTTCGGCAACGACAGCAAGACGCCCAGCGCCGGCATGTTCCGTTTCATGCCGCTGGAAGGTGCGAACGCCGTGCTGGTGATTACGCCGCAGCCGGCGTACCTGGACCAGATCCAGCAGTGGCTGGAGCGCATCGATGGCGCGGGCGAGGGCAGCCGGCTGTTCTCGTACGAACTGAAGTACATCAAGGCGCGCGAACTCGCGCAGCGGCTGGCGGAGGTGTTCGGTTCCTCCGGCGGCAACAGCGGCAGCGACAGCGACGGCCGTTCGACCGGCGGGCCGGGCAATGTGTCGCTGATGCCCGGCACGGAGTCCGTGCAGATCAACGACGGTGGCATGAACAGCAGCGGCGGCAGCGTCGATTTCGGCAGCAGCAGTGGCACGGGCTCCAGCAGCGGCGGGCTGGGCGGTGGCTCGCTGTCGCTCAACCAGCGCGACGGCGGCAACGGCGCGGTGACGCTCGAGGTCGACGGCAGCCGCGTCGGCGTGGCGGCCGTGGAAGAGACCAATACGCTGCTGGTGCGCGCCAGCCCCAGCGCCTGGCAGTCGATCCGCGAGGTGGTCGACAAGCTCGACGTGATGCCGATGCAGGTACATATCGAAGCGCAGATCGCCGAGGTGTCGCTGACCGGCGACCTGAGCTACGGCGTCAGCTGGTTCCTCGAGCGTGCGATGACCGACAACGGCCTGGGTCCCTTCGCCGCGCCGGGCGCGGGTGGGCCCAGTGCCTGGAGCACGCTGGCCGGCAGCATCGGCGGGGTGGGCGGCGCGGGCGCGGTGTGGACGCTGGTCAAGAACGACGCAGCCGCCGTCATCACGGCGCTCGACGAAGTCAGCGACCTCCGCCTGCTGCAGACGCCGTCGATCTTCGTGCGCAACAACGCGGAAGCCACGCTCAACGTCGGCAGCCGCATTCCGATTTCGTCGGTCACCGTCAATCCCGGGCTGGGCGGCGACAGCACCTTCAGCCAGGTGCAATACCTCGACACCGGCATCATCCTGAAGGTGCGCCCGCGCGTGACCAAGGACGGCGTGGTGTTCATGGAAATCGTGCAGGAAGTCAGCACGCCCGGCGACGTGCCGGACGAGAACGGCAACGTCCGCATCAACAACCGCCGTTTCAAGACCGAGGCGGCCGTGCAGGCGGGCAACACCGTCATGCTGGCGGGCCTGATCAGCGACAGCGCCACCAACGGTTCGGCGGGCATCCCCGGACTGAGCCGGATTCCGATCATCGGCGGCCTGTTCGGCCGGAAGACCACCAGCTCCGAGCGCAGCGAAGTGATCGTGCTGCTCACGCCGACCATCGTGCGCAATCCGCAGGAGGCGAACGACCTGACCGACGAGTACGGCAAACGCTTCCGCGCGCTGGAACCGCTGAACGCTCCGCGCAAGTGACGCCGCCCGCTTCGAGCCTGCCCATCGTCCTGTTGCCGATCGGCAGCGACGACGACGCGCTCGACGCCTGCCTCGGCGCCCTCGACGCCGCCACGCCGGCCGGCACGCGCCTGTGGCTGGCCGATGATGCGCAGGCCGGCCCGCGCGGGCTGGCCATCATCGAGCGCTGGCTGGCGCGCACCCGCCTGCAGGCCGACTACACGCGGCGCCCGCGCATGCTGGGCGAAGTCGCGCACGTGGACCAGATGCTCGCTGCCTGCGGCGATGCCGACGTGGTGGTGCTGGCGCCCGACGCGCAGCCGCTGCCCGGTTGGCTGCAGCAGCTGGCCGCCTGTTTCGCGCGCGACGCCGCCATCGCCACCGCCACGCCCTGGTGCAATGCCGGCGAAGCCGCCGCCTGGCCGCGCCTGGGCGAAGTGAGCCCGCCTCCCGCGGATGTCGAGCGCACTGCGCACGCCTGCGCGGCGATGTCGCCGCTGCATCCGGAACTCCCCGCCGCCGTCGCGCACGCCGTCGCCTTGCGCGGCAGCGCGCGCAAGCGCGTCGGCGGGCTGGACGCGGCGAGCTACGGGTCGTGGTACGCCGCACTGGTCGACCTGTCGCTGCGCCTGGCCGGCCTGGGCTGGCGCAACGTACTGTGCGAGACCGCGTTCGTCGCACGCGGTGGCGAAGGCGGTCCCGCCGACGGCGACATGGACGCCTTGAATGCGCGCTGGCCGACCTTCACGCCGCGGCTGGCGACCTTCCTGATGGACGACCCGCTGCGCCAGCCGCGCGAGCGCTTGCACGCCCTGTATGCCGACGCGGGATCACCGGAGCGCCAGCGTGACCTCTTCGGTTGAGATGTCCGGCATCGTCGCGGTGGTGGTCACGCACGAGAGCGCGTCCAGCATCGACGATTGCCTGATGCGGCTGCGGGTGGCGCACGGCGTGCACGAGATCCGCGTGGTCGACAATGCGTCGACCGACGACACCATGGAGATCGTGCAGCGGCACGCGCTGCAGGATGCGCGCCTGCGCTTCATCGCCAATCCGGACAACCCCGGCTTCGCGGTCGGCTGCAACCAGGGTGCGCGCGACACCGACGCGCCGTGGCTGGCGTTCGTCAATCCGGACCTGATGGTGGAAGCGGACACGCTGTCGCGGCTGCGCGCGCATGCCAGCGACATGGCGGGCGCGGTGGTGCTCGGTGTCGATCTGGTCGACGAAGACGGCGTGCGCGATGTCGCCGCGCGTCGCCGTGATCCGCAGTTCGCGGCGATGCTGCGCTCGCCGGGCGCGGCGTCGAAACTGGGCGTACCCGTCGATGATGCGCAGGTGTTGCAGCCGGTGGACATCGTCTCCGGTGCGCTGATGCTGATGCCGCGCGCGCTGTTCGACAGGATCGGCGGCTTCGACGAAGGCTATCGCCTGCACGCCGAGGACATGGACCTGTGTCGTCGCGCGCGTGCCGAAGCTGCGCTGGTCGCCGTCGCCAACGACATCCGTGTACTGCACATCCGCGGCGTATCGAGCCGCGCGCGCCCGGTATTCGTGGAATGGCACAAGCACCGCGGCCTGTGGCGCTACTTCCGCAAGTTCGAGGCGGCGCGATGCGGCACGCTCACGCGGGCAGGCGTGTTCGGTGCCATCTGGTTGCACTTCGGTGCGGTGCTGGCGCGGATCGTGTTGCGCAGGCGCTGAATCCGTCAGGACCTCATCGCTCGAAGGCTTGTGCAACCCGGGCTTTCTTCTTGAGGTCTTCGTAGGAGTTCGCTTCGATGCGGATCACCGTCGTTGCCATGGCGCGTGAGGGGTTTTCTCGAAAACTCCAGTACGAACGTGGCCACTCCCGTCCCGCGTTGGCGTCAGCGAACCATGCGCTGCCGCTACCGTCCGGATGAAAGCCGACGAATTTCAACGTCGGCGTGTCGGGATGGTTGCCGACGTAAATCGATGCGATAGGTTCGTTTGTCGCGGCGAAACGGTATCCGCACACCAGAAAGTCAGGTCCGTAGCGTACGGTCAGGTCCCAGGCAACCTTCGCTTTCAACACGGGGCACGTCATGGCGTCGTCGGCATTGGCAACCGGCGCCTGCGGTTCCCGGGCACGACAGGCTGCAAGGACCAGGATGGCAACAAGGGCGATGGCACCAGCAAGCGCCCGGCCGGAGATCATGGGAGGAGCCTGTGTCCTGAGGTCATCAGGGCATGGCGTGCCGGCTCCAACTGGTGCGCCTGCACCAGCACATAGTCGGTGTCGAAGGTGGAGATCGCGAAGATGCCCACGCCTGCCGCTGCCAACGGATCCAGCACCGCCTTCAGGATGCCGGTCAGGGCGAAGTCGAACGGTCCCTGCAGCTTGAACATACGCCAGCCGCGCTGGCAGCGGACATCGTCGGGGACATGCGCTTCCTCGCAGACCAGCGACAGTTCGTCGTCGGTCCAGCCGGCGTGGCGCATGCCGCTGGTGGGCCACCAGACGGGCAGGGCGGCGTCGGCAGGCAGTTGCGCGACCGCGTAGCGATCCGGCAGGAGCAACAAGTCCAGTGACGGGGTAGTCATCCGCCGCGCGCACTCCACCAGAACAGCGCGTTCACCGCGAGCACCACCACCATCGTGTAGACCAGCGACAGCGGCCCGCCGACGCGCCACAGCTGGCGCGAGGTGTAGTTCGCCGGGCCGACGATCATCGAGATCACCGGATTCGACGCCGTCATCAGGTTGTTCGACGCCGACAGCGCCACGATCAGCGCGAACGCAGTGGGATTGCCACCGGCCGCCAGCGCCAGGTTGATCGCCATCGGCACCATCACGATGGTCGCGCCGACATGGCTGATGACCAGCGAGAACGCCGTGGTCAGCAGCGCCACGGCGATCTCCAGCACCCAGATGGGAATGCCTTCGGGCAACCGCTCCACCGTATGGCCCGCCACCCACGCGGCCGCGCCGCTGCTGTCCATCGCCCAGCCCAGCGGGATCAGCCCGGCCATCAGGAACACGGTCTTCCAGTTGATCGCGCCGTAGGCCTCGTCCATGCGCAGCACGCCGGTCAGCAGCATGCCGGCCACGCCGGTCATCAGCGTCAGCGCCACCGGCAGCTTGGAGGTCAGCGCGATGATGATGGTGATGGCGAAGATGGTCATCGCGATCTTGAACTTGTGCGGCCGCTGCTCGCCCTTCGGGTAGTCGGTCACCACCACGAAGTCGCGGCTCTCGGCCGCCAGGCCCAGGTCCTGCCAGATGCTGTGGAACACCAGCATGTCGCCGGCGCGCAGCTTTTCCTCGCGCACATTCTCGCGGATGACCTTCTTGTCGCGGTTGATCGCCAGCAGGCTGATACCGTTCTGCTTGCGCAGGCGCAGCTCGCGCGCGGTCTTGCCGATGAACTTCGACGTCGGTGGCACCACCGCCTCGGAAATGCCTGCGCGGCTCGGATTGAACAGGTCGCCGAAGTGGCGCAGGCGCGAGGACATGCGCAGGAACTGGTTCTGCGCGAAATCGCTGATCTCCTGCCGCGTGCCCATCACGCCCAGCACGCTGCCCACCCAGATACGCATGTCCGCCGGCGGCGCCAGGCGGGTGTCGTTGCCGGTCTGCAGGGCGAGCATCAAGGGTGCGTTGTGCAGGGCCTCGGCTTCGCCCAGCGACATGCCCACCAGCGGGCTTTCCGCACTGACCACCAGCTCGAACACATCGCCTTCGATGCCGTAGGTGTTGGCGAAGTAGCTCTCGGTGCGCGCCGGCGTCACCACGCCGTCGCTGTCCTGGGCCTGGTCCTTCAGCTTGCGGTCGCCGACGTAGCGGAAGTACACCAGCGAGGCGATCACCAGCGCCAGGCCGATCGGTGCCGGCGCAAACATCCGCAGCGGCTCCAGCGTCGCCATGCCGGAGGGCAGGTTGTTGTTGGCCGACACCAGCAGGTCGTTGAGCAGGATCAGCGGCGAGTTGCCGACCATGGTGAATGCGCCGCCCATGACGATGGCGGCGGCGATCGGCAGCAGCAGCCGCTGCATCGACAGGCCGGTACGCGAGGACAGGCGCGAGGCGACCGGCATGAACAGCGCCATCACCGACGGGTTCTGCATGAAGGACGAATTGAGGCTGGCGATGGCGGCGGTCATCAGCAGCAACCGCTGCTCGATGCCATGGCCACGCCGCAGCAACCACGAGGCCAACCGGTTCAACGCGCCGGTGCGGTCCAGGCCGGCGCCGAGGATCATGGTGGCGATGATGCTCATCACCGCGTTGCCGGAGAAGCCGCCGAAGATCTCCTCCGGCGCGATCAGCCCGGTGATGCCCAGCACCACCAGCACCACCAGCGCCACCAGGTCGGCGCGGATGCGCTCGAACAGGAACATCGCCATCGTGAAGCCGACCAGCCCGAGGACGAGCTTCATGTCGTTGGTCAGCGTCAGCGCGTTGTCCATTACGGCAGGCGGGAATCGGGAGTCGGGAATCGGGAATCGGCGAGGGCGCCTCGGCCCCGCGGCCCGACAGATGCAGGTGGACGTGGACGGGTCATCGCATCCATTCCCTATTCCCCATTCCCGGCTTGTCATACACAAGATCCCACACCCCGTGCCCGAGCTTCTGGCCGCGGGTCTCGAAATGGGTCTGCGGGCGCCAGTCGGGGCGCGGCACGCTGCCGCGCGGGCCGGCGCGGTTGACCAGTCCCGGGGTGGCATCCAGCACGTCCCACATGTGCTCGGCGTAGGCCTCCCAGTCGGTGGCGCAGTGCAGGCGGCCGCCGGGGCGCAGCTTGCGGGCGATCAGCGCGGCGAACTCGGGCTGCACCAGCCGGCGCTTGTTGTGGCGCTTCTTGTGCCAGGGGTCGGGAAAGTAGATGCGGACTTCATCCAGCGATCCGTCGGCGACCTCGTGCTGCAGCACTTCCACCGCATCGTGGTGGTAGACGCGCACGTGGTCGCTGCCGTCCTCGGCCAGGGCGTTCAACAGCCGGCCGACGCCGGGCGCATGCACTTCCAGGCCCAAGTAATCGCGGTCCTTGTCGCGGGCGGCGGCGAAGCGCAGCGCCTCGCCGTTGCCGAAGCCGATTTCCAGCACCCGCGGCGCCGCGCGGCCGAATACCGCATCGTAGTCGCGCGGCGCGCCGGTGTAGTCCAGTCCGAAGCGCGGCCATTGCGTGTCGAACGCGCGCTGCTGGGCCTCGGTGAAGCGGCCCTGGCGCAACACGAAGCTGCGGATCTCGCGCCTGCCCTCGCTGATGGTGAATGGCTTGGGCGGTGTCTTGGCGCCCGGGCTGGAAAACGGGTCCGTCATCAGCCGATCAGTCCGTCGATCGGGCTGGAGGCCGAAGCGTTGCGCTTGCGCGGGATGCGGCCGGCCAGGAACGCTTCGCGGCCGGCTTCCACCGCCTTGCGCATGGCGCTGGCCATCAGCACCGGATGCTTCGCGCCGGCGATGGCGGTGTTCATCAGCACGCCATCGCAGCCGAGCTCCATGGCGATGGCGGCATCGGAGGCGGTGCCCACGCCGGCATCGACCAGCACCGGCACCTTGGCGTTCTCGATGATTTCCAGCAGGTTGTACTTGTTCTGCACGCCCAGGCCTGAGCCGATGGGCGCGGCCAGCGGCATCACCGCCACGCAGCCGATCTCTTCCAGGCGGCGGGCGAGGATGGGGTCGTCGCTGGTGTAGACCATCACCTGGAAGCCGTCGGCCACCAGCGTCTCCGCGGCGGCCAGGGTCTGCACGACATCGGGGTAGAGTGTCTTCTGGTCGCCCAGCACTTCCAGCTTGACCAGCGTGTGGCCGTCCAGCAGTTCACGCGCCAGCCGGCAGGTGCGCACGGCGTCGGCAGCGGTGTAGCAGCCGGCGGTGTTGGGCAGGATGGTGTAGCGGTCCGGCGGCAGCACGTCGAGCAGGTTGGGCTCGTTGGGCGACTGGCCCAGGTTGGTGCGGCGGATGGCGACAGTGACGATCTCGGCGCCCGCGGCCTCGGTGGCCAGGCGGGTTTCCTCGAAATCCTTGAACTTGCCGGTGCCGGTCAGCAGGCGGGAACGGTAGGTCTTGCCCGCGATCACCAGCGGGTCATGGGGGGCGGTGTTGGACATGCGGCGATTATCGCCCATGTCGCGCCGGTGCGTCCCGCCGATGTGGCCGCGGTCGTGCGTTCAACCGCCGCCGAGCGCGTGGACGATCTCGACGCGGTCGCCGGGCAGCAGCACGTGCTGCGCGTGCTGCCCGCGCGGGATGATCTCGCCGTTGACCTCGATGGCCACGCGACGCTCGGCCAGCCCCTCGCGCTGGAGCAGGGTGGCGATGGTGCTCTGTTCCGGCAGCGCGTGCGGCTGCCCGTTCAACTGGATATCCATGCCGCCATTGTCGCCGATGGTCCGGCGGCTTGCCGCATTGCAGCGTGTACAGCGGCGGGCTTGGTGGAACGATGCGCGCCATGCGCAGCCGTACGGCAGAGCCGGCACGCAGCCCTCGACACTTGCCCCGGAGATCCCATGAAGCGTTCCGTTTCGCCCGTCCGTTCCCTGCTGGCCGTCGCGCTGGCGGTGGCGGCGGCTCCCGCCCTGGCCGGCGACAGCCCCTATTCCCAGACCGTGTTCTTCGGCGACAGCCTGACCGACTCGGGCCATTTCCGCCCGGCGCTGGTGCAGGCGGTAGGCCCGAACGGCGCCCTGCTGGGCCGCTTCACCACCAATCCCGGCCTGGTCTGGTCCGAATACCTGGCCGAGTACTACGGCACCGGCGCCACCAGCGCCAACCAGGGCGGCACCAACTACGCCGTCGGTGGCGCGCGCGTGGGCACCAACACGTCGGGTGCGCTGGGTCCGATCCCGTCGATGACCACGCAGCTGACCAGCTACCTGTCCGCCAATGGCGGCCGTGCCGATCCGAACGCCCTGTACACGGTCTGGGGCGGGGCGAACGATCTGTTCGCCATCACCAACGCCGGCGCCGACCCGGCCACCACCATCGGCGGCGCGGTGACCGCGCAGGTCGGCATCATCGGCACGCTGCAGAATGCCGGTGCCCGCTACATCCTGGTGCCCACCGTGCCGGACCTGGGCGTGACGCCGGCGTTCCGCGCGCAGGGCCCGACTGCCGCCGCCGGTGGCACGCAACTGGCTTCGACCTACAACAGCGCGCTGTTCGGCGCGCTCAACACGGCCGGCCTGCGCGTGATTCCGCTGGATACCTTCACGCTGCTGCGCGAGATCGTGGCCAGCCCGGCCGAGTACGGCTTCGGCAACGTCACCGGCACCGCCTGCAACCCGCAGATCACAGCGTCCTCGGTCACCTGCAGCCCGCTCAACTATGCGTCGGCCAATGCGCCGGACGTGTATGCGTTCGCCGATGGCGTGCATCCCTCGTCGAAGGCGCACGGCATCCTGGCCCAGTACGCGCAGGCGATGCTGGAGGGGCCGCGCCAGATCGCGCTGCTGCCGTACACCGCGTCGGTGCACGGCCGCGCCCGTGCCGACCGCGTGGCGTCGCACGTGGCGGGCAAGCCCGAGGCGGACGGCATGCGCTGGTGGGGCGACGTGCGCGGCGACTTCCTGCGCTACGGCGACGGCGACCTGTACGACGGCGTCGGCCCTGCGGGCACCTTCGGCGTGGACTGGTCGAGCGGCTCCTGGGTCTACGGCGCCTTCGCCGGCTATGGCCGGGCGAAGTACGACTTCGGCCTGCGCCGCGGCAGCTTCGACGAATCCGATGCGACCCTCGGCGGTTTCGCCGGCTGGTACGGCGATCACCTGTGGGCGAACGCGCAGGTCAGCTACAGCTGGCTCTCGTACGACGTTGACCGCGAAGTCCAGTTGGGCGGGGTGTCGCGCCGGCACAGCGGCTCGCCGGACGGCACCAACCTGACCGTCGGCGCGAGCGCCGGTTACGAGTTCGGCGACGGCGCCTTCCGCCATGGTCCCGTGGTCAGCGTGGTGTCGCAGACCATCGAGATGGATGGTTACAGCGAAAGCAACCTCAACTCGACCGCGCTGGCCTACCCGGACCAGGACTTCGACTCGCTGATCGGCAGCGCCGGCTGGCAGGTCAGCTACGCGATCAACGATCACCTGGCGCCGTATGCGCGCCTGACGGTCGACCGCGAGTTCGAGGATCCGGCGGCGGAAGTGTTCGCCCAGTCGCTGTCGCTGCCGGGCACCGCGCCCTACGCAGTGCCGGGTCTGGATACCGACGACAGCTACGGCACGCTGCTGCTGGGTGCGCGCACCAAGCTGTTCGGCTTCGACGCCAACCTCGGCGTGAACACCACGGTCAACCAGGGCGGCGGCACCAATACCACCGCGTTCATGACCCTGAGCGGCGGCTTCTGATGCATGCCGGGCAATGCGGCGCCGGAGGATGGCGCCGCATTGCCTTGCCGCGTGCCGCGGCATAGACTCGCGCCATCGTGCGGGTGTAGTTCAATGGTAGAACTGCAGCTTCCCAAGCTGCTAGCGTGGGTTCGATTCCCATCACCCGCTCCATTCCGCTTTCCTTCCCTGATCCTGTCATCGTCCCGCACCGCGGGCGTGGCATGCTGTGCCTGCCTCCCGTGACCGACTCCCCATGAAGCTCGCCATCCTGTCGCGCAACGGCAAGTTGTACTCGACGCGCCGCCTGGTCGAGGCCGCGCGACAGCGTGGCCATACCGTCCGCGTGCTGGATCCCCTGCGTTGTTACATGCGCATCGCGTCGAGCGGCTTCCAACTGCACTACAAGGGCCGGTCTCTGGCCGGTTACGACGCGGTCATTCCCCGCATCGGTGCGTCCATCACCCGCTACGGCACCGCCGTGCTGCGGCAGTTCGAGCTGATGGGGACGTACAGCCCCAATCCGTCCGACGCCATCCTGCGCGCGCGCGACAAACTGCGCGCGCACCAGTTGCTGGCGGCGCAGGGCATCGACCTGCCGGTCACCGTCTTCGGCGACAACCCGGACGACACCAGCGACCTGCTGTCGATGCTCGGCCCGCCGCCGCACGTCATCAAGTTGAACGAGGGCGCGCAGGGCGCCGGCGTGATGCTGACCGAGAAGCCGTCGGCCTCGCGCAGCGTGGTGGAAGCGCTGCGCGGCCTGTATGCCAGCTTCGTGGTGCAGGAGTTCATCGGCGAGGCCGAGGGCGCCGACCTGCGCTGCTTCGTGGTGGGCGACCAGGTGGTGGCGTCGATGCGCCGGCAGGCGCCCGAGGGCGACTTCCGTTCCAACCTGCACCGTGGCGGGACCGCGCTGCACGCCATCGCCACCGAAGAGGAGTGCGCCGTGGCGATCCGCGCGGCCAGGGTCCTGGGGCTGGGCGTGGCGGGCGTGGACCTGATCCGGGCCCAGCGCGGTCCGCTGGTGCTGGAGGTCAATTCCACGCCGGGGCTGGAAGGCATCGAGTCCGTCTGCGGCGTGGACGTGGCCGGGTGCATCGTGGAGCATCTGGCGGCGCAGGCTGAATAGCGGCGACCCGGGCGCCGGGTATCGGTATGCGCTGATTTCACATGGATTTAACGCGGTTTTTAACGGTGGTTTAATCGAAAACCGCGTAGCCTTCCCCGGACCGCAGCTCTGCGTCCCTCCGGTGGATACCTCTGGAAGCACAGGATTACGGTAATCGGGGCATTAGTTTGGCCCAGGCGGGCAACCACCCGCCTGGGCCTTTTTGTCGGTGACCTTTGGCCGATGTCCCCCGCGTGCGGCATGTCAGAATCCGGAACGCAGGGCCTAGCGTCGTTGATTGCGCAACGGCTGTTACTCTCTGCCTTCGCACCCCACCCCACGAGAGGTAATGGATGTACAAGTTCGCATGGACTCCCGCGTTGGCCTTGTTGCTGGTATCGGCCAGTGCAGTCGCCAGTATCGGTTCCGGGAACAGCACGCGCGGTGAGCGCACGGTGATGGATGTCCACCAGTCGTTCGATGCGCAGCGGCAGTCGATCGAAGCCGATCTGGCGAACGGCAAGACCTATAGCGAGCTTTCCGACAGTGACCGGGCCAAAGTGACCGGTGCGTTGGAGAGGATGGGAAACCTGCTGCATGAGGCGGGCGGCGTGGCCGCGCTGGACGAGGCGCAGAAGGTGCGGGTATTCAACGACCAGGAACTGGTCAATTCCCTCCTGTCCCAGGCCGCCGCGGACAGCCGGCTCATCTGCCGTCGCGAAAAGCAGATCGGCTCCAACCGCACCACGACCCAATGCATGACCGCGCTGCAGCGCAATCGCCAGTCGGAGCAGGCCCGCAAGGACTTGAGCGATTCGGCCACTTCGTCCCAGCGCTGAAGGAACACGTGATGCGTATCCTCGTGATCGAAGACAACAGCGACATCGCCGCCAACCTCGGCGACTACCTCGAAGAGCGGGGCCATACCGTCGACTTCGCCGCCGACGGCGTGACCGGGCTGCACCTGGCCGTCGTGCACGAGTTCGATGCGATCGTCCTCGACCTCAACCTGCCCGGCATGGACGGGCTTGAGGTCTGCCGCAAGCTGCGCAACGAGGCGCGCAAGCAGACGCCGGTGCTGATGCTGACCGCGCGCGATTCGCTGGACAACAAGCTGGCCGGCTTCGACTCCGGTGCTGATGACTACCTGATCAAGCCGTTCGCGCTGCAGGAAGTCGAGGTCCGCCTGAACGCCCTGTCGCGCCGCGGCAAGGGCGTGCAGACGCGCGTGCTGGAAGTGGGCGAGCTGGAATACAACCTGGACACGCTGGAAGTCCGCCGCCAGGGCAAGTTACTGCAGCTCAACCCCACGGCGCTGAAGATCCTGCAGGCGCTGATGGAGGCGTCGCCCGCCGTGGTGACCCGGCAGGAACTGGAAACGCGCGTCTGGGGCGAGGAGCTGCCCGACTCGGATTCCCTGCGCGTGCACATCCACGGCCTGCGCGCCGTGGTGGACAAGCCGTTCGACTCGCCCTACATCCAGACCCGTCATGGCATCGGATACCGCATCGCCGCACCCGATGCCAGCAGCTGAGTCGTCGAAACCCCGCCGCCACCGCCGTTTCCGGCGGCGGCTGCGTACCCGCATCATCCTGTCGTTCGTGCTGTTGGGGTTTGGCCTGACGCTGCTGCTCGCGTTCTCGGCCAACTGGGTCCGCAACCGTGTCGAAGAAGACCTGGTGGTCGATGCGATCAGCCAGAACATCGCGGAGTATCAGCGCCGGTATGTCGAGAGTGATGGGCGGGAGCGCGATCTGCGCGTCCAGACGATGAGGGCTTATGCATTCGCCCCGGACAAGTTCGCCCAGCTCAAGATCGACCAGCCGGAGTGGTATGAGCTTCCCAACGGCATCCATACCGTAAGCGGCACCGACGAGGACGGATCCCCGTTTTCCTACTGGCTCGCCGTGCAGAAAACGCCCGAAGCCTGGTTCTTCCTCGCGTACGACAAGACGGAATCCGTCAAGGCGAAAAGCAAGTTCAACAATGCACTGGTTGGCGTCGTTATCGTCTTCACGGGCATCTCGTTGCTGATCGGCTGGTGGTCCGCCTCCCGCGTCATGAGTCCGGTCTCCGAACTGGCCGCACGCCTGCGCGCCTACCGCGGTAGCAGCAACCCGCGTCCGCTGGCGCCGCACTTCCCCGAGGATGAGGTGGGCGAACTGGCCAAGGCGCTCGACGACTACTCCGTGCGCCTGACCGACGTGGTCCAGCGCGACCGCGAGTTCAACGCCGACGTCAGCCACGAACTGCGCACGCCGCTGGCCATCATCCGCGGTTCGGTCGAGCTGATGCTGTCGCGTCCGGACATGGACGATAAGACCCGTACGCGCATCCAGCGCATCCAGCGCGCCGAACAGCAGTGCACCGACCTGATCAGCGCGCTGCTGCTGCTGTCGCGCAACGAGCGCGGCCACGGCAATACCGATGTCGCGCGGGTGGTCGACCAGTTGCTCGATGCGCACCGCGCCACGCTGGGCGGCAAGCCGCTGGTGCTGCGCGTGGAAGGCGAGGGCGGCGTGACGGTCGATTCGCCCGAGGCCGCGCTGTCGGTGGCGCTGGGCAACCTGATCGGCAACGCCGTGAAGTACACCAAGGAAGGCGAGGTGGTCGTGCGCCTGCTGCCGGATGCGGTGGAAGTGGTCGACTCCGGGCCGGGCCTCAGCAAGGAAGACGCGGCGCGGCTGTTCGAGCGCGGCTACCGCGGCACGCACGCCGGCCACTCGCAGGGCGGTGGCATCGGCCTGTCGATCGTCAGCCGCCTGTGCGCGCTGTACGGCTGGCAGGTGGGTGTACGCCCGGGCGAACCGAAGGGCGTGGTGGCCACGTTGCGCTTCTCTCCCGAACGCGGCGTGATGCCCGACGAACCGCTCAGCGGGTCCACGCAGGGCGCCTGAGCGCCCAGGACACCGTCAGAGCGTGATCCAGAAGCAGTTGTAGGCCCGGCGCAGGCCGAACGTCGTGTCGGCGGGCGTGGCGCTGTTCTTCAGCGTCTGCACGATGCGCAGGCCGACGGGGCGCTGCCGTTGCGTGCTCGTCTGCGGGTAGTAGCCATCCCGGTTGGCGTCGACCACCTGTCCGGCGGCGTCGAGCACCGGTGCGGGTGCCGGCCGGATGGGGACGATATCGACCAGCGGACGCTGCGCCACCACGTCCAGCCGGTCGAGGATGCGCAACGCGCCGGCATCCGAGGTGCCGGCCCAGTGATAGACGCCGGCAAGACGGTTCACGTCGCCCGCCTGGATCGCCGACGACACCTGCATCACCAGGTCGCTGAGCGTGCGTGAACAGCCGCCGCGATACAGCGCGCCGGTCGCGGCCGTGGTGGTGGAGGGCGAGGGCAGGCGATCCATCGCGCCGACGTCTTCGCAGCGCTTGTCCGTATAGACCGTGTCGCCGGACATCGTGGTGCAGCGTTGCACGCCCTGCTGCTGCGCCTGCGCGATGGCGGGCCGCAGACCGCCGCAGACAAGCAGGCAGACGAGGACGGAGAGGGAAAGGGAGCGCATGCCGCCAGCCTAATCCGGCGGGCGCACCCGGGTCAGGGCACGCGCGCACGGAATCGGCGATCGTTCACCTGCCGGACGAACGGAACCGCTGGCGGGTCAGGCCGACCAGCCCAGGCGCGACAGCACGGACTGGGTCGGCTTGGCCAGATTGAGGGTGTAGAAGTGGAGTGACGGCGCGCCGCCTGCGACCAGACGCTCGCACAGGTTCGCCACCACGTCCGCGCCGAAGTCGCGGATCGCCTCGGCATCATCACCGAGCGCCTGCATGCGTTTGCCGATCCAGCGCGGGATCTCCGCGCCGCAAGCTTCGGAGAAACGACGCAGCTGCGAGAAGTTCGAGATCGGCATGATGCCGGGGATGATCGGGATCTCCACGCCGAGCTTGCGCACCGCATCGACGAAGTGGAAGTAGGCGTCGGGGTTGTAGAAGTACTGGGTGATCGCGCCATTGGCGCCGGCATCGACCTTGGCCTTGAAGTGGCGCAGGTCGGTCAGCGCGTTCTCGGCCTGCGGATGCGTTTCCGGGTAGGCGCCGACTTCGATGTGGAAGGTGTCGCCCTGTTCGGCGCGGATGAATTCGATCAGTTCCGAGGCATAGCGCAGGTCGCCGGGATGTCCCATGCCGGAGGGCAGGTCGCCGCGCAGCGCGACGATGCGCTTGCAGCCCAGGGCGCGGTACAGGCGCAGCAGTTCGCGGATTTCCTCGCGGCTGCCGCCCACGCACGAAAGATGCGGCGCCGCATCGAAGCGATGGTGCTGGTTGAGGTGGCGGACCGTCTCGGAGGTGTAGCTCAGCGTGGAGCCGCCGGCGCCGAAGGTGCACGACACGTACTCGGGCCGGTAGGCCTTCAGCTTGTCCGCGGTGCGGTCGAGCTGCGCGCGCTGCTCATCGGTCTTGGGCGGATAGAACTCGAAGCTGATGGAGGGCATGGACGGCGCCGTTCGGGTCGAGGCCGCATTGTATCGCTTCATCCGGATGAATGTTTATCGCCAAGGCGGCCGCCATCGGTTGGCGGAAGCGCCCGCCCTCTGCCGCCGGCTTCGGCTGCGGGTACCCTGTCGCCCTCCCGTCCCCGGCCATCGCATGACCATCGTCCTGACCCCGTTCGCCCGCACCCGCCTGTTCCCGGCCGACCGGCGCCGCAATGCCATCCAGGACTGCACGCCGCAGGCCTTCGAGCAGCGCCTCAACGCGGAGGCGCCGCTGCACGTCCTCGATGGCTATGCGCCGTTCTGCCGCCTGCATGTGCACCGCAACTGGACCTCGACCCGTTGCCTGACCGTGCCCATCACCGACGACAACCGCCACCTGCTGCGATCAGGCTATGAAGCGCGCTCGTCGGCGGAGTTGCCGGTGCTGGTGCGCTGGTTCGAAGGCGTCGAACCGCCGGTCGCCGAGTACCTGATCGTCATCCTCTACAGCGCCGCACAGCTGGCCAAGGAGAAGGCGCCGATCACCGGCGACTGGGGCGTCGTCGGTTGCCTATACACGCAGACGCCGGAGGAGATCCCGATGGCGCCCATCACGATGATGCGCAATGCGCTGGGCGTGGAGGAGGGTGGATCGGGCGTGCCGCTGGATGCGGCGGCCTATCGGCGCAGCGTGGCGTTCTGGGAACACAACGCCAACTGGCGCCCGTAGCCGGCGCGCGCAGGCCGCGTCGTCAGTCGAGCATCGCCAGTGCGTGGCGCAGTTGCACGGCGGGCGTATCGTCCATCGCGATCCGCGTCACGTCAGGCTCTGCCTGCGGCAGTTCCAAGGCGTCGAACTGGCTGTCCAGCAGCGACGGCGGCATGTAGTGGCCCTGCCGCGCCTGCATGCGTGCGGCGACCAGCGCCGGGTCGCCCTGCAGGAACAGGAAGCGCAGCGGCAATCCGGTCGCGCGCAGACGGTCGCGATGGCGCCGACGCAGGCCGGAGAAGGCCAGCACCACGCGTTCGCCGGCTGCCACGCGGCGCTGCAGGTCGGCGGCGATGCGGCGCACCCAGGGCGCGCGCATGCGGTCGGTGAGCGGATGGCCGCCGGCCATCCGCGTTTTCGCGGCCTCGCTGTGGAAATCGTCGGCATCGAGGAAGGTCGCCGGCCATGCGTCGGCCAATGCGCGTGCCAGCGTGGTCTTGCCACTGCCCGACACGCCCATCACCACGACCACGCGCGTGCGCCCGTTCATGCCGGCACTTCCACCCGCAGCTGGTACGTGCGGCCGGCTTCGACGTCACGGATGACCGCATCGTGCTGCCAGACGCCATCCAGCGCCACGCGCGCCTGCTTGAGGCTGGCCACGCGTTCGATCTCCACCTCGAAAGTTGCACCACGGAACCGCCGCGATGCGCGCGCCGACGGCCAGTGCGAGGGCAGCTGCGGTGCGATCCGCAACGCATCGCCGTCGCCGCGCAGGCCGAACAGTTCCTCCACCAGGCAGCGGTACAGCCACGCGGCGGTGCCGGTGTTGAACAGCTGGCTGGAACGGCCGGCGGTGCGCGGGTGCAGGCGCCACGCGCCGCGATAGTAATTGGGCACGAACACCGGCAGTTGGCCGCGCTGCAGGCAATCGTCCGGCGCCGGCGATGGCAGCATCGCGCGCAGCACCTGCCAGGCGCGGTCGGCATCGCCCACCTGGTACAGGCTGTAGAGGTAGAACGCGGCCGCATGGTTGTAGACCGCGCCGTTCTCGGCGCTGCCGGGGAACTTCTGCGTCACCCGGCCCACGTCCTCGCGCATGCGCGTGTACGGCGGGTCGTACATGGTCACGCCGTACGGCGACACCAGGTGCGCGTCGACGGCGGCCAGCATGCGCGCGCGCTTGTCGTCGTCCGCCGCACCGCTGAGCAGGGCCCAGGTCTGCGGATTGAGGAAGACGCGGCCTTCGCGATCCGCACTGATGCCGAAGGCGACGCCGTCGTCGGTGATGCCGCGGCCGTACCAGTCGCCGTCCCACAGGTGGGTGTTCATGGCGGCGTTGCAGGCATCCGCGCCCGCGCGGAATTCGCCGGCAAGCGCATCGTCGCCGCGTCGCACGCAGATCGCCACCCATTGCGTCAGCGCGTACGCGCTGGCCAGCGTCAGCCAGCCGGATACGCCGCGTCCGCGCCAGCCGACCATGTTCATCGGGTCGCACCAGTCGCCCTGGGCGATGTAGCTCAACCCGCGCTCATCGCGTGCCTGCAGCAGCCAGCGCATGGCGCGGCTGATGCGTTCGCCGACCGGGGCGGCATGGCCCTCCCGGTCGGTCACCATGGTATCGAGCAGGGCGTCGTCGCCGGTCTCGTCCAGGTAGGCGCGCAGGCAGACCGGCAGCCACACCGCGTGGTCGGTGTGCGGGATCTGGTTGATGTACTTCAGCTCCGCGCCTTCGGTCAGCAGGATGCCGTCCGGCATCGCACCCGACGGCTCCTGCTGCGACAACGCATGCAGGAACGCCGCCCGCGCCACCTCGGGACGGAGGAAGGCCATGCCCATGTGGTCCTGCAGGTAGTTGCGTGTCTGCGGGTCCGTCGTCAGGCGGTTGACGTCGCCGTGGTAGAACACCTGCCGCGGCAGCCAGTGGTTGGCGAACGCATCCAGCCACGGGTCGGGCGTCTCGATGCGCAGGCAGCCCGCGCCAACGTCGATGTGCGCAGCGCTGCCGGCATGCGCGGCAGCGAATCCCCCGGGCGACAGATGCCGTGCGCGCAGTTGCCGGATCTCGTCGTCGTCACGCGCGGGCGCGAACAGGAAGCGGTATTCCTGGACCTCGTCGTCGTCGAGCGCCACACGGTACTGCAGTACGGTCGTCGGCATTTCGTAGGCCGCCTCGTCACCGCCCAGGTGTTCGCCGCCGACGATGCCGTGCGGCGCATGCAGCCCGCCTTCGCCCTCGAACTGCGCCTGGTTCGCTTCCCAGGCGTCCGGCGTGCGCTCGTGCAGCAGCACGGTACGGTCCTTGAAGTCGCGCTGGCGGAAGTAGTCCTCGACCTTCTGGTACGGCGCGATGCTGTCGCAGACGATCCCGCCCAGGTCGTCACGGTAGCGGCCGGACTGGTTCATCCACGACATGTAGCCGACCGGGAAATACGGATACAGGCTCATCCGTCGTCGTCGCCCCGAGCGGTTGCGCACGCGCACCGTCCACAGCTCGGCCACGTCGTCGACTGGCAGCACCACGCCCATCTCCACCTCGATGCCGTCGCAGCACACCCGCCACGCGACATCGGCCAGGCCCACGGAGAACGCGAACGCCTCCGGCGTGCGGCGCACCGGTTCGTGCGGCACGGAGAACAGCGCGCCGTCTTCCTCGTCCTTGACGTAGCAGAAGCGGCCGGGGTGGTGCGCGTAGTAGGGCTGTTCCGGCTGCATGAAGGTCTTGGCCTCCAGCGTCGGCGCATGCGCGTACTTGGCCGGTTCCGGCTGCATGAACTGCGCGGTGGCGAAGCCGCGGCAGTTGAGCTGCAGCAGCATCTGCCGGTTCCACAGGAACGTCGACGCGGCCGGCATCGCCGTGGGGCTGGTCAGCACGAAGCGGCGACCCTGTTCCTCGAAACCGTAGGGTACGTCCGTCATGCCGACGCCTCCCGTCGCGCATGCAGGTCGGCCTGGATGCGCGCCAGCGCGGTGTCATCCAGCGGATAGAACCGCATCACCCACGCCGCCAGCAGGGCGACGCCGCCGGGGATGGCCGTCAGCAGCAGCACGATGCCGAGCCGCGACGCATCCGACTGCGCTTCGTTGGCTACGTAGCCCATCCCCGCCAGGATCCACGCGATGGTCGCCGAGGCCAGCGCGCCGCCGAGCTTCTGCGAGAACGTCGCCGCGGCGAACGTCATCGCGGTGGCGCGGCGGCCGGTTTTCCATTCGGTGTAGTCGGCGCAGTCGGCGTACATCGAGAACGCGAGCGGCGACTTGGGCCCCAGCATCAGGCCGACCAGCAGGTTGAGGGCGAACATGGTCCAGAGCGATTCCGCGGGAACGAAGAACATGGCGCAGCTCACCACGCCCACGCCGGCCATCAGCCACGCCATCAGGCGGCGCTTGTCCACGTAGCGGGTCATCAGCGGCGTCAGGCCGGCGCCCACCGCCAGCGCCAGCGCGTAGGTGCCGAGGAACAGGCCGGTCAGCTCGGGACGTCCGAGGTGGTACTTCAGGTAGTACGCCAGCGAGCCGCCGCGCATCACGATGGTCACCATGATGATCAGCGCCAGCGCGAACAGCACCATCCACGGCCGGTTGTGCAGCAGGTCCAGCATGTCCTGGCGGACCGCGCTGCGCTGCTGCGGCGGCGGCAGCACGCGCTCCCGCGTCGTCAGGAACACGGTGACGAACGCCGCCGCCGCGACCACGCCGTACAGCGACAGCGTCAGCTGCCAGCCCAGCGCCTCGTCGCCGCGTCCCAGCCAGCGCACCAGGTCCATCGTCAGCCAGTTGACCGCCATGGTGCCGGCGAAGGCAGCGATGAAGCGGAAGCTGATCAGCTGCGTGCGCTGCTGGCTGTCGGCGGTGATCACGCCGGAGAGTGCGGAGTACGGAATGCTCAGCACCGTATAGGCCAGCATCATCAGGGTGAAGGTCGCATAGGCCCACACCAGCTTTCCGCCATCGCCCAGGTCGGGCACGGTCCAGGTCAGCACGCCGGTGAGCGCCAGCGGCAACGCGCCGTAGAGCAGATAGGGACGGAAGCGGCCGAAGCGGCTGCGCGTGCGGTCGGCCAGCGCGCCCATCAGTGGGTCGGTGATGGCATCCACCAGCTTGGTGACCAGCATCATCGTGCCGACCGCGGCGGCGGCCAGGCCCATCACGTCGGTGTAGAAGATGAGCAGGAACGCCGAGATGTTCGCCCAGTACAGGTTGAAGCCGAAATCGCCTATCCCGTAGCCGACCTTCTCGCGCAGGCGCGGCGCCGCGGCATCGGTCGTGCGGCTGGCGGCGCGCGCGGTGTCCGCGCTCCCTTCATCGCGTGGCATGTCCACTCCCGGAGTGTTCCGTGGTGCGACGGGCCGCGCGGAGCGCTGGCCGGTGGCGATCGGAACGGCGGCCAAGCTTGCGATGATCGCGCCGGTGAGGCAAGCGCAGAGGCGCGTCTGCGCGGTGGCAGGAGCGGATGCCCGTCACGCAATGAGGAACGGGCGCCCTGGGGCGCCCGTTCCTTTGCATCGTGACCGCGGAGGCGATCAGTAGCGGTAGTGGTCCGGCTTGTACGGGCCTTCGACCGCCACGCCCAGGTAGTCGGCCTGGTCCTTGGTCAGGGTGGTCAGCTTCACGCCGATCTTCTCCAGGTGCAGGCGCGCGACTTCCTCGTCCAGCTGCTTGGGCAGGCGGTAGACGGTCTTCTCGTACACGTCCTTGTTGGCCCACAGGTCGATCTGCGCCAGCGTCTGGTTGGCGAACGAGTTGGACATCACGAAGCTCGGGTGGCCGGTGGCGCAGCCCAGGTTCACCAGGCGGCCTTCGGCCAGCAGGAAGATCGCATTGCCGTTCGGGAACACGAACTTGTCCACCTGCGGCTTGATGTTGATGCGCTTGGCCTCAGAGGCGTACAGCGCGTCCACCTGGATCTCGTTGTCGAAGTGGCCGATGTTGCAGACGATGGCCTGGTCCTTCATCGCCTTCATGTGCTCGAGGGTGATGATGTCCTTGTTGCCGGTCGTGGTGACGTAGATGTCGGCCTGGCCCAGGCTGTCTTCGACCGTGTTGACCTCGAAGCCTTCCATCGCCGCCTGCAGCGCGCAGATCGGATCGATCTCGGTGACGATGACGCGGGCGCCGTAGGCGCGCAGCGAATGCGCCGAGCCCTTGCCCACGTCGCCATAGCCGCAGACCACCGCGACCTTGCCGGCCAGCATCACGTCCATCGCGCGCTTCAGGCCGTCGGCCAGCGACTCGCGGCAGCCGTACAGGTTGTCGAACTTGGACTTGGTGACCGAGTCGTTGACGTTGATCGCCGGCACCAGCAGCTTGCCCTGCTCGGCGATCTGGTAGAGGCGGTGCACGCCGGTGGTGGTCTCTTCGGACACGCCCTTCCAGTCCTTGACCACGCGGGTCCAGTAACCGGGACGCTCCTTGGCCACGCGCTTCAGCAGGTCCTTGATCACCTGCTCCTCATGGCTGCCCGCGGCGCTGTTCACCCAGGTGGTGTCGCCCTGTTCCAGCTCGTAGCCCTTGTGGATCAGCAGGGTGACGTCGCCGCCGTCGTCCACCACCAGCTCCGGGCCGGTCAGGGTGCCGTCGGGCAGGGTGAAGGTCAGCGCGTCCAGCGTGCAGTCCCAGTACTCCTCCAGCGTCTCGCCCTTCCAGGCGAACACTGGCGTGCCGGTCGCGGCGATCGCGGCGGCGGCGTGGTCCTGGGTCGAGAAGATGTTGCACGAGGCCCAGCGGACGTCGGCGCCGATGTCCTTCAGCGTCTCGATCAGCACCGCGGTCTGGATGGTCATGTGCAGCGAGCCGGTCACGCGCACGCCCTTCAGCGGCTTGGCGGCGGCGTGCTTGCGGCGGATCGACATCAGGCCCGGCATCTCGTGCTCGGCGATGTCCAGTTCCTTGCGGCCCCAATCGGCCAGCGAGATGTCGGCGACCTTGTAGTCGCCTTCGGTCGAAAACGTGCGTACTGCGTTCATGGCTGTTGCTCCGGTCTGTGCGATCAGGGTCGCAGGGTATCCGGGCGCCGTTGCAGGTTCATTCCGCCGAGCCTGGCCGGACTATGTGGAAAGTCTGCACAGGGATGTGCAGGCTCTTGCGGAAGGATCCGCACATGTCACGGTCGCAGCGCCCCTCGGCGAAGGGCGGCCATTATATCGCTTGTTCCGGATGAAACGATGACGCCGCCGTTCACGTGATCGGGTAGGCTTCGGATTGCTGCCTTGCAGCAGACCAGTTGCCCTTTGCGACCATACCAATCCAGGCCCAATGAACGACGGGACCCCGCGCCACGCATGAACAGCCCCCGCAGCCTCGAATTCGCTCCGCCCGATGTCCCTCTCCGTGAAGACGTGCGCCGGCTCGGCGCGCTGGTCGGCGACATGCTGGCCGAACAGGTCTCGCCGGCCTTCCTGGCCGAGGTGGAGCGCGTGCGCACCACCGCCATCGCCCGTCGGCAGGCCGGCGATCCGCCGCAGTCGCTGGCCGGCCTGCTGGAGGGCCAGGCCCCGGCGCAGGCCGAATCGCTGATCCGCGCCTTCAGCACCTACTTCCAGGTGGTCAACATCGCCGAGCGCGTGCACCGCATCCGCCGCCGGCGCGAGTACCAGCGTGCCGGCAGCACCCGTCCGCAGCCGGACGGCCTGCACGACACGCTGTCCAAGCTGAAGGCACAGGGCGTGACGCTGCAGGAACTCGCGCAGTGGCTGCCGCGCATCGATGTGGAACCGGTGTTCACCGCGCATCCGACCGAAGCCGTGCGCCGCGCGCTGCTGGAGAAGGAACAACTGATGGTGGCCAGCCTGATCAACGGGCTGGACGGCACGCGCACGCCGGGTGAACTGGCGACCGACACCGCGCGCTTCCGCATGGCGCTGACCTCGGCCTGGCAGACGGCCGATTCGTCGCCGGTGCGCCCGGGCGTGGAGGACGAGCGCGAGCACGTCGGCTTCTACCTGATCGAAGTGCTCTACCGCGTCATCCCGGTGCTGTACGAAACGCTGGAAAGCGCGATCACCGACGTCTACGGTCCCGCACCGGAGGTCACCACGCACCTGCCGCGCGTGCTGCGCTTCGGCACCTGGGTCGGCGGCGACATGGACGGCAATCCGAATGTGGATGCGCGCACGGTCAGCGCCACGCTGGACGCGCAGCGCCGCGCCATCCTCACGCGCTACCTGAAGGAACTGCGCCAGCTGACCACGTTGCTCAGCCAGTCAAGCGCCATCATCGGCGTGTCGCCCGAGGTCACCGCGCGCGTGGAGGCCTACCGCGCGCTGATGCCGGAGGCGGCGAAGAAATCGCGCCCGCGCCACGGCGACATGCCGTACCGCCTGCTCAACGACCTGATGCGCGCGCGCCTGCAGGCCACGCTGGACGATCGCCCCGAAGGCTACGCCTCACCCGCGGAACTGGCGGCCGATATCGATCTGATCCTGCACAGCCTGGAAGCCAACCGCGGCCTGCATGCCGGCTGGTTCGCCGTGCGCCGGCTGGCGTGGCGCGTGCGCACGTTCGGTTTCCATCTTGCGCGGCTGGACGTGCGCCAGGAGTCCAGCGTGCACGCGCGTGCCGTCGCCGCCGCACTGGGCGATTCCCAGTGGGAAGACCGCGACGCCGTCGAGCGCGCGGCCCTGCTGGGTCCGCACGCCAGCGGTGCGGCGACGCTGCCGGCCAGCAGCGAAGAGGGCAACGACCGACTCGATGCCGTGTTCCGCGCGCTGGCCGATGCACGCACGCGCCACGGCACCGATGCGCTGGGCACCTACATCATCAGCATGGCGCACAGCCGCGCCGACGTGCTGACTGTACTGGCGCTGGCGCGGCGCGGTGGCCTGGTCGACGACGCCGGCCAGGTGCCGCTCGACATCGCGCCGCTGTTCGAAACCATCGATGACCTTGGCCATGGCACGGAGGTGCTGCGCGATCTGTTGGCCGATCCGGTCTACCGCGCCCACCTGGCCGCGCGCGACAACGTGCAGATGGTGATGCTCGGCTACTCCGACAGCGGCAAGGACGGCGGCATCGCCGCCTCCCGCTGGGGCTTGCAGCGCGCACAGGTGGACCTGGTCGACGCCGCGCAGGACCTGGGCATCAAGCTGACGTTCTTCCATGGTCGCGGCGGCTCCATCATCCGCGGTGGCGGCAAGACCTCGCGCGCGCTGGAAGCGGCGCCGCGCGGCAGCGTGGACGGACGCCTGCGCGTGACCGAGCAGGGCGAGGTGATCCACCGCAAGTACGGCATCCGTGCGCTGGCGTTGCGCTCGCTGGAGCAGTCGGTCGGCGCGGTGCTGCTGTCCAGCCTGCGGCCGCGCCCGCCGGAGCCGCGCGAGGCGCGCTGGCGCGAGATCATGGCGCGGGTGGCCGAGGAAAGTTCGCAGGCGTACCGCGCCTTCGTGCAGTCGCCGCGCTTCATGGACTACTTCCGCAGCGCCACGCCGATCGACGTGATCGAACGGATGACGCTGGGCTCGCGGCCCTCGCGGCGGCTGGGGCAGGACGCCGCGCTCGGCAACCTGCGTGCCATCCCGTGGGTCTTCGCCTGGAGCCAGGCGCGCGCGGTGATTCCCGGCTGGTACGGCGTGGGCACCGGCCTGCAGGCGGCGGTGGACGCGTATGGCGAAGACGCGCTGGCGGAAATGGCCCGCGACTGGCCGTTCTTCAAGACCTTCCTCGACGACGTGTCGATGGTGCTGGCCAAGGGCGACCTGAGCATCGCCGAGATGTATTCAAGGATGTCCGGCGCGTTGCACGATGAGTTCTTCCCGCAGGTGCAGCAGGAGCACGCCACCGTCGTGCGCTGGGTGCTGGCGCTCAACGGCAACGAATGGCTGCTGCAGCACGACCAGCGCCTCGCGCTGTCGATCCGCCTGCGCAACCCCTACATCGACCCGATCAGCGTGATGCAGGCCGACCTGCTGAAGCGCTGGCGCGACAGCGACCGCGAGGACGACACGCTGCTGCATGCCTTGGTCGCCAGCATCAACGGCGTGTCGCAGGGTGTGCAGAACACCGGGTGATCGCGCTGCTGCCGCCCGTTGTAGGAGCGACGTGAGTCGCGACCGCACGTTGTCCGGTCGCGATGGAGCGAGGTGGCGAAATGCAGGTTGGCGGGGTCGGCAGATGCGTCGACGTTGGTCGGCCGTCAGTGCGTGCGGTCGCGACTCACGTCGCTCCTACAGTGAAGCCACTGCTCACCCATCCAGCTCCGACCAGCGCTGATAGGCGTGGTCCAGTTCGGCCTGCTTGGCGGCGAGTTCGTCGTTGGCGCGCTGCAGGTCGGCAGGGGATTGCTGGTAGTAGGCCGGGTCGTTCATCGCGGCGGTGCGCTTGGCGACCTCGCCTTCCAGGGCTTCGATGCGCGAGGGCAGCAGTTCCAGCTCACGCGCTTCCTTGAAGCCGAGCTTGCGCTTGGCGGCGGCGGGTTCGGGCTGGTGCGACAGCGTCGGTTTGGCAGGCGTGGCGGAGGTTGCGGCAGGCGTGCGCCGCTGGCGCAGCCAATCGGAGTAGCCGCCCACGTAGTCGCCCAGCCGGCCTTCGCCTTCCAGTACCAGCGTGCTGGTGACCACGTTGTCGAGGAAATCGCGGTCGTGGCTGACCAGCAGCAGCGTGCCCTTGTAGTCCAGCAGCAGCTCTTCCAGCAGTTCCAGCGTTTCCACGTCCAGGTCGTTGGTGGGTTCGTCCATCACCAGCAGGTTGGAGGGCTGCGCGAACAGCTTGGCCAGCAGCAGCCGGTTGCGCTCGCCGCCGGACAGGCGGGTGATCGGTGCGCGGGCGCGTTCGGGCGAGAACAGGAAGTCCTGCAGGTAGCCGATCACATGCTTGCGGCTGCCGTTGATCTCGACGAAATCGCTGCCCTCGGCCACGTTCTCCAGCGTGGTGCGGGTGTCGTCCAGCTGGCTGCGGTGCTGGTCGAAGTAGGCGATCTGCAGGCCGGTGCCCAGTTTCACCTCGCCGTGTTGCGGGGCCAGTTCGCCCAGCAGGATCTTCAGCAGCGTCGACTTGCCGGCGCCGTTGGGCCCGACGATGCCGACGCGGTCGCCGCGCATGATCGTCGCCGACACGTCGTCCAGCAGCACGCGGCCGTCGTAGGCCTGGGTGATGTGGGTGGCCTCGATGACCTTCTTGCCTGACGACTGCGCCGCCGCGGCTTCCATCCTGACGTTGCCGGACAGGTCGCGGCGTTGCGCGCGCTCGCGGCGCATCGCCTTCAGTGCGGTCACGCGGCCTTCGTTGCGGGTGCGGCGCGCCTTGATGCCCTGGCGGATCCACACTTCTTCCTGCGCCAGCAGCTTGTCGAAGCGCGCGTTCTCCTGCGCTTCGGCATGCAGCCGTTCTTCGCGGCGGCGCAGGTAGTTGTCGTAGTCGCCGGGCCAGCTGGTCAGCTGGCCGCGGTCGATCTCCAGGATGCGCGTGGCCAGCGAGCGCAGGAAGCTGCGGTCGTGGGTGACGAACACGATGCTGCCGCCGAAGGACTTGAGGAAGCCTTCCAGCCAGGCGATCGCCTCGATGTCGAGATGGTTGGTCGGTTCGTCCAGCAGCAGGATGCCGGGGTTGCGCACCAGCGCCTGCGCCAGCAGCACGCGGCGCTTCATGCCGCCGGACAGCGCGGCGAAGTCGGTCTCTTCCGGCAGTTCCAGACGCGTCAGCACCTGCTGCACGCGCAGGTCCAGGTCCCAGCCGTGCTGGGCCTCGATCTGCGCCTGGGCTTCGCCCATCGCGTCCATGTCGCCGTCGTGCAGCGCGTGGTGGTAGCGCGCCAGCAACTGGCCCAGGTCGCCCAGGCCCTGCGCGACCACGTCGAACACCGTGCCCTGCGTGTCCTGCGGCACTTCCTGCGCCATGCGCGCGACCACCACGCCGTTCTGCACGCGGATCTCGCCGTCGTCCGGCTTCAGTTCGCCGGCCATCAGCCGCATCAGGGTGGATTTGCCCATGCCGTTGCGGCCGACGATGCAGACGCGCTCGCCGGCTTCGATGGACAGGTCGACGTGTTCGAGGAGAAGCGGCCCGCCGACGCTGAAGTCGACCCGCTGGAATTGCATCAATGACATGCGCGCATTGTAGCCGGCGCGCGCCGGTCGCAGCGGCCGATCAGGCGTTTTCCGCCGCCAGGCTGCCGAGCTCGGCGTGCCGCCGTTCCATTTCCTCGCGCAACTGCCGGCGCAGGCGCGCGGCGGCGAAGCGGCGGACCTCGTCCGGCGTGGACGGTTCCAGCGGCGGGACCGGAGTGGTCCGGCCCTCGTCATCGACCGCTACCATGGTGAAGAAGCAGCTGTTGGCGTGGCGCACGCTCTGCTTGCGGATGTCCTCGGCCACCACCTTGATGCCGATTTCCATCGACGAGGTGCCGGTGTGGTTGACCGAGGCCAGGAAGGTCACCAGTTCGCCCACGTTGATGGCCTGGCGGAACATCACCTGGTCCACCGACAGGGTGACCACGTACTTGCCGGCATAGCGGCTGCCGCAGGCGTAGGCCACCTGATCGAGCAGCTTGAGGATGGCGCCGCCGTGGACCTTGCCGGAGAAGTTGGCCATGTCCGGGGTCATCAGCACGGTCATGGTGAGCTGGTGGCTTTTCAGGGTGTCCATGGCGTGGGTTCGCGGGGGAACTGGTGGGCAGGCTAACGCATTCCGTCCACGTCGCACCGACCTGCGTTGTAGAGCCGGGCTTGCTTGGCTGATGGGGTGCGGGGACGTGCGTGCAAGCAGCGGAGCGAGCTCTGCGCTACTGCGGAAAGGCAAACGGGCCGCGTGAGCGGCCCGTTTTTTTGGAGCTGGAGCGAAGAGGCAAGACGCTGGATCCCCGCCTTCGCGGGGATGACGGGCCGGCAAAGGCGCCTGCGCGTGCGCAGGCGCGCCGGACCGTCACTTCAGCTTGGCGTCCTTGCGCAGGGCTTCGGCGCGGTCGGTCTTCTCCCAGGAGAAGGCGGTCGCGGTGTGCTTCTTGCCGGCGCCGTCGGTGTAGCTGATCTCCTTCGGCTTGCGGCCGAAGTGGCCGTAACTGGCGGTCGGCTGGTAGATCGGGTGCTCCAGGTCCAGCATCTTCGTGATCCCGTACGGGCGCAGGTCGAAGTGCTTGCGGATCAGCTTCTCGATCAGGTCGTCGCCGACCTTGCCGGTGCCGAAGGTGGTGACCGAGATCGAGGTCGGCTCGGCCACGCCGATGGCGTAGGAGACCTGCACTTCGCACTTGTCGGCCAAGCCGGCGGCCACGATGTTCTTGGCCACGTAGCGCGCGGCGTAGGCGGCCGAGCGGTCGACCTTCGACGGGTCCTTGCCCGAGAACGCGCCGCCGCCGTGGCGGGCCATGCCGCCGTAGCTGTCGACAATGATCTTGCGGCCGGTCAGGCCGCAGTCGCCCACCGGGCCGCCGATGACGAACTTGCCGGTCGGGTTGATGTGCACCTTGTTCTTCGGCAGCGCGTCCAGCCACTTCTTCGGCAGTACCGGCACCAGGATCTCGGCGCGCACGGCTTCGATCAGGTCCTTCTGCTTGATGTCCGGGTCGTGCTGGGTGGACAGCACCACCGCGTCGAGGCCGAGGATGCTGTTGCCGTCGTAGCGCAGGGTGACCTGCGACTTGGCGTCCGGGCGCAGCCACTTCAGCTTGCCCTTCTTGCGCACCTTGGCCTGCTGCTCGACCAGGCGGTGGCTGTAGTACAGCGGGGCCGGCATGAACTCCGGCGCCTCGTTGCAGGCATAGCCGAACATCAGGCCCTGGTCGCCGGCGCCCTGTTCTTCCGGCTTCTTGCGGTCCACGCCCTGGTTGATGTCGGGCGACTGCTTGCCCAGCATGTTGATGATGGCGCAGGTGTGGCCGTCGAAGCCGACGTCCGAATTGTCGTAGCCGATGTCGTTGATGACCTTGCGCGCCAGCGACTCGATGTCGACCCATGCGGTGGTGGTGACTTCGCCGGCCACGATGGCCGCACCCGTCTTCACCAGCGTCTCGCAGGCCACGCGCGCGCGCTTGTCCTGGGCCAGGATCGCGTCCAGCACGGCGTCGGAAATCTGGTCGGCGATCTTGTCCGGATGGCCTTCGGAGACCGATTCGGAGGTGAACAGGTAGCTGGACATCGGGCTTATATCCTTTGATTCGGATGAAAAGATGGGCGCGCATGATACACGCCGCGGAGGGTGCGTGCATTCTGCGTCGTTCAGGGTCGCCGCGGGTTAAGCGCGGGTCACGGCCTGCTGTCACCGGATTGCCAGAAAACGGCAACCGGGCTGTCGCCGGACGCGCGCAGGCTGCGCGGCGAAACCCCGCCGCCGGCCCCTGCCATGCACCCGCTGGAACGCCAGATCGCCGAACGCTATCCCCACTGGTTCCGTGGCCGTCGTGCCCGGCTGACCCAGCCGCTGCTGCGCACGCTGGGGCGCTGGTCGAAGCTCGACCAGGCCTATGCCTTCCTCGCCGACCACGGTCACCTGCAAGGGCTGGCCTTCGTCGACGCCGCCATCGACCACCTCAACCTGCGCCCGACCGTCGAACCCGAAGGCGAGCGCCGCATTCCCGCGCAGGGCCGCTTGCTGATCGTCGCCAACCATCCGTCCGGGGCGCTCGATGCCCTGGCGTTGCTGCAACTGGTCGGCCGCGTGCGCCGCGACGTCCGGATCGTGGCGAACGACTTCCTGATGGACATCGCGCCGCTGGCCGAACTGCTGCTGCCGGTGCGCATCTTGGGCGGCGCGCCGGGCGTGGACAGCGTGCGCGCCGTCGAGCGGGCGCTGGAGGCCGAGCAGTGCGTGATCGTGTTCCCCGCAGGCGAGGTGTCGCGGCTGGGGCCGCGTGGCGTGCGCGATACGCGCTGGCGCCGCGGCTTCCTGCGCTTCGCGCGGGCGACCGGGGCACCCGTGCTGCCGATCCGGGTGCAGGCGCGCAACTCCCCGCTGTTCTACGGCGCCTCGGCGCTGTTCAAGCCGGCCGGCACCGCGCTGCTGGCACGCGAGATGTTCCGCCGCAGCCAGCGGCGCCTGCATCTGCATGTCGGCCAGGTGCTGCGCGTGGATGCGGAAGAAGCCGCCGTCACCGTGATCGAGCGGGTGCGTTCGGCGCTGTATGCGCTCGGACGGCCCGCGAAGGCGGCGTCACCGGAACCGGCCGACACCGCCGAACCGCTGGTGGGCGCGCTGGCGCCGGACGTCCTGGCGGCCTGCATCGACACGCTAGACGTGCTGGGCGAGACCACCGACGGCAAGCGCATCTGCGTGGGAAGGCTGGCCGGCGGCTCGCCGCTGCTGCGCGAGATCGGCCGCCTGCGCGAACTGACGTTCCGTGCGGTGGGTGAGGGCACCGGCAAGCGCATGGACGTGGACGCCTTCGATACCTGGTACGAGCACATCGTGCTGTGGGACGCGGCGCAGCGGAAGATCGCCGGCGCCTACCGCATCGCCCGCGGCGCGCCGGTGCTGGCCGCGCAGGGGCTGAAGGGGCTCTACACCGCGTCGCTGTTCGACTACGCCGACGATGCGCTGCCGCGGCTGGCCGCCGGCATGGAGCTGGGCCGCAGCTTCGTGGTGCCCGAATACTGGGGCAGCCGCAGCATCGACTACCTGTGGCAGGGCATCGGCGCCTACCTGCGCCGGCATCCGCGCGTGCGCTACCTGTTCGGGGCGGTGTCGATGAGTGCCGCGCTGCCGCTGGATGCGCGCGAACAGATCGTCGCGTACTACGCGCACTACTACGGCGACCCGAGCGGCGAGGCGCGGTCGCGCCATCCGTTCCGCTACACGGCGACGCCGCCGTGCTTCGATGCGCTGGATGCCGAGACCGCTTTCCGCGTGCTGAAGACCAACCTCGATACGCTGGGGGCGACCGTGCCGATGCTCTACAAGCAGTACACCGACCTGTGCGAACCCGGCGGCGCGCGTTTCCTCGCGTTCGGCGTGGATCCGGATTTCAGCGATTCCCTCGATGGTCTGATCGAAGTGGACCTGCACCGGATCCGGCCGCGAAAGCGGGAGCGTTACCTCGGCGATGCGTGGCGCCCGGTGGAGGCGGCGGCATGAGCCCGCGGGCCGCGCCATCGCCGATGCGGCGCGCGGTCTTCGTCTCCGACGTCCATCTGGGTTCCAAGCATTGCCACGCGGCCGAGTTCGCCGATTTCCTCGCCGGCCTGCAGTGCAAGCGGCTCTACCTGGTGGGCGACATCATCGACCTGTGGTGGATGGCGCAGCGTCGTGCCTCCTGGGATGCGGCCCACAACCGGGTGGTGGAGGCCTTGCATGCGCTGGCGCGCAACGGCACCGAACTGATCTACGTGCCCGGCAATCACGACCGCCCGATCCGCCGCTTCTGCGGCCTGATGCTGCCGGCCATGCAGGTGCGCCGGCGTGCCATCCACACCACGCTGGATGGTCGCCGCCTGCTGGTGACGCACGGCGACGATTACGACGGCGTCACCCACTTCGGCGGCCTGCAGGAAAAGTTCGGCGACTGGCTGTACTACCGCATCCTCACCGGCAACCGCCTGACCAACCAGCTGCGCCGCCGCCTCGGCCTGCGCTACTGGTCGCTGGCGGAATACCTCAAGCGGCAGAGCGACGCCGCCGAGCGCTACATCGGCCGCTTCGTGCAGGCGGGCCTGGACGATGCGCGTCGCCGCGGCCTGGACGGCATCGTCTGCGGCCATATCCATCGCGCCTCGCTGCTGCAGCGCGATGGCCTGCTGTACGCGAACGACGGCGACTGGGTCGAGAGCCTGACCGCACTCAGCGAGGAGGCCGACGGCACGCTGTGCCTGCTGTCGCACACCGGCAAGGTGCTGGGCGAAGTGGCGCCCAGGCTGCGGCTGGTGCCGCAGGACGCCCAACGCGCCGCGTGAGCAAACGCACGTCCGGCTGCTAGGATCGCCGGATGGATTCCCTCAGCCAGATCGTTCTCGGCGGCGCCGTCGCCGCCCTCATCGCCCCCGCCGCGCATCGTCGCGCCGCCCTGCTCGCCGGCGCCGCCCTCGGCACGTTGCCGGATCTCGACAGCCTGCCCATCGCGTTGTTCTCCGACAATCCGGTCACGCTGATGACCGTGCATCGCAGCTTCAGCCATTCGCTGTTCGTGCTGCCGCTGGTGGGCTGGCTGGTCTGGTGGTTGTTCAGGCGCTTCGGCAACGGACGCGTGGCGGCCTCGCCGGTGCGGTGGTTCTGGGCGATCCAGCTGGCGCTGGTCACGCATCCGCTGCTGGACGCCTTCACCGTCTACGGCACGCAGCTGTGGTGGCCGCTGGCGCCGCCGCCGACGATGTGGTCGAGCGTTTTCATCATCGATCCGCTCTACACGATATGGCTGCTGGTCGCGTGCATCGCGGCATGGTGCCTGCGCGAGCGCGTGGCCGCGCAGCGTGCGCTGGCGGTCGGACTGGTGCTGAGTAGCGCCTACCTGGGGTGGTCGCTGCTGGCCAAGTCGATGGTGGACCGCGAGGCCGAGCGGACGCTCGCTTCGATGGGACTGGGCGATGCGCCGTATTTCTCGGTGCCGATGCCGTTCAACACCTTGCTGTGGCGCGTGGTGGCGATGACGCCGTCAGGCTATGTCGAAGCCGAGCGCTCGGTGCTGGTCGACGACGGCCCGCTGCATTTCCGTGGCTATCCGTCCAACGTGCAGGCGCTGGCCGAGGCGCGCGACATTGCCACGGTGAAACGCCTGGCATGGTTCAACCGCGGCTTCATGCGCGCGCAGGTGCAGGAGGATCGGCTGGTGCTGTCGGACCTGCGGATGGGGCTGGAGCCGGACTACAACTTCAGCTTCGAAGTCGCGACCCGGCGCGGCGATGGCTGGCAGGCGATTGCCCCCGTGCAGCAGCCGTGGACGGCTCCTGTCTCCGGCATGGCGGGCGTGCGGGCGCTCATGGCCGCCATGTGGAAGCGCATCCGGGAACCCACGCGCGAACCGGTGCGCGCGTCGCTCGGCTAGCCGCCGCGGATGGCGTCGGCGTGAGCCGTATGGCGTCCGACCGAAAGGGGCATTGCCAGGTGCGTTCGTTCTGACGCGTTGCCCGGACCGCGGCAGCGTGCCCGGGCATCGTGTGCCGCGTCGGTGGGTGGGCGCGGCTTCCACGCCCGCCCAACTCAGGAGCCGGTGACCGTTTGCTTCTGGACGTCCTTCGCGCGTGCGCTGGCGTCCTCGCGTGCCACGCGGATGGCCTCGTCCTTGCCCGGCGCGTCCTGCAGTACCACGGCCTGGCCATTCATCAGGCGCTGGTAGTTCTCTTCACCCAGTGCATGGCGGAACTGTTCCGCCGAGCGCTGGTAGGTGTACGGATACTCGGCAAACGAAGTGCGGTTGCCCAGGATCATCTGCACCTTGCGTTCGCTCAGGCCGGTATGTTCCGAAAGTTGCCGGATGGTGTCGCCGGCCTGCGCGGAGAAGGGCGCGGCCAACAGGGCGACGACGAGTGCGGTTCTTACGTTCATGACATCCTCCTCGGGAGGTGATTACCGCTTGCTGCTGCGGGGGATCGCAGGCCGGCGGGGAACCGGCGTGGTCATCCTCACGCTGCGCGCAGGCGGGCCCCAGTGCCGGAAAGCACGGTGACTGCGGTCATGTTTACGCGGCGTATACCTTCGTCAGTAGACCGTCGCGCGCGCCTGCACGAAGGCGTAGAAGAACACCGCATCCGGATCGTTCTGCACGTCGCGCATCTCGTTGCGCATGCCGTCCACCACATCCTGCGGGACGCGCCCGGCGTCGACCATCGAATCGGCCGCCGACAGCAGCAGTTCTTCCCAGAACGCGATCATGTCCTTGCGCCGTGCCGGCTCGCGGTTGTCGAAGTGCACGGTCTTGATCTCCGTCACCACGTCGCGATAGCCGCCGGCCAGCAGCAGGTTGCCCAGCTTGGCGCCGATGAACGGATCGCCGCCGCTGTCGTACTGGAAGTCGTTGAACGCCATCCAGTAGCGCCAGGTGTTCGGCGAATACGGATGCAGCAGGAACGAGGAGTTCATCACCTCGGTGATGTAGATCGGCGAGCCCGGCGCCAGTACGCGACGGACCTCGCTGAGCACGCGGGCCGGGTTCGGCACATGCTCCAGGATCCAGCACAGGAAGGCGGCATCGAATTCGCGGGCGCCATACGGCAGCCGGCTCGCGTCGGCTTCCTGCAGCGCATAGCGGTCGCGGCACCACGGCATCTGCGCCAGGTTGTGGCGGGCGGCGTCGAGCTGCGCGGCATTGAGGTCCACGCAAGTGGCATGCAGATCGGGGAAACGGCGCAACAGAATCTCGGTCTGCGCACCCACGCCGCTGCCGACTTCCAGCAGGCGGCGTACACCGGTGTAGTCGATGCGGTTGAAGATGGTGCTTTCCAGCAGGCGGGCCTGCTTCATCAGCCGCGCCTGCTCCACCGGGGAGAACCCGTGCACGTAGACGGCATTGGTGTCGGTCATGGAAGACTCCGGGACATGAGTGGTCAGGCCGCCGTCGCCAGCGACTCGCCGGCGACGAGTGCATCGAAATAGTCGCGCGTCAGGCGTACCTGTTCGTCTGCGCTTTCCGCGCGGTTCACCACGGCACGGAAGGCGAGGTTCTCCGGCCGGTCCTTGGCGTACCAGCCCAGGTGCTTGCGGGCGATGCGCACACCCTGCGGTTCCCCGTAGAAATCATGCAGGGCATGCAGGTGGCCGAGCAGGAGGTCGCGGATTTCAGGCAGCGACGGCGGCGGCAGGCGTTCGCCGGTGGCGAGGAAATGCGCGATCTCGCGGAAGATCCACGGCCGTCCCTGCGCGGCGCGGCCGATCATCACCGCGTCGGCGCCGGTCTTCGCCAGTACGTAGGCGGCCTTCTCCGGCGAATCGATGTCGCCGTTGGCCACCACCGGGATGCGCAGCGCGGCCTTGATGGCGGCGATGGTGTCGTATTCGGCAGTGCCGGTGTAGTGCTGGTCGCGCGTGCGGCCATGCACGGCCAGCGACGCGATGCCGCTTTCCTGCGCGATGCGGGCGATGACCGGGCCGTTGCGGTGGTCGCAATCCCAGCCGGTGCGGATCTTCAGCGTGACCGGTACGTCCACCGCCTTCACCACCGCTTCCAGGATGCGCCCGACCAGGGCCTCGTCGCGCATCAGCGCCGAGCCGGCCCAGGCGTTGCACACCTTCTTGGCCGGGCAGCCCATGTTGATGTCGATGATCTGCGCGCCGTGGTCGGCGTTGTAGCGGGCGGCGTGCGCCAGCTGCTCCGGTTCGGTACCGGCGATCTGCACGCTGACCGGGCTGGGTTCGCCCTCGTGGTCCATGCGGTGCAGCGACTTGGCGGTGTTCCAGAAGCGCGGGTCGCTGATCGTCATTTCCGACACCGCCAGGCCCGCGCCCAGCCGCTTGCACAGCAGGCGGAACGGCTTGTCGGTGACGCCGGCCATGGGGGCCAGCATCACCGGCGGGTCGATGCGGTAGGGTCCGATCTGCATGGCGGCATTATCCGCCGCCCGCCCGGAGCGGGAAACCGTCAGGCCTGCTCGCCGTGGCGGGCGATCAGCTCCGCGAGCGTCGGCATGGCCAGTGCCGCGCCGGCGCGTTCGGTCGACAGCGCGGCGTAGCGGTTGGCGAAGCGCACGTGGTCGGCAAAGGCCGGCGCGGTATTCCCGGCCAGCGAGGCGGCCAGCGCGCCATTGAAGGCATCGCCCGCGCCGGTGGTGTCGACGACGGTGGCCGCCTCGGCCGCCACGCGGTAGTGCGGCCGCGGGTCGCCGCGAAGCGCGTCCTCCGGATGGGATACGTAGACGCCGGTGGCGCCCAGTGTCACCACGACCGTGCCGTGCGGGAGCAGTTGCCGGCAATGCTGGTGCAGGGTCACGCCGTCGAGCGTGGCGACGTCGTCGGCGGTGATGCGTTCGCCCAGGTGGCGGGCGAGCAGCGCGGCGAACTCGGTTTCGTTGGGCGTGATGAGGTCGGCGAGCGCCAGCAGTTCGGTCGTCGTCGCGGCGTTGGCTGGGGCAGGGTTGAGCACGGTTACCGCGCCCTGCTGGCGTGCGGCCTGCAGCGTGGCCAGCACCGTGTCCGACGGCGATTCCAACTGCACCAACACCACGCCGGCGGCGGCCAGCACGTCCGCCTGTGCGTCGATGAAGCGGGTCGACAGCGCGGCGTTGGCGCCGGCGCCGATCACGATGGTGTTACGTCCGTGCGCATCCACGTAGATGCCGGCCGTGCCGGTCGGTTCCTCGCTGGCCTGCGCGCGCAGGTCCAATCCGTCGACGCTGGCCAGGTCGCGCGCCAGGCGGCCGCCGGCATCGTCGCCGAGGGCGCAGACGAAGGTGGTGGCCGCGCCCGCGCGCACCGCGGCGATGGCCTGGTTGAACCCCTTGCCGCCCGGGCCGCTGGCGTAGCGGCCGGCGATGGTGGCGCCTGCAGCGGGCAGGGCGTCGCAGCGCCAGACGTGATCGACGTTGAAGGAGCCCACGACGACGACGCGGGGCAGGGCGGGGGAAGGCGTGTTCATGCGGTGATACCTGAGATCCGCACCGCGGCAACGCCGCGGTCACGGGAGGGGAACGTAGACAGGGAGAGCGGAGCGGCCGTCGGCCGCCCTGCCCGGATCAGCCGAAGTGCGACAGCACGCCGGCGATGGTGGCTGTCATCAGCGTGGCGATGGTGCCGCCCAGCACGGCGCGCAGGCCGAAGCGCGCCAGGTCCGAACGCCGCTCCGGCGCCAGCCCGCCGATGCCGCCGATCTGGATGGCGATCGAGCTGAAGTTGGCGAAGCCGCACAGCGCGTAGGTGGCGATCAGCTTGCCTTCTTCCGACAACGTCACCCCGGCGACCTTGCCGTTGACGATATCGGCCAGCTGCAGGTAGGCGACGAACTCGTTGATGACCACCTTCTGGCCGATCAGCGAGGCGACCGTGGTCGCGTCCTGCCACGGCACGCCGATCACCCAGGCGATGGGCGCCAGCAGGTAGCCGAAGATCGTGGCCAGGTCGGTCGGCTTGCCGATCGCGGCGGCCAGCCCGGTCGCTTCGCCGAACCAGGTCAGCGGCCAGTTCAGCAGCGCGATCAGGGCGATGAAGGCCAGCAGCATGGCGCCGATGTTCAACGCCAGCCGCAGGCCGTCGCCCGCGCCCGCGGCGGCGGCATCGATGATGTTGCTGGAGGTCTTCTCGACTTCCATCTTCACCGTGCCTCGGGTCAGCGGCGTGCCGGTTTCCGGGATCAGCAGCTTGGCCACCACCAGCGTGGCCGGCGCGGCCATGATGCTGGCCGCCAGCAGGTGCTTGGCGTAGAAGGCCTGCTGCTCGGCGTCGCCGCCGCCCAGCATGCCGACATACGCGGCCAGCACGCCGCCGGCGATGTGGGCCATGCCGCCGATCATCATGGTGATCAGCTCGGACTCGGTCATCTTGGGGATGTACGGGCGCACCGTCAGCGGGGCCTCGGTCTGGCCGATGAAGACGCTGGCGCAGACGCTGGTGGTTTCGGCGCCGGACACCTTCATCACCTTGGTGATGGCCAGCGCCATGATCCGCACAATGAACTGCATCACGCCCAGGTGGTACAGCACGCCCATCAGCGCGGCGAAGAAGATGATGGTGGGCAGCACCTGGAACGCGAAGATGAAACCGTAGGTCTCGGTGTTCATCAGGCTGCCGAAGATGAAGCTGGAGCCGGCGTTGACGAAGCTCAGGATCTTCACGAAACCGTGGCCGAGGGCGTCGAACACTTCCCGTCCGCCCGGCACCAGCAGCACCAGCGCCGCGAAGGCGATCTGCAGGGTGATGCCGGTGGCGACCAGCTTCCAGTCGATCGCCCGACGGTTGTTGGAAAACAGCCAGACGATGCCGATCAGCACCGCCAGACCGAACAGGCCGAAGCCGATCCGCCCCAAGACTTCCAGCATGTATTCCCCCAGACCTGCGTGTTGTTCTGACCGCGCAGTCTAGCAGCGCGCCGGCTCCGCCAGTCCGTTCAGCCAATCCCGTGCCAGGCCACCCAGATCGCCAGGGCCAGGAACACCACCGCGGCCAGGGTCCGGGCCAGCGTCAGCGGCAATCGGTCGGCGAAGCGGTGGCCCAGCCAGACCACCGGCAGGTTGGCCAGCAGCATGCCGACGGTGGTGCCGGCGATCACCTGCCACAGTGGCGTGTACTTGGTGGCCAGCAGCACGGTGGCGACCTGGGTCTTGTCGCCGATCTCGGCGAGGAAGAAGGCGAGGGTGGTGGCGATGAAGGCGCCGTGGGCGGGCAGCTTTTCGTTTTCGTCCAGCGTGTCCGGCTTCAGGGTCCACAGCGCCACGGCCAGGAAACTGGCGGCCACCAGCCAGCGCAGCACCTCGGGCGACAGCCATTCGGTCAGTTCCGCGCCGAGCCAAGCGGAGAGGGCGTGGTTCACCACGGTCGCGGCCAGGATGCCCCAGGCGATCGGCCACGGCTTGCGGTAGCGCGCCGCCAGGAGAAGGGCCAGCAGTTGGGTCTTGTCGCCGATCTCGGCCAGGGTGACGGTGCCGGTGGACACCAGCAGGGCGTGCAGCGATTGCATCAACAACTCCGGGGCCAGGCATTCGCGTCAGGCGCGAAGGCAAACGACGCACTGCCCGGCCCGGGTAAGCACGACGCCTGCCTTCGGTCTTGCCCGGCGAAGCGGATCGCTTCGTCCCGCGCACCATGGTCGGCGGACCAAGTGTGTTGACGCGCGGAACCCGTCAGGACGGGTGGGCTACTCCCCGGAGGAGGAAAGTGCGCGCATTGTAAGGAGGCGGGCAGCGGGACGGCGGAGCCATTCTCATTTGACCGCCCGTCCGGGCGCGGTGCGGAGGTGTTGACGCGCAAATAAGAATCATTATCATCAATGGCGTTCCTTCTCCGGAGCCCCACCCATGATCTCGAACGTCACTGCATTGCCCCTGGCCGACACGTCGGCGCTGCGCGAGCGCCTCTCCCTGCCGTCCGCCGCCCCCCGCGACCACGACGCCCTGGACAGCGAGAGTCTGCTGAAGGGCCAGCGCGAAGTGCTGATCCGCCACGGCGACCGCCTCTATCGCCTGCGTCACACCAGCAACGACAAGCTGATCCTCACCAAGTAATCCGCCACCCCGTCGGCACGCACGGCCGACGGCACCGACTCTCTCCACCGGGCGCCAGCCAAGGATTCTCCGGCCGCCAGCCTTCCGGGTTTTCCATACCCCACAGGAATGCTGTACGCCATGATGCGTCCCACGCTGCTCACTTCGGCCGTGTGGCTGGCCCTTGCCGGCCATGCCCATGCCGAAACACCCGCCGACACCTCCGCCTCGTCGCCTGCCGACGCGAAGGAGTTCGACCGCATCCAGGTCACCGCCACCCGCACCGAACGCGCCGTGGTGGACGTGCCCAACACCGTCAGCGTCATCGATCGCCAGCAACTGGACGACCGGCTGGTCCGCGACATCAAGGACCTGGTCCGTTACGAACCCGGCGTCACGGTGACGTCGAGCTTCGGCCGCTTCGGCCTGGGCGGCTTCCGCATCCGCGGATTGGAGGCCAATCGTGTGCGCATCCAGACCGACGGCATCGCCGTGTCGGATGCGTTCTCGATCGGCAGCTTCTCGAATGCGAACCGGAATTTCATCGACTTGGACACGCTCAAGCGCGTCGAGATCGTCCGCGGTCCGTCCAGTTCGCTGTACGGATCGGATGCGCTGGGCGGCGTGGTGTCCTTCATCACCAAGGATCCTTCCGACTATCTGGAAGCAGGCAAGGACGCCTACTTCAGCTTCCGCCTGGGCTACGACAGCCGCTGGGACGGCCTGCTCGGCGGCGCGACGGCGGCCTTCGGCGGCGAACGCTGGAGCGGCCTGATCAATGTCAGCCATCGCCAGGGCAAGGAAGCCGGAAACCAGGGCAGCGTCGGCGGTACCGGCAGTGCCCGCACGCTGCCCAACCCGCAGCAACGCGACGGTCGCAGCCTGCTGGGCAAACTGGTGTTCGCGCCGGACCAGGACCAGCAGTTCACCCTGACGGTCGAGGGCAACGAGGACGCGACCGATACCGACCTGCTGACGCAACGCGGCCTGCAGCCCTTGACCGGCGCCACCAACACCGCGGTGACCGCACGCGACCATCAGACGCGTGCGCGGGTGGCGTTCTCGCACGAATGGAACGGGATGCAATCCGCCTTCGCGGACAGCCTGGACTGGCAGGTCTACCGTCAGGACAGCGAGACCGCCCAGTACACCCGCGAGGACCGCACGCTGCCTGCGCCCACGCTGCGCGACATCCGCGAGCGCGCGTTCAATTTCGACCAGCGCACCTACGGCTTGCAGGTGAACGTCCGCAAGGCCTTCGGCGACGCCGTACGGCACGAACTCGCCTACGGCATCGACCTTTCGCGTGCCGAAACGCGGCAGAAGCGCGATGGCCTGCGCACGTTCCCGCTGACCGGCGTCGGCACGCCGGTGATGTTGCCGGATGTGTTCCCGGTGCGCGATTTCCCGGTCAGCAAGACCACCACGGCCGCGCTGTACGTACAGGACGAGATCGGCTTCAACGACGGTGCGTTCCGCCTGGTGCCCGGCCTGCGCGTGGATCATTACCGGCTGGATCCGGAACAGGATGCGATCTTCACCGGCGACAACCCGGGCGTGGTGCTGGCCGACATCCGCGAAACCAGCGTCTCGCCGAAGCTGGGCATGGTGTGGAAGTTCGGCGCGGACTGGTCGCTGTTCGGCGGCTACGCACGCGGCTTCCGCTCGCCGCCGTACAACGACGTCAATATCGGCTTCACCAACGTGCAGTTCGGTTACACCGCCATCGCCAATCCCGACCTCAAGCCGGAAACCAGCGACGGGTTGGAGTTCGGCGTGCGCTATGCCGGCGATGCCGTGCATGCCAGTCTGTCCGGCTACTACAACCGCTACGACGACTTCATCGAGTCGATGCGCTTCATCGGCTTCAACGACGACGGCCTGATGGTGTACCAGTCGCAGAACGTGGCGGAAGCGCAGATCCACGGCGTCGAGTTGAAGGCAGATGCCGACCTCGGCGCATGGACGCCGTCGCTCGCGGGATGGTCCCTGCGTGGCGCGGCGGCATGGTCGCGCGGCAGGAACCGCGTGGACGACGTGCCGCTGGACAGCGTGGATCCGCTCACCGCGACCCTGGGCCTGGCCTACGAGGCCGAGGCATGGGGCGCGGAACTGGCGGGCCGGTTCGTGGACCGCAAGGACCGCGTGTCCGCCGACGCGTACTACCGGCAGCCGGGCTACGGCGTGCTCGACCTCTACGCGCACTGGAACTTCGCGCCCGGCGCCACGGTGAACGTCGGCGTGCTGAACCTGGCCGACAAGACATACATCGATGCCGGCGACATCGCACTGGTCGCTGCGGCCAGCACCACGCTGGACCGCTACACCTCGCCCGGCCGCTCGCTGTCGGCCAGCCTGTCGGTGAGCTGGTAGCGCCATGGCGACGCTGCGCGCGCTGCCGGACAGGATCGTCGGCGCATCACCGGATGCGTTCCCCGCGGCCGCACAACTGGCCGCGTTGGGTCCGGTGCTGTGCCTGTACCGCGCGCAGCAGGGCAGCGAACTGGCGGGATGGCAGCAGGCGGTGCGGGTAGAAGCCCACACCGGCGTCGACAGCGATGGACTGGACGAACGGCTGCTGTTCTTCGACGCGCAGGGCCGCTGTTGCTGGCGGCTGTGCCTGTTGCCGGACAGCGACTTCGTGGCATGGGACCGCCTGGTGGCGTCGTTGCCGACCGGCGGAGGCGACGAGGCCGCCGGTCTTGCCGATCGCCTGTGGCAACGGCTTGCCGGCCTCCTGCTCGGCGGCCAGTGGCGCGCGTGCGCCCTGCAACTGCATGCGGTGCCGCGGCCGGCGGCAATGCCCGTGCTCGCCGCCAGCCTGCCGCTGATGTCGCCGCTGGGCGTCGCCACCGCGCGACGCATCGCGCATGCGGAAGGCGCCGCCCTGGAAACCGGGATGCACGACGGCGGCTGCGAGCACGCCGCTGCGTTCACCGCCATCCCCTTTGAACACACCCACGCGACGGCCGACAACGTCGTGCCGCTGATCAGACCCAAATAAAGAGAATGCCGCCATGAAGACACCGGTCGCCCTTGCGCTGTCCATCCTCATCCTGCCGCTGTCGACGTCCGCTCTGGCGGCGGATCCCGTCCGCGACCGCCAGTCGATCCTGGCGATGCAGGGCGACTACACCGTCGATTTCGCCTTCGACGAAACGGTGCTGCTGCAGCCCGGTTACGAGCGCCAGTCGGCGATGCGCAGCGGCGGCGACGAGACGGTGATCGTGGTCGAGGACACGCCCCACCGCATCGTCCTGCAGCACATCCTGGTGGATGCGAAGAGCGGCCACGTGACCAAGCACTGGCGGCAGGACTGGTTCTACGAGGCGCCGACGCGTTTCGAGTTCAGCGCCGACCAGACCTGGCACGTGCGCGCGATGCCCGCCGATGCCACCCGCGGGGCCTGGACGCAATGTGTGTACGAAGTCAGCGATGCGCCGCGCTACTGCGGGACGGGGCGCTGGGAGTACACCAACGGCGTGGCCACCTGGACCAGCGACCTCAGCTGGCGACCGCTGCCACGCCGCGAGTACAGCAAGCGCAGCGACTACAACGCACTGTCGGTGATCAACCGCCACACACTGACCCCGAACGGCTGGACCCACGAGCAGTTCAACACCAAGGTGCTGCGCAAGCCCGACGGCACCCAGGTGGAACTGGCGCGCGAGTTCGGCTTCAACGATTACCTCAGGACCACCGAGGTCGACTTCACCCCCGCGCGCCATTACTGGCAGGCCACCGCCGGCTACTGGGCCAAGGTGCGTGCGCACTGGAATGGCTTCCTGTCGAAGGCGCCGGGCGTTCGCCTGAAAACCAAGGTCGATGGCATGGCGATGATCATTCCGCTGTTCACCCAGGCCGGGGAGGTGCAGGAAGGCAGGCCGGTCGCGGATGCGGCCATCGCCAAGGTGTTCGCCGACTGGGTGGAGCCGGCGCCGGCCGAACCCGCGGCCGTCGCGAGGGCGTCTCGCTGATGTTCTCTCCGGCACAGGGAAGTGCCGCTTCCTAAAAAAAGACCCCCGCAAGGCGGGGGCAGGGGATTCACGCGGTCCTCTTCTCTAGTAATAGGGGTCAGAGCAGTGCGCCGCCCTTGCCGGCCGGTCGCGCAGGCGGTGCGATGGGTGGTGCATCGCTGTTGTCGTCGAAGGTCTGCACCTTGCCGTCCGGGGTAACGATCATCACGCGGCGCTTTTCGACGACGGTCGGCGCCTCGCCCACGCCGACGGCGACACGCGGCTTGACGGTGATCCGCGAGGTCGCGGGGAAACGGAACGCCGATGCCTTCGGTACCGACACCGTGCTGGTCCGCGTCTGCCGGTCGCGCAGGTACTCGACGGCAACCTTCGCGTCCTCCGGCTTGCCGCGCAGGGCCTGGGTGACGTCGCGCGGTGTCGTCACCGGCGCACCGTCCACCTTGCGGATCACGTCGCCCGCCTGCAGGCCGGCCAGTTCGTCGCCGACGGACAGCACCAGCACGCCCGCGTCGGTGCCGAAGTAGCGCCCCAGCGAGGCGTCCACCGTGGCCAGGTTGAGGTTGCTCCAGCGGAACGCCTCGGCCAAGGCGGGCAGGCGGCATTCCTCTCCCTTGCACTCGCCCAGCCTGCCGAGCTGGCGCAGCTCCCGCTGCACGTCGGGCGAAATGACGCTCGCGATCTGGTCCAGCGGCACGGGCACGCCCTCGATCTGCGGCATGCCGCCGTCGCCGCTGTGGAAGAAGACACTGCGCGGACCGTCGCTGCTGAAGGCGATGCGCGGCGACACCTGCGTCGGGGTGACGCTGGCCTCGTGCGCCTTGCCATCGCGCTGGTAGGTGACCCGCACGGCGGTGTCGACCTTGAGGTCCGTCAGCAGTTCGCGGGCATGGGCCACGCGTGCGTCGGCGGTGTCGCCGCGGACCGGCTCGCCGGCCACGCGCAGCAGGCGGTCGCCCGCCTTCAACCCGGCCTTGGCCGCGCCGCTCTCCGGCGTCACGCCGGTGATGCGCACGCCGGCCGCGTCGTCGCCGGACAGCAGCACGCCCAACCGCGGGCGGCTCACGATGCGCGGGTCGATGCTGATCGGCACGCGGAGGTCGCCGGCGCCACGCGACAGCTCGGCCAAGCGCTTGGCTGCGCGCTCCAGGTCGGCGCGGGCGTCTTCGAGTTGCTTCTTCGTGGCGGCATCGTCCTGCTGCGCCAGCACCGGCAAGGGCGCCAGCAGCGCGAGGGCCATCAGAGGGGCGGAAAGGGGCTTGAGCATCAGGGGTTTCCTCGTGGCATGTTCCGGATCAGTAGATGGCGGCATCGGCGCTGTCGTTCAGCGCGACCTGCCAGTGCCGGGTGGCTTCCACGCCGGTGAGCTGGCGCAGGGTGTCCACGCGCTGTTCCCACAGCGCGGTGCGGGTGACGTCCGGCAGCGCCGGTTGCGAGAGCGCCAGGTCGATGTGGGCGACCTGGTCCTGCAGGTCGGCACTGACCGCGAGCGCGGCGACGTTGCCGGTGCCGCTGTCGGGCAGATGCGCGAGCACGGCTTCGAGTCGCGCGGATTCGGTGTAGAGCGCATCGAGTCGCGCGGGTGCGGCATCGTGTCGGGCCTGCGTGCTGGGTCGGGATGCCGCCGGTGCACGCGCGACCTTCGACGGCGCGACGTGCGCGGTGGCGACCGACGCCGTGGGCATGACATCGGCTGCCGTCGGCACCCGCTGGTCAGCCGGCGCAGGCATCGTGGTCGTCGCCACGACGGTGGGACGCTGCAACGGCGGCGGGCTGGTCTGCACGGCCCGCCAGTGCATCAGCGGGATGACGGCAGCGAAGAAGGCCGTCGCCACCAGCGCCAGCGCGGGCCGCCGCCAGCGGGCGCGACGAGCGGATGCCGGCGCGGGCGGCAAGGCGGCGGCGATGCGCTGCCAGCCGTCCTCGGGTGGCGCCTCCAGCGGCAGGGCGCCGAAAGCGTCGCGCCAGTCGCGCGGCATCGGATCGCGGCTACGGGAATCAGGCATGGACGGGTTCCTCGATGTTCAGCAGCGCCCGCAGCCGGCGGGTGCCGCGCGCGAGTTGCGACTTGGAGAAGCTGGGCGTGCGTTGCATCAGCGCGGCGATCTCCTCGTGGGTATAGCCCTCGGCGTGGTAGAGCCACAGCACGCTGCGGGTGGCGGCCGGCAACGCATCGAGCGCGCGCTGCAGCAGGGCGGCATCGGCCGCGGCCCAGGGCGGCAGGCCGCGATCCTCGGGCAGGTCGTCTTCGTCCACTGCGATCTCCGCGACCAGCCGCTTCTGCCGGCGCAGGTGCAGCAGTGCCTCGTTGACCGCGATCTGGCGCAGCCAGCCCCAGAACGGACAGTCGGCGCGGAAATCGGGCAGGTGGTGGAACAGTTTCAGCATGGTGTCCTGCAGCACGTCGCCGGCCTGCTCGCGGTCGCCGCAGATGCGCAGCGCCAGGGTGAACACCGGTCGCTCGAACCGCCGGTAGATCTGTTCGAACGCCTCCCGGCAGCCGGTGCGCGCACGGGCGACCAGGCGGTCGGGGACGTCGATGGCGAACTGCGATCGGCTCAAGCGGGGAGGTTCTTCGGGTGTTCGAAGGTAGGGATGCGGCAGAAGGCAATACCGTCGCAGCATCCCGAAAGTTCATCGCTCACCGGTCGGCGGCCGGGCGTCCCGATCCGCGCTGCGCCGCGGTCTATACTGGCCCGCATCGGGGACCATGAGGAATGCATCGATGTTCGAGACCAGTTTCGTCGCCATCGTCCTGCTGGTGGCCGGCGTCATCATCCTGTTCAAGACGGTGCGGATGGTGCCGCAGGGTTACGAATGGACCGTCGAGCGCTTCGGCAAGTACACCCATACGCTGGATCCGGGCCTGCACTTCCTGGTGCCCATCATCTATGGCGTGGGCCGCAAGGTGAACGTTATGGAGCAGGTGCTCGACGTGCCCAGCCAGGACGTGATCACCAAGGACAATGCCGTGGTCAAGGTGGACGGCGTGGTGTTCTTCCAGGTGCTGGACGCGGCCAAGGCGGCGTATGAGGTGTCCAACCTCGAGGTCGCCACCATCGCCCTGGTGCAGACCAACATCCGCACGGTGATCGGTTCGATGGACCTGGACGAATCGCTGAGCCAGCGCGAAACCATCAACGCGCAGCTGCTCAGCGTGGTCGACCAGGCCACCAACCCGTGGGGCATCAAGGTCAACCGCATCGAGATCCGCGACATCCAGCCGCCGCGCGACCTGATCGACTCGATGGCGCGGCAGATGAAGGCCGAGCGCGAGAAGCGCGCACAGATCCTGGAGGCCGAGGGTTCGCGCCAGTCGGAGATCCTGCGCGCCGAAGGCGAGAAGCAGGCGGCGGTGCTGGAAGCCGAAGGCCGCAAGGAAGCCGCGTTCCGCGACGCGGAAGCACGCGAGCGCCTGGCCGAGGCGGAGGCCAAGGCCACCGAGATGGTCAGCAACGCGATCGCCAAGGGCGACGTGCAGGCGATCAACTACTTCATCGCGCAGAAATACGTGGAAGCCTTCAAGGAGCTCGCCACCGCACCCAACCAGAAGTTCGTGCTGATGCCGATGGAGAGCAGCGGCATCATCGGTTCCATCGCCGGCATCGCCGAACTGGCCAAGGAAGCGCTGGGCAAGCAGCAGGCCGCGCCGCCGCGCGTGCCTCCGCCGCGAGTGGGGGGCTGAGCCATGCGCTGGGACGTCGCGGGTTGGGCGGCGGTGGCGCTGCTGCTGTTCGCCGCCGAAACGATGGCGCCGGGCGCCTTCATGTTGTGGATGGGCTTCGCCGCGGTGGTGGTGTTCCTCGGCGTGCTGGTGGTGCCGGGCATCCCGCTGCTGGCGCAGGTCGCGGCCTTCGTGGTGCTCAGCTTCGTCTCCATCCAGATCTACCGCACCTGGTTCCGTGGCGCGGGGCGGCAGAGCGACAAGCCCTTGCTCAACCGCCGCGCCGAACAGCTGGTCGGTACGGTCGCCTTGCTCGACCAGCCGATCGCGGGCGGCCGCGGCCGGGTGAAGATCGACGACGCGTTCTGGATGGTGGAAGGTCCCGACCTGCCAGTGGGGACGCAGGTGCGGGTGGTCGCGGTGAACGGCATGACCCTGAAGGTGCAGGAGGCGTAAGTGGGCGGAACGGGGCTGGCGTGGTCGATGTCGGTGCTGGCACCGTTGTCGGTGGCCGCGACGGACCTCGTTGGCCGGGTGGTGCCGCCGTATCCCGCCGGGCTCGATGAACTGGGTGGCAGCTGCGTCTCCGACTCCCCCGATCCGGCACGTGTCTGCGACTACTCGGTCGGCGTGCTGGCCTCGCCCGCCCGCGATGCCGGCGGCGAACCCGTTCCCCGTTTCGTGGTTGCCGGCCAGTTCGCCGGTCGCGATGGCGCCCGTGCGCAGTGGCGCATCACCGATGCCCTGCCGTATCCGGTCGCACGGCCCGGCGACTACCTGCAGTTCGGCACCTGTCGTGTGGACGGGCGCGACGACGCGCGCGTGGCCGCCATCGTGCGCCAGCGCGACACCGCGACGGCATGGTTGAAGGACATCGCCTGGGCAGGAAGGTTGAAGCTGCCCGAGGGCCGTTTCGATCGGCTGGACGCGCGCACCGTGGACTGCCTCAACGAGGCGTACGACGGTCTGTAGCGGCGGCGCACCGCGCTGGTGCGTTCTGGGATAATGCGCCTCTTTGTCCGTTCCGGAAGCCGCCATGACCCAGAAGACCATCCTCAACGACACCCATCGCGCGCTCGGCGCCAAGATGGTCGACTTCGGCGGCTGGGACATGCCGATCCACTACGGCTCGCAGATCGAGGAACACCACCAGGTGCGCCGCGACGCCGGCATGTTCGACGTCAGCCACATGACCGTGGTCGACCTGCGCGGCCCGCGCACGCGGGAGTTCCTGCGCCAGCTGGTCGCCAATTCGGTGGACAAGCTGCAGAAGCCGGGCAAGGCGCTGTACACCGCTATGCTCAACGAGCAGGGCGGGGTGATCGATGACCTGATCATCTACTTCCTGGCCGAGGATTTCTTCCGCCTGGTGGTGAATGCCGCGACCCGCGAGAAGGACCTGGCGTGGATCGGCGCGCAGGCGGTCGCCTTCGACGTGCAGGTCAGCGAGCGTCCCGACTTCGCCATGGTCGCCGTGCAGGGACCGACCGCGCGCGAGCGCGTGCATGGCCTGCTGCGCGAGGAAGACCGGGCGAAGGTCGGCAAGCTGACCCGCTTCGCCGCGGCCGACGCCACCAGCACCGACGGCGTGCCGCTGTTCGTCGCCCGCACCGGTTACACCGGCGAGGATGGCTACGAGATCGTGCTGCCGCAGGCGCAGGCCGTGGCGTTCTGGAACGCGCTGCTCGACGCCGGCGTCAAGCCGGCCGGCCTGGGCGCGCGCGACACGCTGCGCCTGGAAGCGGGCATGAACCTCTACGGCCAGGACATGGACGACACGGTGTCGCCGTACGAGGCGGCGCTCGCCTGGACGGTGTCGCTCGACGAGGGACGCGCGTTCACCGGTCGCGCCCCGCTGGAAGCGCAGAAGGCGTCCGGCGCATTGCGGCAGATGATCGGCCTGGTCATGGACGAGAAGGGCGTGCTGCGGCACGGCCAGAAAGTGCTCACCGCCCACGGCGACGGCGAGATCCTGTCCGGCACCTTCTCGCCGACGCTGGGCAAGGCCATCGCGTTCGCGCGCGTGCCGGCCGGCGACATTCCGCTGGGCGCCGGCGGCGACGTGCGCGTGGACATCCGCGGCAAGGAGGTGCCGGTGCGCGTGGTGAAGTTCCCGTTCGTGCGCGAGGGCCAGGCGCAGGCCGGCGTGCTGGAGTGAACGGCGTGCGGTCACTTTCCCCCGCGCGTTCCTCCGCTAAACTATCTTCCCCTTCCCGAGCCACGCTGCGATCCGGAGCACCCCTATGAGCGAGATTCCTGGCGATCTGAAGTTCCTCAAGTCCCACGAGTGGGCCCGCCTGGAAGCGGGCGGCCGCGTCACCGTCGGCATTTCCGATCACGCGCAGGGTCTGCTCGGCGACCTGGTCTACGTCGAGCTGCCCAACGTCGGCGACCGCATCGAAGCCGGCAACGCCAGCGCCGTGGTCGAGTCCGTCAAGGCGGCGTCGGACGTGTACAGCCCGGTCACCGGCAAGGTCGTCGAGGTCAATGCGGCGCTGTCCGACAAGCCGGAAACCATCAACGAGGACGCCTACGGCGAAGGCTGGATCTTCGTGATCGAAGCCGAAGAGCTGGACCAGCTCAACGAACTGCTGTCGCCCGACGACTACGCCGAGCTGCTGGAAGACGAAGACCACTGAGGCCGCCCACGGGCAGCCCCTCGCGGGGAATCGGTGACGGCGGAGTACCTCCCCGTTCCCGGTTCCCCGTTTTTTTTGCGCCGTGGGGATGACGGCGAGCGCGGCGACGAAGCCGACGCGCCCGGCGATGCCGTCGAGGTGGAACGCAATGTGCATCCCGGCGCACGCGACGTGAGCGACCGACGAACGGCGAGCATGCGGCGGGTGGTTCCGACCGGAAAGAGGGTGATGGGAAGTGCATCGTCGGCGGCGTGCGAAGGCGCTTCGCATCGTCGCGCGAGGCAGCCGACGCGTCGACAACGTCGTCGTCGGACGGAAAAATGTTTGCGCATTTCCGCGCAATCGGGCTTGTGCGACGCGAAATCGGAAGGCCTTCCGGAAAGTTTTTTTTAGCCTGCGTTCAAGCCGTTGGCGCACGCGTCGGCAGGGTGCTGGTGCGCGCGCCGTCATGGCGTCGGTGCTGTCCGCGCAATGCCGCGAAGAAAAAAAAGCGCGTTTTACCGATGTTTTTTTTCAAGCCGATGTCCGTCCGGCAAATCCGGCGTGCTCGATCGTCGTGCGCCGCTGCCGTCGCCGCCGCTTTCCGATGCCGCCCCGGCATGACGGCCAGGGAAAAAAAGTTGGTCGAAGGTGTTGACACCTTGAAAAACCGTGATTAGGTTTCGCCCCAAGCAGCGCTTGCTGCGGAAGCGAGTGAGTCGAATCAACACGAAGGCGCGAGAGACAACACAGCCCATCGTCCGCACCCGGAACGCGGTGGACGCAGGACTCGCTTCCCCCGGAAAAACGCACCACCCCCTTTTCATCGCACCCGTGTCGCCTGGCGACGCGGGTGTTTTCGTATTTGTAGGGAGCCGGGTTTCGCACGCCCGGCACCCTGGGGAATCCGCATCGCCGCGCGTGTCGCGACGACGGCTGCCGACGGGTCCGACTCCCGCGGCGTTTCTTGCAGCTGGGCCTGCCTCCGGGCAGATGTGCTGTAGCCAGACGTAAAAATCCATAGTTCACTGACGAGGAGCCATCACATGGCAATGAAGAAAGCTGCGAAGAAGAAACCGGCCGCCAAGAAGGCCGCCAAGAAGGCCACCAAGAAGGCGGCTGCGAAGAAGACCGTGAAGAAAGCAGTGAAGAAGGCTGCCAAGAAGGTCGCCAAGAAGGTCGCCAAGGCCAAGAAGGCAGTGAAGAAGGTCGCCAAGAAGGCTGCGAAGAAAGTAGCCAAGAAGCCGGCGAAGAAGGCTGCCAAGAAGACCGCGAAGAAGACCACCAAGAAGGCTGCCAAGAAAGTAGCCAAGAAGCCGGCCAAGAAGGTTGCCAAGAAGGCCGCCAAGAAGACCGCTAAGAAGGCTGCCAAGAAAGTAGCCAAGAAGCCGGCCAAGAAGGCCGCGAAGAAGGCCGCCAAGAAGCCTGCCAAGAAGTCCAAGAAGAAAGCGGCCCCCGTCGCGCTGCCGGCCACCCCGGCTCCGCTGATCTAAGCCCACCCCGGTTATCCGTAACACCATGGACTCTCTCCCTGTGCCCAGCGGGGGGAGAGTTTTTTTATGGGCGAACGGCTAGGCTGCCGTTCCCCGGATGCCGAGGAGGCAGCGCATGAAGTTCATCAGGTGGGTGCTGGCGGCCATCGTCGTGCTGGGACTGGTCTTCGTGGCGGGCGGCCTGCTGCTGCCGTCGACGACCCATGTCGAGCGCAGCGTGGTCATCGACCGCAGTCCGTCCCAGGTCTTCGCCACGCTCGATTCGTTCGAGCGCTTCGCGGCATGGTCGCCATGGGCCGAGTACGATCCCCAGGCGAAATACACCTTCGAAGGCCCTGCTCGTGGCGTGGGCGCGCGCATGCGCTGGGCGGGCAACCGCGCAGTCGGCAACGGCAGCCAGGAAATCACCGCCAGCGAACCGCACCACCGTATCGTGGTGGCGTTGGACTTCGACGGCAGCCAGGCGCAGGCGAGCTACCTGCTGGCGCCGGAAGGCCAGGGCACGCGGGTGACGTGGGCGTTCGACAGCGCGCACGGGTACAACCCGTTCAAGCGCTGGCTGGGCCTGGTGTTCGACCGCATGATCGGCGCGGACTACGAGAAAGGTCTGGCCAGACTCAAGGCCATGCTGGAAGCAGACCCGCGTTCCTGACGAAGGCGGCGGCAGTGCGCCGCCGCGAGGTCGTCAGCGCGGCGATGCGGTAGCGCGCTGCGAGGACGTGCCGCTGTCCTTCCTGTCGGTGGCGGGCGTGCCATCCGGCGACTCGGCCAGCAGCAGGTCGTAGTCGGCGGGCGTCTCGACCCATGGCTGGCCCGGCAATCCCATCGCGCGATCGAGGATCGTCGGCAGCAGTCCGGACGGCAGCGAGCTGTCGCTGTTCCAGACCAGCGCCACGCCGAAGTCCTGGCCGGGCACCAGCGCGACCAGGCCGCGATAGCCCTGCACCGCGCCGGCATGGAACACCACCTGCTGGCCGGCGTAGTCGAACACGCGCCAGCCGAGCGCGTAGCTGGCCGAGTGGATGCGTTCGCGACGCCAGCCGCCGCGCATTTCGCCCGGCGTGTTCACCACCGGCGAATGCAGGGTGGCCAGCAGCGGCGCGGGCAGCACGTCGGGGCGATGGCCGGTCTGGGCGATCAGCCATTGCGCCAGGTCGCTGGCGCTGGCGTTGACGCCGGCGGCCGGCGGCAGGCGGTAGTAGGTCGGCTTGGGCGTCAGCGACACCCAGCCGTTGCGGCTGCGCACGTGCGGACGTGCCCAGCGCGTGCTGCCCTCGATGCCCGCCAGGCCCATGCTGGCGTCGTTCATGCCCAGCGGCTTGAAGATGCGGCGATCCACCGCCTGGTCGTAGAACGTGCCGGACGCGGCGAACACCACGTCGCCGATCAGGCTGAAGGCCACGTTCTGGTACGCGTAGCAATCGCCCGGCGCGCACTTCAGCGGCGCGTAGGCGAGCTTGCGGGCGACGTCGTAGTACTCGGCGTTCGCCTCGATGTCGCGGTCGAAGGCGTTGTGCGCCTGCAGGCCGACACTGTGGCTCAGCACATCGGCGACGGTCACGTGCGAGGTCGCGTTGGGATCGCGCAGCTGGAAGCCGGGCACGAACTGGTTGACCTTGCTGTCCCAGCGCAGCGATCCGTCCTGCACCATCAGCCCGGTCAGCGTGCTGGCGAACGCCTTCGACAGCGAAGCCAGCCGGAACACGGTGTGCGAATCGACGGGCTGCGGATTGACCACGTCGGTGACGCCGTAGCCGCGCGCGCTGAGCACGCGGCCGTTGTGGACGATGGCCATGGCCAGGCCGGGCACGCGCTGGCCGACGGTCAGGTGCTCGGCCATCGTCTCGAACGCGCGCACGTCGAAACCGGCCGCGAGCGGCTGGATGTTCTGTCCCGGCAGCGAAGTGCGGTAAGGCAGCGGCTGCGTCGGCGAGACGCGCGGCGCCAGGCTGGCCGCTGCGCTGCCCGAGGTCGCGGTCGCCTCGGTGCCTGAAGGGGCGGCCGTCCAGCGCAGCGGCGTCTGCGCCGTGGACGACAGCGTCAGCGGAAGCATCAGCCCGACCAGACCGATCCGGAAGATGTCCAGCGATCGCCGGCTTGTCTTGTGTTTCATCGTGCGTGACGCCTGCGTGAGCGGGTGCTGCCAAGGATCATAACGCCGCTTTTTTCGATTGCACAAACAAGGAGAAGTTGAATGTCCATGTTGTTCATCCTGCTGCTGATGGCAGATGTGGCGGGCGTCCCAGTTTGCGGGGCTTGCCCACGGATCGACGCTCGATGAGCGCGACGCATGCGTTCATGCAGGCCTGCGTGCAGAAGGACATGCAACTTCCGCGCCGATCCCCGCGTCATTCAGGCGCGTACGTGCGCGCAGTGACGCTATTCGGCATGGCGGGCGCGTATTCAGCTGGATTCTCCGTGTCAGCTGAATACGCAGGAGAAGCGCCATCGCCCTCGACAAGGAAGGCGATCGGGCGACGCATCGCGTGGGCGGATCAGTCCGCGAAGACCAGCGCGGGTGCCTTGGGCGTCACGTGAAGCTGGCCGCCGGCCAGCGGCGGGATGCTGCGGATCAGGTCCGATGCCCGCTCGGCGATCATGATGGTGGGGGCGTTGGTGTTGCCGCCGATCAGCGAAGGCATCACCGATGCATCGATCACGCGCAGTCGCTCGATGCCGCGCACGCGCAACTGCGGATCGACCACCGCGTCCTCGTCGTCGCCGATGCGGCAGGTGCCGACCGGGTGGTACACGGTCTCCGCCTTGGCGCGGATGAAGGCGACCAGCTCGGCATCCGACAGGTCGTTGCGCGCGGGATGGATCGGCGCACCGCGATAGGCATCGAAGGCTGCCTGCGCGAACAGCTCGCGCGACAGCTTGGCGCACTCGACCATCATCTTCAGGTCGAAGCCTTCTGGATCGCTCAGGTAGTTCGCCTCGATGCGTGCATCGGCGCGCGGATCCGCGCTGGCCAGCAGGATGCGGCCACGACTGCGCGGGCGCAGGAAGCACGCATGCGCGGTGTAGCCGTCGCCGGCCAGCCGGTTGCGGCCGTGGTCGTCCAGCATGGCCGGCACGAAATGCATCTGGATGTCGGGGCGCTCGTCCGGCGCCAGCGGGGAGCGCACGAAGGCGCCGGCTTCGGCGATGTTGCTGCTGCCCGGGCCACGGTGGCCGCGCAGGAAGTAGTCGAACGCGGTCCGGAGTTCGCTGGTACGGTCGTAGGTGACGCGCTGGGTGCTGTGCTGCAGGGTGCAGATGTCGAGGTGGTCCTGCAGGTTGCGGCCGACGCCCGGCAAGGCATGGCGCACGGTGATGCCTGTGTCCTCCAGATGCGCCGACGGGCCGATGCCGGACAGCATCAGCAGCTGCGGCGAGTTGATCGCGCCGCCACTCAGCAGCACCTCGCCGCCGCAGCGCGCGACGACCTCATGGCCGCCGCGGGCGTAGGCCACGCCCACCGCGCATCCCTTCTCCAGCAGGATGCGGCGGACCAGTGCGCCGGTGACGATGTCCAGGTTCTGGCGGTCGCGCGCGGGGTCGAGGTAGGCGACCGCCGACGAACAGCGGGCGCCGTCCTTCTGGGTGACCTGATAGAGGCCGAAGCCGGCCTGCTCGGCGCCGTTGAAGTCGTCGTTGCGGGCGAACCCGGCCTGCACGCCGGCCTCGATGAAGGCGGCCGACAGCGGATTGGTGTAGCGCAGGTCGGCGACATGCAGGGGGCCGTCGCCGCCATGCAGCGCATCGGCGCCACGCGCGTTGCGTTCGGAGCGGCGGAAGTACGGCAGCGTGCTGGCCCAGTCCCAGCCGTCGGCACCGGCATGGGCCCAGTCGTCGTAGTCCTGCGGCACGCCGCGGATGTAGCACATCGCATTGATCGAACTGGAACCGCCCAGCACCTTGCCGCGCGGCCACCACAGGCGGCGATTGTCGAGGTGTGGCTCGGGCGCGGTGTCGTAGTTCCAGTTGACGCCCTTCTGGCCGACCAGCTTGGCCAGCCCGGCGGGCATGTGGATGAAGGGATGCCAGTCGCGCGGGCCGGCCTCGAGCAGCAGCACGCGGCACGCGGGGTCTTCGCTCAGGCGGTGGGCCAGGACGCAGCCGGCGGAACCGGCGCCCACGATGATGTAGTCGTACACATGCTGCCCTGTTGCGAAGTCCGCCCGAACCTAGCGGCGGGGGATAGAGCAAATGCTCGGGCCATTGCAGCGGCGGGCGGGAGAAAGGGCCGGCGTGCGTTTCCGGTCGCCGGGCGAGCATGAAACGCTGGCGATGTTGCAGTGCATCGGATACCTTGCGCGCCACAGGCGGGCGGTGCCCGCGCCCCGATGATGCGATCGCAGGCCGCGCCCCATGGACCCGTCTTCCCCAGCGATCTCCCGGTTCGGCCGATTCCGCGCGGCGGTCTCGGAGTCGCCGCCGCTGCTGTGGGCCTTCGTCTACTTCTTCTGCCTGCTGAGCGGCTACTACGTGCTGCGGCCGGTACGCGAGGCGATGGCGGCGTCCAGCGACATCGAAGCGGTGTTTCCTCCCGCGCTGATCGGGTTTTTCGCCGACCGCGGCATCGCGCTGGGCGAGTTCACGCTGCAATTCATCTTCAGCGCCGTGTTCCTGATCATGCTGGTGCTGCAGCCGGTGTACGGCTGGCTGGTGAGCCGCTTCCCGCGCCGGGTCTTCCTGCCGGTGATCTACGGCTTCTTCATCGCCACGCTGCTGGTGTTCTACGCCATGTTCGACAGCGGCATCGCCGGCCGCGGACTGGCTTTCATCCTGTGGATCACGGTGTTCAACCTGTTCGCGGTGGCCGTGTTCTGGAGCTTCATGGCCGATGTGTTCACCAATGTCGAAGCGCGCAAGTACTACGGCTACATCGGCGCGGCCGGCACGATGGGCGCGTTCCTCGGCCCGGCGCTGACCAAGGCGCTGGTCGTGCGCGTGGGCATCCCCAACATGATGCTGGTGTCGGCGTTCCTGTTCTCGGTCTGCGTGCTGTGCATCTTCAGGCTGCGGACCTGGGCCGTGGCGCGCGAGGCAGAGCGGCGACAGGCCAGCGGCGAGATCCCGATGGGGGGCGAGGTGCTGGCGGGGCTGAAGCTGATCGTGCGCGAGCCGCTGCTGCGCTGGCTCGCGGTCATGGTGGTGATGGGTGTCGGCGTGGGCACGCTGCTCTACAACGAACAGAACGCCATCGCGCGCACCATGTTCACCTCGGCCGAAGCCCGGGCCGACTATTTCGCCACGCTGGACCTGGCGGTCAACTCGCTGACGCTGGTGGTGCAGCTGCTGCTCACCCGCACGCTGCTGTCCCGCTTCGGCATCGCGCCGGCGCTGCTGATCCCGGGCGGCGCGATCATCCTCGGGTTCTCGATCCTTTCCGCGTCGCCGTTGCCGATGATGGTCGCCATCGTGCAGGTAGTCACCCGCGCCAGCGAGTTCTCGCTGGCCAAGCCGGCGCGCGAGACCATCTACACGCGCGTGGGCCGCGAATGGCGCTACAAGGCCGGCGCGGCCATCGACACGGTGATCTACCGAGGCGGCGACCTCAGCTTCGTCTGGCTGCACAAGTTGCTGTCCGCGTTCGGGTCGAACGTGGTGTTCGGCGCCGGCCTGCTGGTCGCCAGCGCGATGACCTTCAGCGCCTGGCGGTTGCTGCGTGAAGAATCGAAGCTGCCGTCCGAGCGCGCCGTCGCCGCGACGCCGCCCGCCGCCGCCAAGGCCTGACGCGGGCCGGCAGACGCCGGGTCACGCAGCCGCTATGCTGCGGCGACACGATGGCAGGGGAAACGGGAATGGGAACGATCGCGACGGTACTGGTGGTGCTGGTGGCAGCGCTGCACGCGTACTTCCTGGTCCTGGAGATGTTCCTGTGGACCAAGCCGCTGGGCCTGAAGACCTTCCGCAACACGCCCGAGAAGGCGGAGACCACGCGCGTGCTGGCGGCCAACCAGGGCCTCTACAACGGCTTCCTCGCCGCCGGCCTGCTGTGGGGCCTGGTCACCGCGCAGTGGAACGTCGTGGTCTTCTTCCTGCTGTGCGTGATCGTGGCCGCGCTGTACGGCGCATGGAGCGTCAACAAGCGCATCTTCTTCGTGCAGGGCCTGCCGGCGATCGCGGCGCTGGTGGCGGTGTGGTTTCGCTGAGCGACGTCAGGACCGACGTGGGAGCGACGTAAGTCGCGATTGCGCCGTCAAGGCGCATGGCCAGCCTCTGTGCAAGCCGATGCCGTGCGATCGCGACTTACGTCGCTCCCACACCAGCCTCGAGGAACTCAGCGCGTGTCGCGCGCCGGCCTCGGCGACACCCACATGCCGATGCGGGCGCGGAACACCGCCTCGCCCTTGGTATCGCTGACCACCACATCCATCGGCAGGTCGTAACCCTCGCTCGATTCGCGCGGCTCGAACGCTGGCGTAGCCACGGCATGCATCGTGCCGACGGCCTTCTTCAGGTATTCCACCGTCATGCCCTTGGGAATCCAGCGCATCGAGCGCGGGATGCTGACGTCGGTGGTCAGCCCGCCGACGAACTCGGCCAGGTTGCACAGCGCGATGGCGTGCACGGTGCCCAGATGGTTGGTGACCGAGCGCCGGTGGCGGATCGTCGCCTCGCCACGCCCCGGTTCCAGCCGCGTCATGCGCGGGCCGATGCTGCCGAAGTACGGCGCCTTGAAGCAGATCAGGCGCGAGAACAGCCAGTGGCCGAACGGCTTGCGGCTCAGGCTGCGGTAGATCTCGAGGACGTTCGCGCTCATTCAAGGCTTCCATATCGGCTCCTTCCCCCGCTCGCGGGGGAAGGCTGGGATGGGGGCAAATGGAGTGGAGAGATCTGTCTTCCGCGAAGGTACTGCCCTGGGACCGCAATGCGCCCCGCAAACAGGCGGCTTCGGTCGCCCCCACCCGACCCTCCCCCGCAGGCGGGGGAGGGGGCGAATCATGGACTCAGGCCGCTTCGCGCGGATGCCGCTTGTGCTGCGGCAGGTCGTAGAAGCTGGCCGCGCGCAGTTCGTGGGTGTCGAAGTCGTCCACGGTGATCGTGTCCAGCGTGATCGCGCGCAGCTCTTCCAGCTGCTTGCGCTCGTCGGCGGTGATCCAGCCCTCGCGCACGCCTTCGTCCAACTGCGCGCTGTAATCCAGCGCCTCGATGTCCTTGGTCTTCAGCGCCTTCAGGAACTTGCGCTCGACCGGCTCGGCGGCGACGGCCGCGGCCAGGTAGCTGTCGATGCGGCCGCCCGGGTTGTTCTCGCACGGGGTCAGGAACACGCCCTGGCCCAGGCGGTCGCGCGCTTCGTTGGGCGCCATCAGCAGCATGGCGACGCGGTGGCTCAGGCGGTCGCCCGGGGCCACGGCGCGACGGCCGAACGGGAACACAACCGGCCACAGCAGCCAGCCCAGCGGCTTGATCGGGAAGTTGCGCAGCGCCTGCGACAGCGCGAGCTCGATCTCGTACGCGCTGTTGTGGAAGGCCCAGGCCAGCAGCGGCTTGTCGGCTTCCGGCGTGCCGTCGTCGTGGTGGCGCTTCAGCACCGCGCTCATCATGTACAGGTGGCTCAGCACGTCGCCCAGGCGGCCGGACAGCGATTCCTTGAACTTCAGTTTGCCGCCCAGCGCACCCAGCGAGATGTCGGTCAGCAGCGCCAGGTTGGCGGCATAGCGGTCGAGCTTGCGGAAGAACTTCTTGGTGTACGCGTCGCCCGGTGCGGCGCCGATCTTCGAGCCGGTGATGCCGAACCAGAACGAGCGCACCGCGTTGGAGATCGCGCCGCCGATGTGCGGGTACAGCACCGCATCCAGCTGGTGGATGCCGGCCTTGGTGTCCGGGTCCTGCGCCGCACGCATTTCCTTGATGATGTACGGGTGGCACAGGATCGAGCCCTGGCCGAAGATCAGCAGGCTGCGCGTCATGATGTTGGCGCCTTCCACCGTGATGGCGATCGGCGAGGCCTGCCACGCGCGGCCGGCGAAGTTGCGCGGGCCCAGGATGATGCCCTTGCCGCCGACGATGTCCATCACGTCCTTGGCGACATCGCGGCCCATGTTGGTGCAGTGGTACTTGGCGATCGCCGACGGCACCGACGGCACGTCGCCGCGGTCGACGGCAGCCGCAGTGGCCTGCGACAGCGCGCTGATCGCATAGGCCTTGCCGCCGATGCGCGCCAGCGCTTCTTCCACACCCTCGAAGCGGCCGACCGACAGGCCGAACTGCTTGCGGATGCGCGCATACGCACCGGTGACGCGGGCACCGGCCTTGGCGCCGCCGCTGGCGGTGGAGGGCAGGGTGATGGAGCGGCCCACGGCCAGGCATTCGTTGAGCATGTTCCAGCCCTTGCCCGCCATCTCCACGCCGCCGATCAGCTGGCTGAGCGGGATGAACACGTCCTTGCCGTGGATCGGGCCGTTCTGGAACGGCGAGTTGAGCGGGAAGTGGCGGCGGCCGACGTCCACGCCGGGCGTGTCGCGCGGCAGCAGCGCCAGGGTGATGCCGATGTCGCGGGTGTCGCCGATCAGGCCGTCCGGGTCGTACATGCGGAACGCCAGGCCGATGATGGTGGCGACCGGCGCCAGCGTGATATAGCGCTTGTCGAAGGTCAGGCGGATGCCCAGCACGTTGGCGCCGTTCCACTCGCCCTTGCAGACGATGCCGTAGTCGGGGATCGAGGTCGCGTCCGAGCCGGCGAACGGACCGGTCAGGCCGAAGCAGGGCACTTCCTGGCCGATCGCCAGGCGCGGCAGGTAGTAGTCCTTCTGTTCCTGCGTGCCGTAGTGGTTGAGCAGTTCACCCGGGCCCAGCGAGTTGGGCACGCCGACGGTGGAGCTGACCACACTGCTGACCGAGGCGATCTTCTGGATCACCTTGTGGTGCGCCAGCGCCGAGAAACCCAGGCCGCCGTACTGCTTGGGAATGATCATGCCGAAGAACTTGTTCTTCTTGATGTAGTCCCACAGCTCCGGCGGCAGGTCGGCGTGGATGTGGGTGATTTCCCAGTCGTTGGTCATCCGGCACAGCTCTTCCACCGGGCCGTCGAGGAAGGCCTGCTCCTCGTCGCTGAGCTGCGGCTTCGGATAGGCGAGCAGCTTGTTCCAGTCCGGGTCGCCGGTGAACAGGTCGCCCTCGAAGCCGACCGAGCCGGTTTCCAGTGCGATGCGCTCGGTCTGCGACAGCGGCGGCAGCGCGCGACGCAGGAAGCCCAGCGCCGGCGCCGTGATCAGCGGCTTGCGGATCGCCGGGATCAGCAGCGGCAGCGCGATCGCCACCACGACCAGCGCGGCGACGATGGTGGCGGTGGGGTTGGCGCCCAGCAGCCAGCACGCGACCAGCAGGCTGGCGGTGATCGCCGCCCAGTAGGCGAGCCGGAGCCGGTGGTAGGCGGCGAACGCGCCCGCCAGCAGGAAGGCGAGGAAGGGGATGACGATGCTCATGGGGTTGCTCCGGACACGGATTCGGTTACATCGGATTCGGCATTACCGGGCGAGGCCGACAGGCTTGCCAGGTATTCCAGCACGGCGGCGGTAAATGCGTCGTTGTCGTCGCCGGCCACCATGTGGGTGGCCTGCGGCAGGTGCACGTGGTGCGCATGAGGCACCAGCGTCTTGAACTCTTCCACGGTCTTCTCGGAGACCAGGTCGCTGCGGCCGCCGCTGATCAGCAGCACCGGGCACTGCACCCGGCGCGCCGCCTCGGCGATGGCGTCCTGGTGCTGCGCGCTGTCGCGGGCCAGCTCGTCGACCAGGCGCGGATCCCAGTGCCAGCGCCAGCGTCCGTCGGCGCCTTCGCGCAGCAGCTCGCGCAGCTCGTCGGCGGATTTGCGCGAGCGGCGCTGCGGCTGGTACGCGGCGATGGCGTCGGCGGCGTGCTCGAGCGAGTCGAAACCGTCCGGGAACGCGGTCATGAAGGCGAGGATGCGCTGCAGGCCGGCGTGTTCCCAGCGTGGGGTGATGTCCACCAGCACCATCGCGCGGAACAGACCCGGCCAGCGCGACTCGGCGATCAGGCCGAACAGCCCACCCATCGACGCGCCCACCAGCACCGGCGGCTCTGGCTGTTCGCCCGCCACCACGATCAGGTCGTCGGCGAACTGGTCGCCGGTATAGAGAAGGTCGGCGGCGTTGCGGCCGGACTCGCCATGGCCACGCGCGTCGTACGCCAGGCCGGCATAGCCCTGCGCCGCCATCAGCTCGCCGGTGCGGTTCCAGGCACCGCGTGTCTGGCCGAAACCATGCGCGTAGATGAGTGCGGGATGCGACTGCAACGGGCCCGGTGAGGCGAACTGGCGGATCGCCAGGGCGATGCCGCCCTGTCCGTTCAGCACGTGATCCGGTCCGGCGTCAGTGACGTGGCGGGAGGGCGTGAGGGCAGGAGAGGCATGGATCACCATACGGGCTAGTATGGGTTGTCGCATTTAGAGCAGTCAATCGGTTCGCCATCGGAATTTCACATGCAACCGATTGATTCGGCTTTATTTGTGGTGCGTCGCAACAAACGTACCGCTACACACCCCGGCGTATGGTTAAATGCGGCACATGAGCACACCCCGTCCGGAAACACCCCCCGCTGCGCCCGCCCGCAATGCCCGTCTCAGTGCGGATGACTGGGCCCAGGCGGCGCTCGACCTGATCGCCGAGCAGGGGGTTTCCGCTGTCGCGGTGGAGCCGCTGGCACGTCGGCTGGGTGTCACAAAGGGCAGCTTCTACTGGCACTTCCCCTCGCGCGATGCGCTGCTGCAGGCCGCGCTGGAGCGCTGGGAGGCCGGTGAGCAGGAGAACATCTTCGGCAGCCTGGAAAAGGTCGCCGATCCGCGCGAGCGCCTGCGCACGCTGTTCCAACTGGTCGGCCACGAGGTGAAGCCGCACATCATCTACAGCGAGCTGCTGAAAGCGCTTGACCATCCGGCCGTGCAGCCGGTCATCGACCGCATCTCCCAACGCCGCCAGGAGTATCTGGTCGCCATGTTCCGTCAGGCCGGCCTGCAGCGCACCGATGCGACGCATCGCGCGCGTCTGACCTATGCGGCCTATGTGGGGTTCCTGCAGCTGTCGCTGCAACTGCAGCAGCCGCGCATGACCTCGGAAGAATTCGAGACCTACCTCGAACACGTCATCTCGACGTTGATCCCGACCTGACCGTAGGGTGGGCCTTGGCCCACCGCCCGTGATCCTGTCATCGAAGGTGGGCCGAGGCCCACCCTACGAAGTTGTGGGCGCCGCGCGCTTCAGCTCCGACAGCCGCACTACCACATACGCCAGCAGCGCCACCGCGAAGAACGCCAGCAGCATCCAGGCGATGCCCTGAAGCGTCTCGATGACGGTGCGATAGACCTCCAGCACCCAGCGCTCGGCGGTCAGCACGATGATCTCCGTCTTGTCCTTCTCCATCCATTGCGGTGCGGTGATGTAGCGCTCCAGGGCATGGATGCGTACGCCGGACGATACGCCGACAACGAGGATGGCGAATTTCATGTAGCGCAGCCATGCCGTGCTGATGTCGTCGGCGATGATGCGGGAGAGGATGCGCTCGATCGGCTTCGAGAACATCCATGTCACGCCCCAGGCGACAGCGGCGGACAGCAGCAAGGTCACGGCAAGCAGGGTCAGGAACATGGGATTCTCCGGGTGGAAGGATTCACATGGGAAGCCGCGGTATGCAGATCCACAGGACGATCGACACGGTGCTGCTCCCCAGCAACGCCAACACAGACCATGAACTACCATGCGCAGGCAGTCGTCGCGACACTGCGATGCGCAGCGAGAAGAGCACGCCGGTGACCGCTCCCAGCAGGGGTAGCTCCAACAGATTCGACAGCGACTTGTTGCTGTCAGCCAGTACCACCAGGAGCAGCCAGAGAGCACCCGGGAGTACCAACTGCAGGCCGTCCCAGATGTATCCGCGCACGCCTCGCCCGAATAGCAGATAGGAAGGCACGCCGATCGTCAGCAATGGGACGGCAAACATAGCGTGTAACTGGAAGAAGTCTCCAAGTTCAAGCATGCCGTTGTCTCACGCCGGTCCCATCGCCACTTGCCGCACACCACCCCGCCATTCCCGCTGCTCGCGCACATACCCGCTGCGCTCCAGCCAGCGGAAGATCGAGCGCACGGTGACGACCGGATAATCGCCCGACAGTCGCGTGCCGACCGGGTGGTCGGTGAAGTCGGTGTTGGCGGAGAACAGACCGCCGAGCACGCGCTTCGAGTAGGCGATATGAACCGTATCGGGCACGAAGCCGTCGCCGCGCGCGAAGGCGTACGCGCTGCGGCGGTCGTAGATGCCGCGGTCGGCGAGGGCGGCGGCCATCACCTCGACGATCCACGCGGTGGAGTTCTGGTAGTCGTCGCTGCCGGGACGTGCGATCAGGTTGTAACGCGGGTGGTGCAGGCTGTGGCGCGGCATCTGCTGCAGGCGTTGCGCGAGCCGGTCGGCCACCTCGGGTGCGAACCAGACGATGCGCAGGTCCTGGTTGACCAGGTCGTCGGCGAAGAAGTTCACGAGTCCCTGCGCGTACAGACCGGAGCGGTCGCTGCCGCATTCGTTGAGCAGGTGCACCACCGTCCAGCGCCCGTGCGCGTGGTCGCGCACCGCGAAGCCGGCATGGCTGTAAACCAGTCCCTGCTTCGACAGGTCGGTGCCGACGCGCGCGAGCAACGCGACCGGCGCATCCACCTCGTCCAACTGCTGCGCGGCCAGCAGGGCGGTGCGCGCCGCGTCCGCCACCTTGTACGGCGGCATCTCCAGCGACTGGCAGGCATCGCCCGCGCGTGCCGTCCCTGGCAGCGCGAGGACGAAAACGAAAACAATCGCGAGCGCGCGCATCATCCGCTCACCCGCCGTAGCGATGGCTGTGGATGTGCGGGCGGGCGGCGTCGTTGGCGATGAAGCACAACGCTTCGCCGGCCGCGCTGAGGATCCAGCCCGTGGCCACCGCCGCGACACTGACCGCCGTGCCCACTGCGATGCCCAGCCGTTTGATCGCTTCCGCGCTCAGGTACACCACGAACGACGCGCCGGCCACCACGCCTGCCGCCGCCACGGACACCGTCACCGCCACGCTGCCGGCCACCACCGCCACGCCGGTGACCACGGCCGAAGCGCCGTGTCCCAGCGCGTGGATCACCGCGATCGGCACTTCGATGGACGCTTCCAGGCTGGCCTGCGAGAGGCGGCTGGCGCCGTCGGACTGCGCTGCCGCGTGGGCGGGCAGGGCGATGCCGCCGGACAGCGCGGTCACCAGGGCAAGGGTCAGCGAACGGGCGATCAGGCGGGTCATGACGGGCTCCTGCGGGGTCGCCGCACCTTGGGCGCGGCCGGCGCGGCTGTTCAACCGGCATCGACGAGGTAAGCTCCGGCGCATCACCCGGTATAGGAATGCGCTACCGATGGCCGTCTCCGTCGACCTGATCGATGCCTTGAAGCGCTGCCTGCGCGCGCAGAACCTGACCTACCGCGAGCTCGCCACCCGCATCCGCATGAGCGAGGCGGCGGTCAAGCGCATGTTCTCCCGCCGTGCGATGAGCCTGCAGCGGCTGGAACAGATCTGCGACGTGCTCGATGTCGGCCTGGCCGAACTCAGCGCCGAAGCCTCGCGGGGGCGCAAGGCGATGGCGCAGTTGAGCGAGGCGCAGGAACAGGCGCTGGTGGACGACCCGCGCCTGCTGATGGCGTTGTTCCTCACCCTCAACCGCTGGCGCGAGGACGACGTGATGGGCCACTTCGGCTTCACCCCCGCGCAGTGGACCGGGCTGCTGGTGAAGCTGGACCGGCTGGAGATCATCGAACTGATGCCCGGCAATCGCGGCCGCGCGCTGACCGCACGCAATTTCCGCTGGCGCGCCGACGGGCCGATGGAGCGCTATTTCCGCCATACGCTGCTGACCGACTACTTCGCCGACCCCTTCGATGGCGAACAGGACGCCCTGCTGCTGCTCAGCGGCAGCCTGAGCATCGACGGCGTGAAGCAATTGCGGCTGCGGCTGGACGAAGTGGCGCGCGAGTTCGACGCCCTGCTGGCACGGGATGCCACGTTGCCGGCCGAAGACCGCGTGGGCGTCAGCCTGGTGCTGGCGCAGAAGCCATGGCTGCTGCAGTTGTTCAATCCGTACCGGCGCTCGCGCGACGCATAGGCGCGCAGACGGAGATCGAGCTCGGAATCCCGACGACGGGGCTCGGAATCCCGTCGATGGCTTTCAGCGCTCCATGTCCCGCCCTCCGAGCGCCATCGATGGCGCTCCGAGCTCCGTCGAGATGGCCCTCCGGGCCTCGTCGCTCGGCCTCTGAGCTCCGTCGACGGCGCTCCGAGCCCGATCGACGAGGCTCACTGCCCGGTCGATGGCTCGTGGAGTGCCATTGATGGCCTTCTGAAAGCCATCGACGGGATTGCAGAGCTCCGCCGTTGGCATTCCGGGGGCGATCCCTGGGGTCCGGAGCCCCATCCACGAGGCGTGGAGCCTGATCGATGGCCCTCTGATCCCCGGCGACGGAGCTCCGAGCGCCATCGACGGGGCTCGGAGCCCCGCGCGTCGCCCTTCTCGCCGCTCCTTGAGACACAACCGCGTGCCCGTGGCGGGGTTTGCCCGGCCTGCACCCCGTCGGACTGACCGCCCACCGATCCCGGACGCGTTCTCCTCGTCAGCGGGACAGGACATTGGTATCATTTTGGTCTCACTTTTAGAGGGCGGGGCATGAACGCAGCGGTCGATGTTTTCAAACGCAACGATTTTCCGGGCAGTTCGCTGCACGCGTTGAATGCCTGGGTTGCGGAGGTCGCCGCGCTCACCCAGCCCGACCACATCCACTGGTGCGACGGCAGCGATGCCGAAAACGCCCTGCTGACCAAGCAGATGCTGGCCGACGGCACGCTGCTGCCGCTCAACCCCGAAACCCACCCGCACAGCTGGCTGCACCGCTCCAGCCCGAGCGACGTGGCGCGCGTGGAGCACCTGACCTTCGTCTGCACGCCGCAGCAGGAAGACGCCGGCCCCAACAACCACTGGATGGCCCCGGCCGAGGCGCACGCGAAGATGGACGCGCTGTTTGCCGGCTGCATGCGCGGGCGCACGCTGTACGTCATTCCCTATTGCATGGGGCCGATCGATTCGCCGCTCTCGCGCTGCGGCGTGGAGATCACCGACTCGCCGTACGTGGTGGCCAACATGCGGATCATGACCCGTATGGGCGCGCCGGCGCTGGCGCGCATCGAGCGGGAAGGGACGTTCGTGAAGGGCCTGCATTCCACCGGCGAGCTGGACCCGGACCGCCGCTTCATCATGCATTTCCCCGACGAGCTGACCATCAAGAGCTTCGGCTCCGGCTACGGCGGCAACGCACTGCTGGGCAAGAAGTGCCACGCGCTGCGCATCGCCTCGCACCAGGCGCGCCATGAGGGCTGGCTGGCCGAGCACATGCTGATCGTCGGCATCGAGAACCCGCAGGGCGAGACGCACTACATCGCCGCCGCATTTCCGTCGGCGTGCGGCAAGACCAACCTGGCCATGCTGATCCCGCCGGAGGGTTACCGCCAGGCAGGGTGGAAAGTGTGGACCGTCGGCGACGACATCTGCTGGATGCGCCCCGGCGCCGACGGTCGCCTGTACGCGATCAATCCGGAAGCCGGCTTCTTCGGCGTGGCGCCCGGTACCTCGGACAGTTCCAACCCCAATGCGCTGGCCACCATCAGCCACCACACCATCTTCACCAACGTCGCCGTCACCGACGAGCAGGAGCCGTGGTGGGAAGGGTTGGATTCGCGTACGCCGGCACTGGACTGGCAGGGCCGCAAGTACGACGCGGCCAACGGCCCGGCCGCGCATCCCAACTCGCGCTTCACCGTGTCCGCCCGCCAGTGCCCCAGCTATTCGGCCAAGGCTGAAGATCCGCAGGGCGTGCCGATCAGCGCCATCGTCTTCGGCGGCCGCCGCGCCTCGCTGGTGCCGCTGGTGTTCGAGGCCCGCGACTGGACACACGGTGTGCTGGTCGGCGCGGCGATGGGCTCGGAAACCACCGCGGCTGCGACGGGCGCGGTCGGCGTGATGCGCCGCGATCCGATGGCGATGAAGCCGTTCTGCGGCTACAACTTCGCCGACTACTTCGCGCACTGGCTGTCGTTCGACGGCGCCAACGCCAAGCTGCCGAAGATCTTCCACGTCAACTGGTTCCGCAAGGGCGGCGACGGCAGGTTCCTGTGGCCCGGCTTCGGCGAGAACCTGCGCGTGCTGGAGTGGATGATCCAGCGCGTCGAAGGCAAGGCGGATGCCGTGGAAACACCGATCGGCCACCTGCCGCGCGCCGAAGACCTCAACCTGGACGGCGTGGCGCTGAGCGATGAAGCGCACGAGCTGCTGTTCGGCTTCGACCGCGCCGGCTGGCAGGCCGAGTTCGCCAGCATCGGCGAGTACCTGCAGGAATTCGGCACCCGCACCCCGCAGGCCCTGAAGGACGAACAGCAACGCATCGCCGCCCGACTGGCGAACTGATTCCCCGCCTCGCGCACCCCTTTCCTGCGCAAGCCCCGCGTAAGTCCTCCCGGGACGGCGCGGGGCTTTTTCTTTGTGTAGTGCGTGGCGCGTCGAACCCCTCTCCCTGTGGGAGAGGGGTTGGGGAGAGGGCCAACGGAGCCGTGTTACTCGGGCCGCCCTGTTCGTCACCAGAAGCGAACCGCGGATGTTGTCGGTGCCACAGCGCGCAGGAACAGGTGGATGTCGCCGACCCTCACCCCAACCCCTCTCCCGCGGGGAGAGGGGCTTTAACCACGCGCGCCTTCAAGTTCCTCGGGCGGGACGCCTCGGGACTTTTGCTGTGGTGAGCGGCAAGCCGCTCCAAGCCCCTCTCCCCATGGGAGAGGGGTTGGGGAGAGGGCCAACGGAGCCGTGTTCCTCGGGCCACCCTGTCCTTTGCCAGAAGCGGATCGCGGACGTTGCCGGTGCTGGAGCGCGCAGAATCAAGTGGACTTCGCCGACCCTCACCCCAACCCCTCTCCCGCGGGGAGAGGGGCTTTAACCACGCGCGCCTTCAAGTCCCTGTGGCCGGACGCACTGGGGCTTTTTCTGTGGTGAGCGGCAAGCCGCTCCAAGCCCCTCTCCCCATGGGAGAGGGGTTGGGGAGAGGGCCAACGGAGCCGTGTTCGTCGGGCCGCCAGGTTCTTTGCCAGAAGCGAATCGCGGATGTTGTCGGTGCCACATCGCGCAAGATCAGGCGGACTTCGCCGACCCTCACCCCAACCCCTCTCCCGCAGGGAGAGGGGCTTTAAACCGCGCGCCTTCAAGTTCCTGTGGCCGGACGCACTGGGGCTTTTTCTGTGGTGAGCGGCAAGCCGCTCCAAGCCCCTCTCCCCATGGGAGAGGGGCTCTGACCCCACGCGCCTTCAAGCGTCTCTGGCGGAAGCAAGCGCGTGAGAAAAAGACCGGCCACGTTCTAAACCCCTGCGCACTTCGCTGCATCCCAGTCAGTATGCTGAATGCCGTGATCGACCCTTTCGCCGACAGCCTCACGCCCGAGGACGCCGCTGCCCAGGACACCGCCTTGGCGCGCACGGCCGCCGGCGGTGACATGCGGGCCTTCGAGGCGCTGTACCGGCGCCACGCCGGCCGCGTGCATGGCGTCATCCAGCGTCTGGTCGGGCTGCATGGTGCGCGGGCGGAGGATCTGGTGCAGGAAGCCTTCGTGCGGGCCTGGCAGGCGCTGCCGGCGTTCCGCTTCGAGAGCGCCTTCGGTACTTGGCTGCACCGGCTGGCGGTGAACACCGCGCTGATGGAGCTGCGCAGCCGGCGCACGGGTCCGCGCTTCGACGACGACGAGGACGCGCTGGACGGGCTGGGCCTGGCCGACAGCGCCGGGCAGGGCACGGCCCTGTCGATGGACCTGGAGCGTGCCGTCGCCACCCTGCCGCCCCGTGCGCGCGCCGTGCTGGTGCTGTACGACGTGGAAGGCTGGAAGCATGAAGAGATCGCCGCCGAGCTGGGCATGGCGGTCGGCAGTTCGAAGGCCCAGCTGCACCGCGCGCGGCATCTGCTGCGCGAGCGTCTAGGAGCACATGCATGACCCCCCACGATCCCACTCCGTTGTCCGACGACGCGCTGCGCTGGCAGTTGCGGGCCCTGCGCCAGGACGCACCGCCCGCGCGCGACCTGTGGCCCGATATCGCGGCGCGGCTGGCCGTCACGCCACAGGTGGCGCCGGCGCCCATGCACCGCCGCCGCCGCGTGATGCCGTTCGCGCTAGCCGCGTCCGTGCTGCTGGCGGTCACGATGACCTGGCAACTGCAACGGGCACCGCAGGGCGATGCGGTGATCCAGCGCGAAGCCGCGGCGATGACCCGCGACTACACCGGTGCCCTGGCGCAGATGGATACGCAGGCCAAGGCATCGCCCGAATACGCCCCGGCGCTGCACGCGCTGGACCAGAGCGCGGCCGAGATCCGCCACGCCATCGCCACCGACCCGCAAGCGCGCTTCCTGCTGGAACAGTTGCGCCGCACCTACGCCCGACGCCTGGCCTTGACCCAGCGCGCGGTCATGACCTGAGGAGTTCCCCATGCGTACGTCTTCCTTCGCCCTGCTGCTGGCCACCGCGCTGCTGGCGCCCACCGCCCTGGCCCAGAGCGCCATCAACGAGACCCGCCCGCTCGATGCGCGCGGCCGGGTCGACATCAGCAACGTCAAGGGCCGCATCGAGGTGCGCGGCTGGGAGCGCAACGAGGTGCAGGTCACCGGCACGCTCGGCAAGGGCGTGGAGCGGCTGGACATCGACGGCTCTCGCGACCAGCTGAGCATCGAGGTGCGCTACCCGAAGAACGGCGGCTGGGGCGGCAACAAGACCGGCCCCACCGATCTGGTGGTGATGGTGCCGGTGCGTGCGGATCTGGACATCGAGTCCGTCGCCGCCGACGTGCATGTCGACGGCGTGGCCTCCAGCGAGCTGTCGATCAGCAGCGTCAGCGGCAGCGTCTTCGCCGCGGCTGCACCCCGCAAGGCCGACGTGGAAACGGTGAGCGGCAGCGCCACCCTGACCCTCAACAGCGAGGACGTGGACGTCAGCACGGTCAGCGGTGCCATCGTGCTGCGCGGTCGCTTGAACGGCGACATCGACGCGGAAACGGTCTCCGGCCGCATCGAGGTGAACGTCAACGGCGAGCGCATCCGCGACCTCAGCGCCACCACCGTCAGCGGCCGCGCCGACGTCAGCACGGCGCTGGCGCCGGCCGGCGAGATCAGCATGGAATCGGTCAGCGGCAGCCTGCTGCTTCGCCTGCCTAGCGACGTGTCGGCCCAGGTCAGCGGCGAAAGTTTCAGCGGCAGCCTCAAGGCCACCGGCGTGACCATCGAGAAGCGCCGCGGCCCCGGCGCCAGCTTCACCACCACCTACGGCAGCGGCAGCGGCCGGGTCAGCCTGGAGACGTTCTCGGGCAGTGCGGAAGTGCGGGTGGAGTGACGCGGGGTCGCATCGCAGAGCTGCAGGGCGCGCCAGGGAAGGTCTGAACAACGGCCGTCGTCCCCGCGAAGGCGGGGATCCAACGACTTCAGGCTAAGGAAAGCAAAGGCACTGGGTTCCCGCCTTCGCGGGAATGACGAACAAAATTCAAGTTTTTCAGAGGATCCCCTGAGAGACGGACGCACCCGGCACATCCGTTAGGATGCGGGTTCCTTTGTTTCCCAATGCGCCATGGATGCCCGTTCCACTTCTTCCCTGACAGGGCCGCTGGCGCCGGTCGATGCCGGTGATGCGACCTGGTTTCCCTTCGACGTGGACCTGGCGGGCGATCGCATGCAGTGGCTGCGTTGCGACGAGGCCCTGATCCAGGCGAGCGTATTCCTGGATCCGAGGATGCCCGCCGAGGGCCGGCCACAGGCCCTCACGCCGCTGGCGCCGGTGGCCAGCCTGCCGCGGGCGGCGCGGGCGCCGGCATGGCTGTGGCATACCTCGTTCTGCGGCTCGACGCTGCTGGCCCGCCTGCTGCACCTGACCCCGTACAGCGTGGCGCTGCGCGAGCCGCTGGTGCTCCGAAGACTGAGTGATGAAGCGGATGCGGGACGGGACGTGTCGTCGTGGTTGCGCCCGATCATCGACCTGCTGGCGCGTCCTTGGCATCCCGATGGGCGGGTGGTGGTGAAGCCGACGCATGCCGCGCTGAACATCGCGCGCCCTGCCATGGCGGCCTGTCCGGAGGCCAGGGCCATCGTGCTGACCTCGGGACTGGAAGACTTCATCGTCTCGCATCTCAAGAAAACCCCTGAGACGCTCGCAAACGTACCGGTCCTGGCCGCGCGCGCCTTGCGCGCGGGTACGCTGGCTGCCCGGCTCTCCGAGGGGGCGCTGGAGCCACCCTCGGTGCTGGCCGCCGCCGCACTGCAGTGGGCGGCCCAGCGGGATCTGGTGGCCGCGCTCCAGGAACAGGGCGGCGAGCGTGTGCGTGTGCTCGACTGGGCGCGCGTGGGTGCCAACATCGAAGACGCGGCGGTAGCGGCAGCCGCCTTCCTGCACCTGCCGCTCCCCGACGAGGCGTTGCGCACACAGGCGCGACAGCTCGCCGCATCGCATTCCAAGGCAAGTAGCCGACCTTATGACGTGCACGTGCGCGACCGGGAGCACCTGCTGTTACGCACGACCTATGCAAAGGAGGTCGCTGACGCGATGCGCTGGGCGGAGCGGCATCTGTTGCCATTCCTGCCCGCCGAAACGCGTTCAATGGACGTATAGCGGGCTGGTCGTCCTGCCGTTGCCTGACAAGGTTGCTGCGGGAATGACCGCAGCAGCCGGAGCGCACCGCTTACACTAGCGGTCGCCATGCCGCCCTCATCAATGGGGATGTGTGGCGATCCGCAGACGATCGAATCGAAGAGGCAAGACGCAGGAATGACGGGCATGGTGAGCGCAGACGCGCGTTGGATGCAGGGGGAGGCCGCCGTGGACCGCCGGCAATGGTCGGTGGCGGAAACGGCTTACCTCGATGCGCTGGCGTTGGACCCGCGCCATCTCCCGTCGCTGATCGGCCTGTCCACGCTGTACTCCCGGCAGGGCAAGCACGTCCTGGCGTATCAGGTGCTGATGCGCGCCATCGGCGTCGCGCCTCCCCATCCGGGCATCACCTATGGCCTGGCCCAGCGCCTGCGCTACTTCAACGAATTCGATGCGCTGGAACGCTGTCTGGCCGATCCCCGCTTCGCCACCTCCGCACCGGTGCATGTGCTCGCCCGCGCGGTGGTGATGCTCAGTTCCATCGGTGCGCATGAGGCGGCGGTAAGGCTGGCCGAGCGCGCCGTGGAGCGCGACCCCAACTCCGCGCCCGCGCTGTATGTGCGCGGCAACCTGCACCTGTTCTCGGGCGAGCCCGACCTGGCCGAGCTGCGTTACGAGCAGTCGTTGAAGGCCGATCCGCGGCTGTACCAGAACGCCTGGATGCTGGCGAGCGTGCGCACGCAGACGCCGGAGTCCAACCACATCGACCGCCTCCGTCGGCAACTGACCGAGGCGACGCCAGGCAAGGAGGGCGAGGCCTATCTCAGCTACGGCCTGCACAAGGAACTCCACGATATCGGCGACTACGCGGGTGCCTGGGTGGCGCTGGAGCGGGGATGCCGCGTCAAGCGCACCCACGTGGACTACGCGCCGGACGACGAGGCCGCGATGGTCGACCAGGCCATCGCCACCTTCGATGCGGACTTCCTGCGCGATGCGTCGCAGGTCGAACAGCCTTCGGTGCCGATCTTCATCCTGGGCATGCACCGCTCCGGCACCACGCTGCTCGAGCGCATGCTGTCCGGGCACTCCAATGTGGCCGATGCCGGCGAAACCGGCGCCTTCGACGCCCAGGTCCACCTGGCGGCCGATCATCACTACGCCAACCGTTTCGATGCCACGGTGCTGGCCAGGGTGCCCGGGATGGACATGGAAGGCATCGCGCGCGGCTATGCGCGTGCGGCGGGCTGGTTGAGCAGGGGCAAGCCCTTCTTCACCGAAAAGCTGCCGATGAACTTCTGGAACATCGGCCTGATCGCCAAGGCGCTGCCGCAGGCGAAGATCATCAACCTGGTGCGCGATCCGATGGATACGTGCTTCTCCAACCTGCGCACACTGTTCGCCGGGGTGGCAACGTATTCGTACGACCAGTCCGAGCTCGCCCACTTCTATCTGCAGTATCGCCGCCTGATGCAGCACTGGCTCGACGTGCTGCCTGGACGCATTCTGCAGGTGAGTTACGACGAACTGGTCGCTGCGCCTGACGTGGTGGGGCAGCGGGTGGCGGAGTACTGCGGCCTGAGCTACCAGACATCCATCGCGGACGTGTCGCGCAGCAGTGGGCGCGTGGCTACTGCCAGCGCCGCGCTGGCGCGACAGGGCATACGCCGCGATCGCGGCATGGTGTGGCGCAATTACGAGGCGCAGCTCGCGCCCCTGAGCGCAGGCCTGTCACCGTTCTACACGTGATCAGCCGGCCGGCTTGCTGCCGAACCAGCAGTTGAACGCGACGGTGATGCGGGGCGATTGTCCGTAATACGGCAGCACCTCGTGCTGCAGCCACGACGGGAACAGCACCAACTGGCCGGCTTCCAGTGCGAACGACCAGCTGCCATGGTGGTACGGCGGCTTGAAGTGCGCATTGCCGGGATCCATGAAGACGTTGCTGTAGCCATGGGGATTGTGGAAGCGGAGCACGCCCGATTCCGGCTTGTCCGGGACGCTGTCGCCGGGGCTCACGCAGTACACCCCCGACCACGACGCCATCGGATGCGTATGCAGGACGGTGAAGCCGCCCTGCCGGGTCACGTGGAACCAGGTGTGCGAGAAGATCTCCAGCCGCTTCAGTTCCTCCGGCGAGTAGCCGTTGGTCTGCTGGATGGCCTCGCCCAGCATCGACCAGCAGAACGTCCTCAGCCGGCGGATGCACGGCTCCGGCGACGCGAACAGGTCGAAGCTGCTCTCGAAGACGCCTTCCTGCTGCCTGAGCGACGGGTGGGTGTTGCGGTAGCGATCCGGGTCCGCCTCGCGCGCCAGCAACAGGGCCTCCAGTTCGCGATTCAGTGGCCCGGCATCGGGCATCCGGCTCTGGCCCACGGGCACGGCGAACATCGAGGCGATCTGCACGGACATGGCGGGATCCATAAAGTCGAAGATCGGAAAAAACTACGGCCCCGAAGGGCCGTAGTTGTGTTGCGGAAGCACCAGATCAGAACTTCTGGTTGTACTGCATGTAGATGAAGCGACCGTTGATGTCGTACGACGGGTCGAACGTGTTGGCGAACGTCACGTACGAGGTCGGCGGGGTCTTGTCGAACACGTTGTTCACGCCCAGCGTGATCTTGGCGTTCCACGGAGCCTTCCAGTACACGCTCATGTCGTGGTACGTGGCTGCGCCGATCTTGTTCAACGAGCCTTCCTGCACGACGTCTACGCCACCGTCCTCGCCCAGGCCGAGGATCGCATCGCTGCAGAGCTCGCCGAAGCCGTAGTCGTTGTAGTAGAACGGGCAGGTTTCTTCCTGGCGCGAGTAGAAGCGTGCGGCATAGGTCGCACCCCAATCACCCATTTCCCAGCGGGCCAGCAGGTTGGAACGGATGCGCCACTGGTTGCTGCCGTCGATGTACTCGCCAACCTGGTTGTTGCCGTCCTTGTCTTCTTCGTAGCTGGCGTAGTAGGTGTTGTCCCAGCTGAAGGAGAACGAGCCCCACTTCGTGTCGGGCAGGCGGTAGTTCAACGTCATGTCGTAACCCTCGGCGTCGATCTCGGCCGAGTTCAGGCCGGACGACAGCAGGGTGTCGATGCTGCCGTTGGCATTACGCGTGAACAGCGAGCAGGCCTGCGCGTTGCCATCCTCGATGCACGAATCCAGGATGAACTGGCCCGAGCGCGTGATGATGCCGTTCTCGATGGTGATGTTCCACCAGTCCAGCGACACGTCGAAGCCGGGGATGAACGAGGGGCTCCACACCATGCCCAGCGTCTTGCTGGTCGAGGTTTCCGGCAGCAGGTCGGGGTTGCCACCGACGCTGATGCGGATCTGCGAGTTGCCCTGGTCGTAGCCGCCCGCCGGCACGCCCTGCGCGGTGCAGCGTGCGCGCTGGTCGGCGGTCAGGCTGCCGTAGGTGCCGCCGAAGGTGGTGGAGCAGGGATCGGCGATGGAGGCGAACGAGTCGGCCACGCCGGAATACAGCTCGGCGATGGACGGCGCGCGGAAACCTTCCGCCCAGCTGCCGCGGACCAGCAGGTCCTCGATCGGCTTCCACTTGAAGCCGAACTTGCTGTTCAGCGTGTCACCGAAGGTGTCGTAGTCCGAGTAGCGGGTGGCTACGCTCAGCTCCAGCTCGCGGGCCAGGAACACGTCACGCAGCAGCGGCGCCGACAGTTCCAGGTAGGCTTCGTCCAGCTTGTAGCTGCCGGCCGTGGCGGTACGGGCGTTGCCCGTGGTGTTGCCCGAGTTGATCAGCGCGTCCGGGGAGTCGTAACCCGCTTCGCTGCGGTGCTCCAGGCCGGCCGCGAAGGCCAGCATGCCGCCCGGCAGTTCGACGATTTCGCCCGACAGGTTGGCGAACCACTGCTTCATCGTGTACTGGAACTCGTCGTGCGCGACGAAGGTCGAGTAGGCCAGCATCTCCGGCGTCATGGAGCCCACGCCACCCAGCAGGTTCAGCGGCACGCAGCCTTCGATCACGTTGCCGGTGGTACCGCAGCGCGCTACGCCGGCGCCGTCGATGAACGACGGACCGAGTGCGTTGCGCAGGGCCAGGATGTTGAACAGGCCATCGGTGGTGTCGTTCTGGTCGTTGCGGCCGTAGCTGTAGCCCACATCCCAGGAGAAGAAGCGGTCGGCGAACTCGAAATTGCCTTCCAGCGCGCCCACGAAACCGAAGGTGTCGACGTTCTGGCGGAAGCTGCGGCCACCGGTTTCCACCGCACGGCGCTGGATGCGCGAGACGGTCTGGCCGAACGGGTTGTAGATGCTGTTCGGGCTGATGGAAATGGTGCGGGCCTGCACGCCTGCACCGGGACCCGTACCGAGCACGATCGGCATGGCGGCGAGCAGCTGCTCGGAGCGGCGGTTGTTATAGGTGCTGGTGGCGGAGAAGCGGACGTTGTCGGTGATGTCGAAGGACGCCTGGCCGAAGATCGACTTGCGCTCCTGCGGCGTGACCAGGTAGTTGTCCGGGGCGAAGTTGTACAGATCATTGACGCCGGCACCCCACGGACGCCACTGCGCCGGGGTCTGGCCTTCGTCGTAACCGAACTGGCCGGCGGCGCCGTTGGGACGGGTCTCGCCCACCGAGCAAGCACCCGGGCTGAAGGTGCCGGAGCACAGCGCGAAACGGCCGTTCGGGCTGGTGCTGCTGCCGAACGCGACGCCGGTGCCGAAGACGGGCACGGCCGAGATCTCGCGATCGCCGGCCATCACCGGGTTTTCCTTCACGTAGCCGGCGCCGAACATCGCGCTGAAGCGGTCGCCGCTGCTGCCGATGGTGATGTCATAGGATTCTTTCGCACCGTCGCCCTGGCTGAACTGGCCGTAGTAGGCGTTCGCTTCGGCACCGTCGAAATCGGTGCGCAGGATGACGTTGACCACGCCCGCGATGGCGTCGGAGCCATAGATGGCGGAGGCGCCATCCTTCAGCACTTCGATGCGCTCGACCGCAGCGGTCGGGATGGTGTTGAGGTCGGTCGCGCCGCCCAGGCCGGTGCCGGCAACCCAGCGGCGGCCGTTGACCAGCACCAGCGTGCGGTTCGGGCCAAGGTTACGCAGGCTGACGCGGGTCTCGCCGTTGCCGCCGTTGTTGTATTGGGTGTTGAGGGCGGTGCCGTTGGAGGTCAGGTTCTGGATGACGTCGCCGATCGACGTCAGGCCCTGGGCCTGGATGTCTTCGCGGCTCAGACTGAACACCGGCTGGGAGGTTTCCATGTCGGTGCGCTTGATGCGCGAACCGGTCACTTCCACCTTGTCCAGCGTGGTCGTGGCCTCTTGGGCGAACGCAGCGCCCGTCGTGGATGCGCTTACGACGAGCGCGATACTGATCGCGTCGCGCAGCTTGGTGGTCTTGTGGTTCATTCTCTCTCCGAGTGAGTCGTTTAGCCCTAGGGATACCCTGCCGGCCGGCCAAAAAGTGGCGACCAAAGAGCGGGGGTGGCCCGATCATAGTCGGGGGGCGCGAAGAATTAAAGTGTTGTTAAGCGGCCAAAATGTGGCAAAGCGTCCGGTCAAGGTGTGCAAAGCGGGTCTCGCGACTGAGTGCTCGCTACCTGAACAGGGGTGATGAACCAACGTGGTGCGCGATCTCCCCGAAAGGGAGGGGTCGGCTCGAGCGCATCCCTGCGGCGGCTGAAAAACAGGTGCTGCCGTTTTGCTGGCCGTCTCAGATGATTGCCACTGCTACACCCCGGGAAGATCCCACGGCGCAGCCAACAAAAAAGCACGGCCCCTTTCGGGGCCGTGCCGGTTACCGCAACGCGTGGATCGCGATCAGAACTTCTGCTGGTACTTCATGTACATGAAGCGGCCGATGTCGTACTGACCGTGATAGGACACGTTCGCGCTGGGCTGGCTGTAGAACTGCGGACCCTGACGATCGAACACGTTGTTCGCACCGATCGCGATGGTGGCATTCCACGGGGCGCTCCAGCGGAGTTCCAGGTCGTTGAACGTGACCGAGCCCATCTTGTTGATGGCGCGCGTCTGTGCCGGATTGGCGGCGCGGAACGTCGGATCCGTGCACTCGTCGGGGAACAGCGCGGCCGACAGGCAGGTTTCCTTTTGCGAGGAGTAGTAGCGCGCACCCCAGGTGGCACCGAAGCTGCCCATGTTCCAGGTCACATTCGCGTTGGAGCGGATGCGATGCGTGCCCAGGAAACCCGGCGACGTGGCATAGCCCACCAGCTGCTGCGGCAACGTCAGCGGGTTGGTATCGGTCTTGATTTCATCCTTGCTGGTGTAGGTGGTCTGCCAGGTCAGGTTGAAGGTACCGAAACCTTCCGTCGCCAGACGGTAGCTCAGATCCAGGTCATAGCCTTCGGTTTCACGGAAGCCGGCATTGATGCCCGTGAAGCGCAAGCTGTTGACATAGCCCAGCACCGGATCACGCGTGAAGTTGGTGCAACGCGATGCATCGCCCTGGATGTAGCAGTCGTTGAGCATCTGCGTGGCGGAGTCGGCCACGATCGTGTCTTCGATGCGGATGTTCCACCAGTCCAGACTCACGTTCAGGCCTTCCAGGAAGCCCGGGCTCCAGACGACGCCGAAGGTCTTCGACTCGGAAGTTTCCGGGATCAGATTCGGATTGGAGCCCGAGAAGAAAGCCACCGGCGTCTGCGAGTTGGTGCCTGCTGCCGGCGTGAAGCCCTGTTGCAGCTGGCGGAACGTCGCGGCATTGACGATGTCGCGCTGGCAGGCGGCGTTGTTGCGCGCTGCACCGAACGTGGTATCGCAGGGATCGGTGAAGAACGAGAACGTCTGCGAACCGCCACCGTACAGATCGGCGATCGTCGGGGCCCGGAATCCCTCGGCGTAAGTGCCGCGGAACAGCAGCGAATCGATCGGCTTCCACTTGAAGCCGAACTTGCTGTTCAGGGTGTCGCCGAAGGTATCGTAGTCCGAATAACGCGTGGCGATGCTGAAGCTCAGCTCTTGCGCGCCCGGCAGGTCGGCCAGCAGCGGGATCGCCAACTCGGCGTAGATTTCATCGACCTTGTAGCTGCCATCGGTCGGGCCGGCGGAGAGGGTGGTCGAGTTGCCGGTGACGGCTTGTGCGTCGGGAATGAATTCGCCCGATTCCTTGCGGCTTTCCACACCCACCGCGAAGCCCAGATCGCCGCCCGGCAGGGCGAACAGCGAGCCGGCCAGGTTGGCGGTGAACACTTCGGTTTCGGTCTCGCCCGAGGAGTTCAGGGTCTGGAACAGGAAGTCGATCAGTGCCTGGTTGCCGGTCAGGCCACCATCGCCCACGCGGCCGAACGGGATGAACGGATTCCACGGCACGCAGGAGGCCAGCGGGATCGGAGCGGCTGCGGTGCCGCACTGGACCACGCCCTGAGCGTTGAGGAACGACGGACCCACGGCCTGGCCGACGCGGGCCACGTTGAGGTTGCCGTAGTTTTCCTGGGTGACCTTGTTGTTGTTGTACAGGTAGCCCACGTCCCAGTCGAAGATGCGCTCGCCGATGTCAAAGCTGCCTTCCAGACCGGCCGAGAAGCGCCAGTTGGTCGTGGTCGGGCGATCGACGCGCGGGATCTCCCAGGTACGACGCCAGTAATTGACGGCCTGCGGCGTCGCGTAGCCATGGAAGGTACCCACCGGGTTGTAGTAGCTGTTGATCGCCATGGTCGTGCCGGCGAACGCCCCACTCTGGAACGGATAACCGGCCACCTGACGCTCAGCATCGCGCTGGCTGTACATCATGTTACTGCGGAAGCGAACGCTGTCGTTGATGTCGAATACGCCATCGACGAACAGCGAACGGCTCTCCAGCGGTGTACGCAGATGCGTCTGCAGGTTGGTATTGCTCTTGTCGACCGTCGAGCCGTTCGGATCCGCAGCGCTGGTACCGGTGTTGGTGTTCAGCGCGTGGAAGTTGGTGATGTTGCGCCAGTCGGCGCCGGTGTTCAGCACGCGGTTGCCGCCAGCGGCGGCCGGCAGGTTGATCACGCCCCACTGGCTGACCGTGGTCCAGCCGCGGTCCGGATGCCACTGGCCCTGCGGGAATGCCGAGTACGGACGATCGCCCGACAGCACTTCCTCTTCCTTCCGGTACTCCACAGCGGCGGTCAGCGAACCGCGGTCACCGGTGAAGCCCATCACGAAGTCGGCACGGGTGGTTTCGCCGTCGCCTTCGCCGTACTGGCCGTAATAGGCCTGGGCGGTGGCGCCTTCGAAGTTGGAGCGGGTGATGATGTTGACCACGCCGGCGATGGCGTCGGAACCGTAGATCGACGAGGCGCCGTCCTTCAGCACTTCGATGCGTTCGACCGCGGCGGTCGGGATCAGCGAAATGTCTTGCAGGCCGCTGGTGCTGATGCCCAGACGCTTGCCGTTGACCAGGATCAGGGTGCGCGTGGAACCCAGGTTGCGCATGCTGATGAACTGGCCACCGACGTTTTCACCGGCCGACAGTGGCTGGGCGCGGCTGATGGCGGGTGCACCGACGGCGGAGATGTTCTGCAGGATGTCGGCGACCGACTGGAAGCCCTGCTTTTCGATGTCCGCGCGGCTGATGGTCAGCACGGGAGCGGCGTTTTCGACGTCGACCTGGCGGATGCGCGAGCCGGTGACTTCGATGCGGTCCAAGGTGGTGGTTTCGGTCTGGCCGGACTCTTGCGCGAACACCGCACCGGTGCCCACAGCCGACACTGCGCCTACCGTCAGCGCGAACGAAATCGCGTCACGGAGCTTCGTGGTTTTGCAGTTCATTGTCTCTCTCTCCCATGTAGGGGGTATCCCAAGGTGTCCCTCGAGGCAGTCAAAAAGGCGACCACGAAACGAGGGGGTGACCGGATACTAGTCGGCTTTTAACGAGAATTAAACTCGCGTGAAGACCGAAGGCAGATAGAGATAAGCTTAGTTACGTAATTGTGATGTACGGCACGCAATCGTCGCGCTCAGTGCCGATTCCAGCGCTGGAGTGGAAGCATGGCCGGACACGGCGCGCGCGCATCTGACGCGCTGCGACAGCACGGGAGCGTATGTGCGCAAGAAAGGGAGACTTACAGGTCCTGCTCGTACCTGACGTAAGGCACGGTGCCTTCGTCGGCGTTCTCGTTGGTCAACGAGAAGGGATTCTTGCCGCGGGTGATGACGTTCTCGGCGCCCACGGTGAGCTGTCCGCTCCACGGCGTGCGCCAGGTCAGGCCCAGGCCAAGGCCTTCGAACTTGCCGGGCTGGCCGGGTACGTCGATGACGCGCCCGATGATGTTGGCGCTGAAGGGGCCGTAGCCGCCGCCGACGGTCAGACTGCGGCTGTTCCAGCGGTCGGCCAGGGCAGGCAGGTCGGAAGCGGGCACCAGGGTGGCCTTCGCCACGGCGCCACCGATGGAAACGAAGCCTTCGCGGCCGATGTTCTTCTGCCCGAACACGGTCAGGTCGTTCTGTTCGACGCGACCGGTGCCGCGGCCCGACGACAGCCAGGCGGGCAGGGTGTCGCGGCCGGTGCCGGCCGACAGGCCGAGCTTGCCGCCAGGGCGGCTGAGCACGGCCGACGCGCTGAGGCGCTGGCTCGCGTTGGTGTCGTCGCCCTCGTCGCCGAGCGTGGCGAGCATGCAATGGCTGGCCAGGTTGCCGATGTTGCCAACCACGCCGGCCTTGCGGTTGCAGACCAGGCCGAGGGAATCGCCGCTGTCCAGCCCGAAGGCGGTGGTCAGCGAGTTGCGGCCCAGGCGCCAGCGGGCACCAGCTTCGGCCTGGCCGGTCGGTTCGAGCAGCAGTACCGCCTCGACCTTGCCGTCGTTGTTCCAGATCGGCAGGGCGGTGGGCTGGGCGTCGGCGGCCGGCCTGCGCGTGCTCTTCTGCGCATGCGCATCCGCTGCCACGCCGGAGGCGAGCAGCAGGGCAAGCGACAGTGTCAGGCTACGCAGTTTCATGGCTCGCTTCAGACTCCTGGGTCGACCCGGAGTTCCCCTCCCGAAGGGGAACCGATGCTATGCCGTTTATGTTTCTTTAACAAGTCCCCGGGCGGCTTGCCGGCTGCCGGACTACTGCAGGCGGCTGGGCGCGTCCACATCGACCTTGGGCTGGCTGAAAAGTTCCGCGATCTGGGGAGGCGAAAACCGGTACTCCTGCCCACAGAACTCGCAACGCACTTCGGCCACCCCATCGGCCAGCGCGGCCGTCGCCTCCTCTTCCCCCAACGACTGCAGCATGCTCTCGACCCGCTCACGCGAACAAGAGCAACCGAAGCGAACTGGGCGCTGGGTCAGGATTTGCGGCGATTCCTCGTGGAACAGCCGGTGCAGCAGGTCCGGCACGGGCGTGGCCAGCAGCTCGGCCTCGCCCAAGGTGTCGAACAGGGCGCCGGCGCGGTTCCAGCCGTCGTCGTCGCCCTCGTCGCCGGGCAGTTTCTGCAGCATCAGGCCACAGGCGCGGTCGCCGTTGGCGGACAGCAGCAGTCGCGTGGGCAGCTGTTCGGACTGGCGGAAGTAGTCCTCGAAGGCGTCGGCCAGCCGGCTGGCCTCCAGGCCGACCAGGCTCTGGTAGCGCTGCGGCTCGCGCGGGTCGAGGCCCGGGTTTTCGATGGTGATGGCCAGCAGGGCGTCATCGCCCAGGTCGCGCAGGTCGCGCGGCGCGTCCTGGTCGGCGGACAGCTGCGCGATGCCGCGCACGGTGCCCGACGCTGTGCATTCGGCGAACAGGCTGCGCAGGCTGCCCTGGCTGCGCAACTGGATCGACAGCCGGCCGTCGACCTTGGTGTGGCCGGTGAACAACACCGCGGCCGCGCTGGCTTCGCCCAGCAACTCGCGCGTCGACGGCGGGTAGTCGGCACGGCCCGCCACGGTCTGCCAGGTGTCGTCCAGGCGCACGGCCACGCCGCGGACGCCGGCGGCGGGGAGCAGGAATCGGGTCAGGGTGTCGGCGGAGGCGTCAGTGGCCATGGGAATCCATGCGGGGAATGCGGGGCGGGCGCGTGTCTCGGCATAATGCCGCCGATGACACGCACGAAGGGAAACACCACGATGGGGGCACGCAACGCCATCCTCAAGCGCTGGCTCGCCCGATGAGCGCAGCCGCTGTCGCCCACGTACCGCGCCGACGCCGCTGGTTCCGCTGGCTGCTGGCCCTGCCGTTCCTGTTCGCGGCCGCGAGCATCCTGCAGGTGGTGGTGCTGCGCTTCGTCGATCCGCCGTTCACCGCCTTCATGGCGGCGCGCGTGTTCGAGGCCTGGGGGCAGGGCGAGTTCGGTTTCCGGGTGGCTTACGACTGGCGCGACCTCGACGAGATGGCGCCCAGCCTGCCGCTGTCGATGGTGGCGGCGGAGGACCAGAACTTCGCGACCCATCATGGCTTCGACCTGGCGGCGATCGAGAAGGCGCGCGTGCACAACCGCAAGATGGTCGAGCGTGCCGAGAAGCGCGGGCGGCCGGTGACACGCATCCGTGGCGCCAGCACCATCAGCCAGCAGGTGGCGAAGAACGTGTTCCTCTGGCAAGGCAGTAATCGCGTCACGCGCTGGGCGCGCAAGGGGCTGGAGGCCTGGTACACGTTGCTGATCGAAACGCTTTGGTCGAAGCGGCGCATCCTGGAGGTGTATGCGAACGTCGCCGAGTTCGGCGATGGCGTCTACGGCGGGCAAGCCGCCGCGCGGCGCTACTGGGGCAAGGACGCGGCAGGCCTGAGCGCCAACCAGAGCGCGCGCCTGGCCGCGGTGCTGCCGTCGCCGCGCCGGTACAGCGCCCAGCGCCCCGGCCCGTACGTGCAGCGGCGGGCGACGCGGATCGAGCGCCAGGTCCGGCAGATCGGCGGCACCAGCTACCTGGAGGCGTTGCCATGAGCGGCGCCTCGCCCTGGCAGCTCACCGTGGTGGTGGCGGCCTACAACGAGGCGCAGTCGCTGCCGCTGCTGCATCCGCGCGTGATGGCGGCGCTGGATGCGCTGAAGGGCGTTCAGGGTCGTGTGCTGTACGTGGACGACGGCAGCCGCGATGCGACGTGGACGGTGATGCGCACGCTGGCGGCGAACGATCCGCGCGTGTCGGTGCTGCGGCTCTCGCGCAATTTCGGCAAGGAGGCGGCGCTCACGGCAGGACTGGACCGCGTCGAGACCGGTGCGGCGTTGATCCTGGATGCCGACGGACAGGATCCGCCGGAGTTGATCGGCGACTTCGTGCGCGAATGGCAGGCCGGCTACGACAATGTGCACGGCACGCGCATCGCCCGCGATGGCGAGAGCTGGCTGAAGCGCGCCACGGCGCATGCGTTCTACCGGGTGATCGGCCATCTGTCGAAGACGCCGATCCCGGCCGACACCGGCGACTTCCGCCTGCTGTCGCCGCGCGCGCTGGCGGCGCTGCGGGAACTGCGCGAGCGCCATCGTTTCATGAAGGGCCTGTTCGGTTGGGTGGGTTTCAACCAGAAGGCGCTGCCGTACCACCGCGAAGCGCGCGTGGCGGGCCGCAGCAGTTTCGGCTTCTGGAAGCTGTGGAACTTCGCGCTGGAAGGCATCACCAGCTTCACCACCGCACCGCTGCGGGTGGCGACCTACATCGGCGTGCTGACCGCCTTGCTGGCCTTCGCCTTCGCCCTCTACATCGTCGGCAAGGCGCTGCTGTTCGGCGACCCGGTGGCGGGCTGGCCGACGATGATGACGGTCATCCTGTTCCTGGGCGGCATGCAACTGGTGGCGCTGGGCCTGATCGGGGAGTACCTCGGTCGTCTGTACGAGGAATCCAAGCAGCGGCCGCTGTACCTGGTGGATGCCTGGCAACCGGCCTCGGCAGGAGTATCCTTGGCCGGGCCAGATCGACCCGCTCCCCTTTCCGGAGATCGCCATGCGCACGGTTCGTCAGTTGCTGGGGGCCAAGGCCCCTGAAGTCTTCTCGGTGTCGCCCGACGCGTCCGTCCTCGATGCCATCCGGCTGATGGCCGAGAAGGGCGTCGGCGCGGTGCTGGCCATGCAGGGGCCGCGACTGTGCGGCATCGTGTCCGAGCGCGATTACGCGCGGAAGGTCGTGTTGCAGGGGCGCTCGTCCTCCAATACGCCGGTGCGCGACATCATGACGGCGAAAGTGGTGACGGTGCGGCCGGACGACAGCGTCGATCACTGCATGCAGGTGGTGACCGAGCACCGCATCCGCCACCTGCCGGTCGCCGAGGGCGAGGCCATCGTTGGCGTGATTTCCATCGGCGACCTGGTCAAGGCGGTGATCGAGGACCAGCAGGTGGAACTGGACCAGCTGCAGCGTTACATCGCCAGCTGAGCCGTCGCTACTTCGCGTACTGCCCGCCGCAGGCACTGTCCTCGCCGGGGCCGATCTCGAGCGTGGCTAACAGTGCGGCCGGGGGCGCGATGCTGCCCAGCGCGACCGCCACCGCGCCGCGCAGGCCCAGGCGCTTGAAGTCCGGACGGAACGACGGGTCCTTGAACGTGCCGCCGACCACCAGCGGCGAGCGCAGCGCGAAGATGCTGCGATCCTTCGGGCGCGGCCGCATTTCCAGATCCAGCGTCTCGTCCTTCAGGCTGATCCGGCCCGTGCCGACGATGATCGTGTCGCTGGTGTCGAAAGCCAGCGCGCGCGCGTCCATCACGCCGTCGGTCACGGCGAAGTCGCCGAAGGCGCAGCGCACCGGCACGGTCTTGTCCTCGGTGACCAGGAACTTCAGCGCTTCGGCGATATCCAGCCCGGCCAGTTCCATCAGCAGGTTGCTGATCTGCCCGCGGCCCATGCCGAGCGCGATGTCGCCATCCGCGGTCCCGAGAATCCCGGCGATCGAGTTGCCGGTCCCGGTGATCTTGATGTCGCCGCCGATGCGGCCGATGGCGGTGCGGGTCAGTTCGGCCTGCGGGAACAGCTCGCCCAGGTCCAGTCCGCGCGCGGCGATGGTCGCCTGCGTGCGGATGGTGTCGCTGCGTGCATCCATGCGGATCTGCGAACGGATGTCGCCCTGCGCCACGCCGAAGTTCAGCGGCTCCAGTCGCAGCAGGCCGGCGTCGAGCAACAGATGCGCATCCATGTCCTCGATGGGAAGGCGGGGAGCGTTGATGCGCTGTGCTTTCCAACGGACGTCGGCGTCCATCGCACGCAGCTTGATCAGGTTATAAGGCGTATCGGGCAGCAAGCGCGCGTCCGTGGCCAACGCAGCGGCTTCTGCGCGCTGCTGGGCGTTGCTGGCCTCGCCCCCGCCCGTTTGCGGCGGCGCGCCGACGAACCCGGCCAGGTCATCGAAGTCCAGCCGCTTCGAGACCAGGTTCGCGGTAAGCAATGGACGCTCACGACCTACCGTCACGCTCGCCGATCCAGCCAGGTCGCTGTCGCCGACCACGCCGGTGAACCCGTCGTAGCGCCACGTGTCTCCATCGCGGGTGAAGCGTCCGTCCAGCCGGTACGGCGGCGTGGGCGGCGTGGCGATGCCGATCAGCGGGAACAGGTCTTCCATGTCCTCGCCCGCCAGCCGCAGCTGCAGATCGAAATCGCGCAGGCGGAACGGGTCGGTGAGCGTGCCGCGCGCATGCGCGCGCGTCGGGCCCGCGGTCGCGCGCAGGTCGATGCGGTAGGGCTTGCCGGTGTCGCGCAGCGCGAGGGGCGAAGCGACCTGGCCTTGCAATGACAGCGCGGTGCCTGCCCAACGGCCCTTGCCCTTCAGCTCGACGGCCGAAGGTTCGTCGGCTTTCGGCTGCCGGATACTGGAAAGCCGGATGTCGAGATCAGTCCTGCGTGCGGCGTCCAAGAACAGCAGGCGTCCGTCATCGATCCAGAGGTCACGGTACTGGATCCGACCTTCGGTGGTGTCGCCGAACACCCAGTTGCCCACGCCTTCGGGTCCACGTTCCAGTCGCATCTGCGGCCGGGTCAGGTGGATTCGGGGGATGCGTGTCTGGCGCTGGAAGATCAGCGGGAAGACCTCCACGCTCAGTTCGGCACGGTCCGCCGCCGCCATCACCGGCACCTTGGACCATGCGGCATTGCCGAACGTCAGTGCATCCGCGCGCACCGTGATCACCCGGCCCAGGTCCACGTCCAGATTGCCCGCAATGTGGAAACTGCGGCCGGTCTGCCATTCGACGACGCGCTCGATGGGTCGCCGCAGCCAGTTCCACTCGAACAGGATGGCCAGCACCACGATCACCGCCGCCAGCACACCCAGCGTGACGGCGCCGGTGCGCGACAGCGGGCGCAGGGCGAAGCGGCGGCGGGGTCGGGGCGCATCGTGCATGACCCATCGTCGGCCGCGCGGTGTTCACGTGCCGCGAAACGCGGCGTCAGCGGTTCACGCGCGGGACACGAACGTGGACGCGCAGTTCACGCCAGGCGCGGCGACAGCACCTGCTGGGTCACGGCGACGAAGTGGCAGACGCTGCCGCCGATCACGAACAGATGCCAGATCGCATGCGAGTAGCGGATCGATTCGCGATGGTAGAAGAAGGTGCCCAGCGTGTAGAACAGGCCGCCGGCCAGCATCCAACCCAGCGTCACCGGGTCGACCGAGCTCAGCAGCGGCTTGATCGCCACCACCACCAGCCAGCCCATCGCGATATAGATGATGGTCGACAGCAGCTTGAAGCGGCCGGTGTAGAACAGCTTGAACACCACGCCGGCGAACGCTAGCGTCCAGATCGCGATGAACAGGCCCCAGCCCCACGGTCCGCGCAGGCCGATCAGGGTGAACGGCGTGTAGGTGCCGGCGATCAGCAGGTAGATCGCGCAGTGATCGAACACCTTCAGCCGCCCCTTCGCCACTGGGTGCTGGATGGCGTGGTAGAGCGTGGAGGCGGTGTAGAGCAGCAGCAGGGTCACGCCGAACACGATGGACGCGCCCAGCTGCCAGCCATCGCCATGGATCGCGGCCAGGGTGATCAGCACCGCGCTGCCGGCCAGGGCCAGCAACGCGCCGAGGCCATGCGTCAGTGCGCTGGCGATCTCGTCGCGCAGGTCGATCAGGTGGTCGGCGCGCTTGCGGGCGCGCAGGGTGCGCAACGGAGTGGGGTCGGTGCTCATGGCGACAAAATTACCGCAACGCAGCAACCGGCGCATCCCTGCGCCCCGCCGCGGATTCAGCATGGCCGAGCCGAAAAGCGGTTTGATCGACACGGATAAGAGCGGATAACGGCAGATAGAGCCTTTTCCCATCGGCTTTATCCGCATTTATCCGCCTTTATCCGTGTCTCCCTTCTTTCGGCCGCACGGTCGCGGCTCAAGCCGCTTCTGCGGAAGAGCGGCCTTCAGCCCAGGTCGACGCTGTGCGCGTGCTCGCGGGTGGCCAGGAACTGCACGTCCGGCGCGCGTTCCTGCGCCAGCTGCAGGTTCACCCGCGTCGGTGCCAGGTAGACCAGCTCGCCGGCGGCGTCCAGCGCCAGGTTCATGGCGTTCTTGTCGCGGAACTCTTCCAGCTTCTTCGCGTTGTCGCAGCGGATCCAGCGCGCCGTGGCCACGCTGACGTTCTCGAACGACGCATCCACGCCGTACTCGTCCTTCAGCCGGTAGGCCACCACGTCGAACTGCAGCACGCCCACCGCGCCCAGGATCAGGTCGTTGCTCATCAGCGGGCGGAAGAACTGCGTGGCGCCTTCCTCGGACAGTTGCGCCAGGCCCTTCTGCAACTGCTTGAGCTTGAGCGGATCGCGCAGGCGCGCGCGGCGGAACAGTTCCGGCGCGAAGTTCGGGATGCCGGTGAACGACAGCGTCTCGCCCTCGGTGAAGGTGTCGCCGATGGAGATGGTGCCGTGGTTGTGGATGCCGATCACGTCGCCGGGATACGCCTCGGCGGCGATCTCGCGGTCGCTGGCCATGAAGGTCAGCGCGTTGGCCAGCTTCATCTCCTTGCCGGTGCGTACGTGGAAGGTCTTCATGCCGGCTTCGAAGCGGCCCGAGCACACGCGCATGAACGCCACGCGGTCGCGGTGCTGCGGATCCATGTTGGCCTGGATCTTGAAGACAAAGCCGGTCAGCTTGTTCTCCGCCGGCTGCACCTTGCGGCCGGTGGTCTCGCGCGGTTGCGGCGACGGCGCATGCTCGACGAAGAAGTCCAGCAGCGGCTGCACGCCGAAGTTGTTGACGCCCGAGCCGAAGAACACCGGCGTCTGCTTGCCGTCCAGGTAGGCCTGCTTGTCGAACGGATGGCTGGCGCCCTGCACCAGTTCCAGCTCTTCGCGCAGCTGGGCCAGCATCTCCCCGCCGATCTTCTCGGCAAGGCCGGGCGCGTCGAGCGACGGGAAGATCGTCGAATCCTGGCGGGTGAAGTTGCGGCCCGGTTCGTACAGGTGCACCTCGCCGGTCAGCAGGTGCACCACGCCCTTCAGGCGCTGGCCCATGCCGATCGGCCAGGTCACCGGCGCGCACTGGATGCCGAGCACGCTTTCCACTTCGTCCAGCAGGTCGATCGGGTCCTTGCCCTCGCGGTCCAGCTTGTTGATGAAGGTCATGATGGGCGTGTCGCGCAGGCGGCAGACTTCCATCAGCTTGATCGTGCGCTCTTCCACGCCCTTGGCCACGTCGATGACCATCAGCGCGCTGTCCACCGCGGTGAGCACGCGGTAGGTGTCCTCGCCGAAGTCGGCGTGGCCCGGCGTGTCCAGCAGGTTGACGATCTTGCCTTCGTACGGGAACTGCATCACCGACGAGGTCACCGAGATGCCGCGCTCCTTTTCCAGCGCCATCCAGTCGGACGTCGCGTGGCGCGCGGCCTTGCGGCCCTTCACCGAGCCGGCCATCTGGATCGCACCGCCGAACAGCAGCAGCTTCTCGGTCAGCGTGGTCTTGCCGGCGTCGGGGTGGGAAATGATGGCGAAGGTGCGGCGGCGTGCCGCTTCGGGCGCCACGGGGCTGTTCGGATCGGACATGGGGCAGGCGCCCGGACGGGCGTGGCGGAAGCAGGGAAGGGCGCGATTATAGCGGCCTGCGCCGGCCGGATCGCCGGGGTGGGCTCAGCGGCTGGCCGGGAACTGCAGCTGCCCCAACGGCCCGAACATGCGGAAAGGCACCGATTCCAGCCGCATGCCGCGGTTGGCCTGCACCACGAAGTGCAGGTGCGGTGCGGTCGAGAAGCCGGTGTTGCCGGACAGGCCGATGTACTGGCCCTTGCTCACGTACTGGCCCACGCGCACCTGGGCGCCCTCGGCCTTCAGGTGGGCGTACAGCGCCATGCTGCCGTCGGGATGCAGGATGCGGATGAAGTTGGCGCGGCCGCCGTACTTCTCGCGGTTCAGGCCAGCCTTGTCGAAGTCCGACTCCACCTGCATCACCAGCCCTTCGCGCGCGGCGACGATCCGCGTGCCTTCGGGCACGGCGAAATCGATGGCGTGCAGGTTCTGCGCGTCGCTGTGGCTGAAGCGCCCGCCCGGCCCCTGGTCCACGCGCACGCGGCCGTAGTCGAACGGCAGGCGGTATTCGTAGTCCTGCGGCTGGCTGGCCGGATCGCCGGGCATGCCGTCCAGGGTGAGTTCGAAATCGCCGCCGCGCAGCGGATCGGTCACGCTGATGTCGGCGACCCGCACGCTGCTGCGCGCCGGCACCACCGCACGGGCGGGCAGGGCGGGGGCGCTGCGCACATCGCGCTGGCGGCGGAAGCCCAGCTGCACTTCCACCGGCCCGTGCATCAGGTTGTCGGCCCAGGCTTCGTAGCGCCCACCCTGTTTCTCCAGGCGCAGCCGTACCAGCGCACTGGGCGGATTGCGGAAGCGCATGACGTCCAGCCCGCTGCCGGCCAGCTGCTCCGGCGGGGGCGGCTGGTCGCCGTACTGGGTGTAGCCCTGCTTGTCCTTCCAGCGGTACAGGCGGGCGGCGTCCGCCCCGCCGACGCTGCCGACCAGCACGGCGACGCCGCAGGCCAGGGCCAGCAGGCGCGCCTTCACCGCGGGCAATCGCCTTGCAGGTCGAGCGCGCGGGCGATGTCGCGCAGGTCGAAGGCCGCCAGCGACACGTCGTTGTGCAGGGCGAACAGCGCGCCGGCCGGGAAGCGCGGGGTGGGCATGGCGTACACGGTCTCGCCGTCGGTGTTGGCGGTCACTTTGCCCGAGAACACACCTGCCGGCGCCAGTGTGGCGCGCTCGAATAGGCGGAAGCGGGTGGGCGTCAGCTGGTCCACCGCCACCCAGTAGCCGCTGTCGGCGCTGCACGACCACAGCGCGATGCCCTCGGCGTCGGCGTCGAACACCGGCAGGCTGCGGCGGTTGTAGGTGCCGGTGGCCAGCCGGTAATCGCGCAGCGTGGAACCCACGCGGCGGTCCTCTTCGGCGACCAGCAGGCGTCCGTGCGCCGGGTCGCCGGCGATCGACTCGACCATGCGCAGCGCGCCGGCGGGGCCGGTGTCGCCGAACTGGCCGAGCAACTGCGTTTCCAGCTTGCCGCCGTCCTCCACCCGCACCCGGAACCGCTTCACCCGGCCATCCAGTTCCGCCATCGGCGGCAGCGTCATGGTGCGGAAATCGGCCATGTAGCTGTCGGTGACGAACAGCTCCAGCTCGCCGGGCGCCGCCTCGTGCACCCACAGGCCGTAGGGCGAGCGCAGCACGTCGGCGCCGAACGCGCCCAGCGGCGCGAACTCGGGCAGGCGGAACGCCTGCACGCGATGGTTGTCGCGTTCGGCCACGAACAGCAGGTCGCCGAACACGGCGATCCCGTTGGGCCGGTTGAACTGGCCCACGGCGCTGCCGGGCCCGCCGACGGTACGCAGGCGCTGGCCGCTGTCGGCGTCGTAGAGGGCCAGCCGGTGGGTCGCCTTGGCGGTGGCGATCAGCCAGACCTGGCCGTCTTCCGTGGGCCAGGCGACCAGCGAGTCCAGCTCGTCGCCGGCGACCGGTTCGGAGACCCAGACCTCGGCGATGAC
>NZ_JAKZBW010000029.1:0-57337 GCF_022539275.1 Pseudoxanthomonas sp. LH2527 | reverse complement strand
GCCGGAGGCGGGGCGGGTGGCGCGGGAGGCGCCGGCATGTCGCGCGCATCGGCGACCACGACGGGCCGGGGCGCTGCCAGCGGCGAGGGCCTGGCGACGGGATCGGCCTGCGGCGCGATGGCGGGCGTCGCCACCGGCGCAGCCGCGACCGGCGCCATCGGCGCGGGTGCCGCCATCGGTGTGCTGCTGGCGATCACGCGGTACGGCACCACGCCCAGCAGCACGAGGCCGATGGTGAGGGCCAGCGCACTCGTGCGCAGGGGCGAAGCGGTGTGCTGCAACATCAGCAGTCTCCTCTTGAGGATGCGGAACGTGGGGGAGGCGCCGGCGAGCGCCGGCGAGGGCGCGGTGGAAACGCCCAGCTTCACCAGCAGGCGTCCGTAGTCGTGGGCGGCGTGGCGTTCGTCTTCGAGCACGGCCGCATCGCAGGCGACTTCGCGGGCGAAGGCGTACTCGCGCGCGGCCAGGTGCGCGACCGGATGGAAGAAGAACAGGTGCTGCGCGAGCGCCGGCATCCACGCCCACCACAGATCGCGCCGCTGCAGGTGCGCCAGTTCGTGGTGCAGGGCCATGTGCAGGTCGTCGGTGCGCATGCCGGCGATGCTGGCGGCCGGCAGCATCAGCACGGGGCGCCAGGGCCGGGCCAGCATCGGCGAGTCGATCTCGTCGCTGACCCGCAGCGAAGGTGGGCGGGCGATGGCCAGGTGCTGCGTCAGCGACCGGTACACCGCGCGCACGCGGCGATCGCGGCACGGACGGGCGTGCCGGATCTGCCGGCGCAGGCGCCAGGCGTGGCGCAGCGTGTTGGCCAGCATCACCGCCACGCCGGACAGCCACGCGACGAGCAGCAGCACGCCGGTATCGAGACTGGAGGCCTGCGACGTCGCCACCGGCACCACCGTCACTGCCGCAGGGAACAGCGCCGACGCATCGGCGGCCGCCGCCAGCGTGGCCGGTGCCGCCAGCGATTCCGCCGGCAGCAGCGGCAGCGCGACCGGCGCATGCCAGACCAGGCCGACCACCATCTGCGTGGCCACCAGCCACCACAGCCACGCGCGGGTGCGTGCATCCAGCCGCGGCAGGTAGCGGCACAGCGCCCACACCAGCGCGGCGAGCAGCAGCGACTGCAGGCCGACGGCAAGCAGGCGGGACATCAGGTCATCGGCCAGCGCAACGAGGTCCATGTCAGCCCTCCTTCCGCTTCGACTGCAGGTTGGCGACCAGCGCTTCCAGTTCCGCCAGTTCGTCGTCGCTGACCTCGGTGCGCTGCGACATCCAGGCCACCAACGGCGACAGCGAGCCCTGCAGCGTCTTCTCGACGAAGCTGCCCACCGCGTGGCGCATCACCTCGGTGGACTGGGCGACCGCCGCGTAGCGGTAGACGCCATCGACCTGGCGGCGGCGCAGGTAGGCCTTGGCGCGCAGCCGCTCCATCATCGTCAGCACGGTGGAACGGGCCAGGCCGCGGGGCTCGCCGAACGCGGCGGCGACTTCGCCGACACTGGCTTCACCGTGTGCGGACAGATGCTGCAGCAGCGCCAGTTCCTGGTCGCCGATGGACTTGCGGGCCTTGCCGGGCATGGGTTCGCCTTGTGACTACACTTGTCGTCAACATGCCCGTGACGACAAGTGTAGTCAACCCTGCCGAAGGTCATTCCCGGCGCACCGCCGACGAACGGTCGCGGCTCAAGAAACCGCCGCGCGGGCCGATCCTTGGGTGACCCCACCCTGCGGCCGCGTCGCCATGCTCATCATCGTCGGCTTCATCATCGTCACCCTGAGCGTGATCGGCGGCTACCTCGGCTCGCACGGCAAGCTGGCCGCCCTGTGGCAACCGTTCGAGCTGGTCATCATCGGCGGCGCCGCGCTGGGCGCGTTCATGGCCAGCAACCCGACCAAGGTGGTGAAGAGCACCCTCGCCGCGTCGCTGTCGGTGTTCAAGGGCGCCAAGTACAAGTCGTCCGACTACCTGGACGTGCTGACGCTTATCCACGAGATGCTCAACAAGGCGCGCCGCGACGGCTTCATGTCGCTGGAAGAGCACATCGAGAATCCGACCAACAGCCCGCTGTTCCAGAAGTACCCCAAGATCCTGGCCGACCACCATCTGCTCGATTTCCTCACCGAGTGCCTGCGCCTGATGGTGGGCAGCAACATCGAGCCGCACGAGCTGGAACCGCTGCTCGAACTGGAACTTGAAAAGCACCACCACGAAGCGATGGCGCCGGCGCACGCGCTGCAGAAGGTTTCCGATGGCCTGCCCGGCTTCGGCATCGTGGCGGCGGTGCTGGGCATCATCGTGACGATGGGCTCGATCGGCGGCGACATCGCCGCGGTCGGCGCGCACGTCGCCGCCGCGCTGGTCGGCACCTTCCTCGGCATCCTGCTGGCGTACGGCTTCGTGTCGCCGCTGGCCGCCGCCATCGAGGCGCAGGTGGAGCAGGACAGCCGCATGTACGAATCGGTGAAGACCGCGTTGCTGGCCTGCCTGCGCGGCTACAACCCGGCGGTGGCGCTGGAGTTCGCGCGCAAGACGCTGCCCTCGGACGTGCGCCCGCCGTTCGCCGAGTTCGAAGCGCATCTCAAGGCCAACAAGTAAGCCACGGCGATGAGCGAGCAGCGCCCCACCATCATCGTCCGCCGGGTCAAGAAGGTCGCCGGCGGCGGCCATCATGGCGGCTCGTGGAAGGTCGCCTACGCGGACTTCGTCACCGCGATGATGGCGTTCTTCCTGGTGATGTGGCTGATGGGCGCCACCACCAACAAGGAACGCGCGGCGATCTCGGAATACTTCCGCAATCCCAGCCCGTTGAGCGGCAAGAGCTTTTCGCCGGCGCCCGGTCCGGCGGGTCCTGGCGGCGCCAGCACGTCGATGATCAAGCTCGGCGGCACCATGGACATGCCCAAGGGCGAAAGCGACAACCCGTTCGCCCAGCCGCCCGGCGACGCGCAGCAGGCCTCGGAAGAACAGCAGAAGGCGCAGGAAAAGCAGCGCCTGGAAACCCTGATGCAGGCGCTGCAGGAGGCCATCGGCAAGAGCCAGGCGCTGGAACCGTTCAAGGACCAGCTGCTGCTCGACCTGACGCCGGAAGGTCTGCGCATCCAGATCGTCGACCAGCAGAACCGGCCGATGTTCGACCTGGGCGGCACGGTGCTGAAGCCGTACACGCAGGCGATCCTCGCCGAACTCGCCGGCTTCGTGAACCAGGTGCCGAACCACATCAGCATCACCGGCCACACCGACACCACCCAGTACACGAGCAACCGCGGCTACACCAACTGGGAGCTCAGTGCCGAACGCGCCAATGCCGCGCGCCGCGCACTGGTGGTCGGCGGCATGCACGAGGACAAGGTATCGCGCGTGGTCGGCCTGTCGTCGTCGGTGCTGTTCGACAAGCAGAATCCGCAGAACCCCATCAACCGCCGCATCAGCATCGTGGTGATGACCAAGGCGGCCGAGGAAGCGCTGCAGGGCGAAGGCAGGCTGCTGGCACCGGGCGCGCCGCTGCCGGACGCCGACATCGCGATGCCGGATGCGCCGGTGGACGCGGGCGCCCTCGCCCAGGCCCCGGCGCCCGCCGAGCCGCGCGCCAGCGCATCTCCCTGACCGCCTGCCACGGCACGCGCTTCACCCTGAGCGCGACGGCCCTTTCAGCTCGATCGTATTGCCGTCGGGATCGGTGAAATACAGCGACAGGCCATCGCCCTCCGCACCGAAATTCAGCTCGGCAGGTCCGGCAGGCGCGATGCCGAAGCCGGCGAGATGCGCGACCAGCGCAGGCTCGTCGAACGGCGCAATACGCAGGCAGAGATGGTCGACGTTGCGGCCCTCGCGTCCGGCCGGTGCACCGCCGCGCGCGCCGAGTGTTCCGTCGATGCCGACCAGGTCGATCATCGAGGCGCCGGCACGCAGGTGCACCAGGCCCAGGTGCTCGCGCCGGCGTTCGACGTGGCAGCCCAGCACCTCGCCATAGAAGCGGACGCTGCGTGCGAGGTCGCGCACGCGCAGGACAACATGGTCGATACGCTGGACCTCGAAGATCGGCGGCATGCTGGACTCCCGGGATGTTCCTGCCTGCGACGATCCGCAGGATCCGATTTCGACACCGCCGCGACTCAGTCGATGCGAATGTCGAAGTGCATCACGTCCTCGCGCGTGCCGAGCCCCGTGTACAGCGCCACCGCCGGGTCGTCGCCGTAGTCCGCCTGCACGAACACGACCCACGCGCCGCGCGTCGCGGCGACCCGCCGCAGTTCGGCGATCAGCGCGGTGGCGATGCCGCGCCGGCGATGCGTTTCCGCCACCGCCAGGTCGTACAGGTACACCTCGCTGCGTGCCTGCTCGAACTTCGGCAGCACGTAGGCGGCCAGGCCGCCGACCACCGTGTCGTCCTCGAAGGCCGCCACCGCGATGAAGGTGTCGCGGCCCAGCAGGCCGGCGAGGTAGGCGTCGTCCGGCTGCGCCTGCGTGTAGGTCGCCATGTCGTCGAATGCGCGGCCGAACATGCGCAGCAGGTCGCGCATCGCCGCCAGGTCGGACGGCCCCAGCGCGCGCGGCACGATGTCTGTGTCAGCGGCCATCGTCGTGGCCCTCGCGGTCCGCGGTCGCCGGCCCCCGGCGCAGCGAATGCAGCAGATCCTCGGACACCGAGCGCACATGCAGGTCCTGTTGCGGGAACGGAATCTCGATGCCGGCCTGCGCAAGCGCGGCATGCAACCGCTGCATCAGCTCGCTGCGGATCGTCGACCAGTCGTCGAAGCGCTGGGTCCAGGCGCGGATGGCGAAATCCAGCGAGCTGGCGCCGAAGCCGGTGAACAGCACGGCCGGCGCCGGCTCGTCGGCGATGCCGGGCGTGCCGCGCGTGGTTTCCTGCAGCAGCTGCATCACCCGGGTGACGTCGGAGCCGTAGGCCACGCCGAGGTCCACGTCGACGCGCCGGTTCTGGTCCACCAGCGTCCAGTTGGTCACCTTGTCCGACAGCAGCATGCCGTTGGGCACCACCACGTCGGCGCCCTCGAAGGTGCGCACCGTGGTGGCGCGCATGCCGATGGCGCGCACGCGGCCGGCGGTGCCGCTGATGTCGACGGCGTCGCCGGGCTTGACCGGCCGCTCGAACATCAGGATCAGGCCGGAGACGAAATTCTTCACCACGTCCTGCAGGCCCAGACCGATGCCCACGCCGAGCGCGCCGAACATGAAGGCCAGTTGCCCGATCTTGAAGCCCGCCGCCGACAGCGCCGCCAGCAGGCCCAGCAACAGCAGCACGTAGTAGCTGAGCGAGGCGATGCTGTTGTCGACGCCGCGCGGCAGCGACAGGCGCGGCAGCACCTCCTCGCGCAGCATCGCGCGCAGGGTGCGCGCGATCCAGACCGCCAGCACCACGCCGATGCAGAACACCAGCACGTGGCCGAGGCTGATGGACAGCTCGCCGTACTCGAAACGATGCGTGACGATCGCCTTGCCGACGTCGTAGACCGGGCGGAAGATGCGGAAACGGACCATCGTGTAGACGACCCAGCCCACCACGGCCGCCCACCGCGCCCAACGCGACAGCGACTCCAGCAGGTTGCCGCCGTGGCGACGCATCAGCCACAGCCGCCTGACTTCCCTGCGCGCGCCCAGCCGGCGCAGCAGGGTGTCCAGCACGGTGACGGCGGCGTACAGCACCAGCGCGAAGTAACCGCTCTCGATGATGCCGGAGGTCAGCATTTCGGCCAGCGACACGTTGCCCAGCACGTTCGCCACGATGGACGCCAGCAGCATCGCCACGCCGACCCAGGCCAGGCCGTGCACCAGCCGCCCGGCCCGGCCCGCCACACCGGCGAAGCGCTCCCCGCGCGAGCGCCACAGCAGCCAGCACGTCGCCGCCAGCGCCAGCGTGGCCAGCGCGAGGCAGTACAGGCGATAGAGGTAGGCGCTGGCCATCAGCAGCACGGCCAGGTGCTGCAGCAGGTAGAACGCGGACGCCAGGTAAGGCCACGGACCGAGCAGCCGGCGCCCCTGCTGCGGCATCAGCCGCAGCACCGGCACCAGCGCCACCAGCATCGCCAGCTGGTGCAGGAACAGCGGCGCGTTGGGCTCGAACACCAGCACGCCGATCATCGACAGCAGCACCCAGGTGGAGAACGGACGCCGGATGACCCGCAGCTCGGCGTCGGTCGCCACCGGCACCGCAGGGTCCACGCCGCGTCGGCGATGGCGCCACGCCACCCACAGCAGGCACGGCAGCAACAGCAGCTGCAGGCCCTGCAACAGGCGCTGGTTGCCGACGTCGGCCGCCGCGTACTGCGCCACGAAACTGTTTTCCGACTCGACCTCGCGGCTCAGGCTGTCGGCCACGTCCTGGCGCAGGGTGCTGGCGTCCTTCACCCGCCACAGCGGCGGCGCGTCGGTCCGGAACAGGCGCCGGTCCGTGTAGGCGATGGCGTCGTCCACCGCCTGCTGCCCGGCCTGGATGCGCGCGGCCAGCAGGTTGGCGCGGCGCCCCAGGCCGATCTGTTCGGCCAGCGGCGACGACAGCGCCTGCTCGGCCTGCTGCAGTCGCGCGACGACCGCGTCCACGCGCGAACGCAGCGCCGCCGGCGTGCTGTCGGGCGCCATGCCCTGCCGCGTCAGGTCCCAGTCGGCGCGCCGCAGGGCGAGCTCGGCGGCGTCCTGCGCATACGGTGCAACCAGGCCCTGCATGTCGGCGCGCCAGCGCGCGTACTGGCGTGCATCGAATTTCCAGTGCCGCTCCATGCTCTCCAGGCGCAACACCGGCAACGTGCGCAGCTCGCCGTAGGCGAACAGGCCGTTCTTGTCCGCCACCGATTTTTCGATGGCTTCCAGCCGCGGCACGAGCCGGCCCAACGGGTCGGCGCGCGCCGCCCGCAGCGACACTTCCTCCGCATAGCGCTCGTCGGCATCGGCGCGGCCGGGAATGTCGGCCAGCGCGATGGCTTCGGGGGCCTTGGGCTTGGAAGGCGACAGCAGCGTGGCGACGTCCTGCGCATGCGCGCGGGGACCGACCAGCAGCATCAGGCAGGCAAGGCAGGCCAGCAGCACACGCATGACGGGCGATCTCGCAACCGGGGGACAGGGCGAGTCTAGCGCGCGCCGTCGCAGGGACGCGATCAGAACGCGTCGCTGCCCGGCCGGATCTCCACACCCATCACCGCCGCCAGCTGCTGCATGCCTTCGTCGTCGCGACGCAACGCCATCCAGCCACCGTAGGCATCGCCGTCGGTGTTCCAGTTCCACAGCGTGTAGCCATGCTCGCGCAGGCGGTCGTAGGCGGTGGCCATCAGCGCGGGCACGTCGGTGCCGTCGAGGAAGTCCTCGTCGCTGCTGTCGCCGCCCCAGTCGATCTTGATGGCGTAACGCGCGGCCAGCTGGTTGACGCAGTCGATGAAGGACTCCGTGTCCTTCCAGTCCACGTAGAAGCCGGAAGTCCAGTCGATGGCGTCCTTCAGCGTCCACAGCACCTGGTCCGGTTCGATGCCTGCTTCACCGCCGGCTTCGCGATAGGCGGCGAACTGCCGCAGCGCGGTCTCTTCGTCGCCGGGGTTGATCAGCACCAGCAGGTTCCAGACCAGCGCCTCGGTGTCGTCCAGGTCCATGTCGTCTTCGTCATCGAAGGCATGGCGGAAGTTGTCGTCGGGATCGAATTCGTGGTCGGGCAAGGTCATGGGGGCGTCGTCGCGTCGCGGGGCGGGATCGGCGGTGGCCGATGTCAAGGTTGGCTGAATATTAAGGCCACGTGATGCATCCGCGCGTGAGCGGGCGGCGTAGATGTCCTGGCAACCGCAACACGACACCACCCCTCACTCTGGAGATCACCCATGAATCGCACCGTCATTTCCGTGGCCCTGCTGGCCGTCATCACCGCCGCCGCCTGCTCGCCCAAGACCGCCGAAGCAGACGCCGGCGCCGCGCCGATGCCGGTGGCCGAGGCCAGCGACCCCGCGCCGGCCGAGAGCGCCATGCCGGCCGCCGAACAGAAGGACGTGGTGGACACCGCGATCGGCTCGCCCGACCACACCACGCTGGTCGCTGCCGTGCAGGCCGCCGGCCTGGTGGATACGCTGAAGGGCGCCGGTCCGTTCACCGTGTTCGCACCGACCAACGCCGCGTTCGACGCCCTGCCGGCCGGCACCGTCGACACGCTGCTGAAGCCGGAAAGCAAGGCCGACCTGACCTCCGTGCTGACCTACCACGTGGTCGCAGGCAACGTGGATGCCGCCACCCTCACCCAGCAGATCCAGGCCAGCGGCGGTACCGCCACGCTGAAGACCGTGCAGGGCGGTGAGCTGAAGGCGCAGGTGGTGGATGGCGGCGTGACCGTGACCGATGCCAAGGGCAACGTGGCCAAGGTGACCGCCGCCGACCTGAAGGGCAGCAACGGCGTGATCCATGTGGTCGACAAGGTGCTGATGCCGTAATTCCTCGACGGCAGCACACGCCGGGGCGGTCGTGGTGGGCCGCCCCGGCGTTTTTTTGTCTCCACCGCGCGCAAGGTCTATCGTGGCGGCGCCGGCTTGCGCGCCGGCCCGCCGGGGAGGCCGCGCCATGTTCAACCCGCGTCCCGTGGTCCAGCAGATGCCGATCGGCCACGGCCATGCATGCATCGTCATCGACGACGCGCTGTTGGCACCGGAGCGTCTGCCCGCCTTCGCCGAAGCCTATCGCGAGGATTTTCAGCCGGCGCCGCCGGCGGTGTTCCCTGGCGTACACCTGCGCATGCCGGAGGAATTCACTGAACTGCTGCATGACGTGGTGCGCGAGCATGCCCGCCATACGCTGGGCACGCGCCGCGTGCTGCGCAGCGCCAGCCGCCTGTCGCTGGTGACATCCCCCGCCGACAAGCTCGCACCGACGCACTGGCAACCGCGTCGGCTGCGCGCGTTCGCGCCGGACCAGTGCATGGTGGTGGCGGAACTGTTCCTGTTCCACGACCCGGCGCTCGGCGGCACGCATTTCTTCCTGCCGCGCGTCTCGCCGCAGCAGGTGGAACAGCTGGAACACGATGCCGAGGCGCTGTCGCCGGAGGCGTTCTCCGTGCGGCATGCGCTCACCGCCGGGTATCCGCAGGCGTCCAGCGCCAGTTTTACCCACGTGCTGACTGTGCCGGCGCGATGGAACCGCCTGCTGATCCACGATGGCGGCGCCTTCCGCGCGCCCGCCATCCCCGACGCGGCGCGGCTGAGCGCCGATCCACGCCACGGCCGGCTGACCCTGCAGGCCACGCTCGCCTGCAGCCGCAACCGCGTGGCCTGGTGAATACCGGCCTTCGGTTATCCTTGCGTCCCCGATCCCTGCACGACGTCTTCCCATGTCCGACACGCCTCCCGACCGCCTGGCCTCCGATCCACGCAGCCTGTTCCACGACGCCGAGGCGATGGACCGCGGCGTGGGCATCCGCTTCAACGGCGTGGAGCGCGACAACGTGGAGGAGTATTGCGTCAGCGAGGGATGGGTGCGCGTGCCGGTCGGCAAGTCGAAGGACCGTCGCGGCAATCCGATGACGATGAAGATCAAGGGCACCGTCGAAGCCTGGTACCGCTCACCCGCCGGCGAGTGAGCGCGGTCGCGCCCCGACACGGGGACTGGACATCATCGCGTGGCACAATCCCGGCCTGCACGGCACGCCGGGAGGGCGCATGAAGTTCCTGTTGATGATCTACACGGACGACCAGTTGCTGGAAGCGCTGCCCGAGGGCGCGTTCGACCGGATGATGCACGGCTGCATCACCCACGCCGATGAACTGAAGGCGCAGGGCACGCTGATCGAGTCGCAGCAGCTGGAACATGGCAGCAGCGCACGCACCGTACGTGTGCGCGACGGCCGCACCAGCGTGGTCGACGGCCCGTTCGCCGAGACCAAGGAAATCCTCGGTGGCTACAACCTGATCGAGGCCGACAGCCTGGACGAGGCGGTGAAGATCGCACAGGAATTCCCGTGGGTCGGTACCGGCAGCATCGAGGTGCGGCCGGTGCGCGACTTCGACGAAGTCCGCCGGCGCGTCGGCGCCTGAAAAAGCGGGATCACTCCATTCTGACCCCGTTTGTCGGCGTGTGATCTACACCACCCGCAGAACTTCAGCCGATCCATCAGCGGCGATTGAGTGTCCACGGAAATCTGGCCAGTCCAGTATGCCGAGGCTCTAAGACCAATCATCTTTGCGGCGCGCTGGGGTGCGAAAAACTCATTCACCCTAGCACCAAAGACACTTAATTGAATCGAGACTCCGAAAAATCCATTGAAGCACAGTAGACCACTAAATATCTTCCGAATGGACTAGCAATGGCATGCCGATACAGCCTCACTCGTCGTAGCCAACAAAGTTCTTGAATCGCCATTGAGGGAACCGCTCGCAGATCCTGATAGTCGGACCAAACTCTCTTGATCGCAGTGTAAGTAAACTCGAATCGCCTCTCATGGCTGTAGCTCACAAATGAGAGTCGTAAAGAATCACTCTCCATGCAAGCACCTACCAATTCCGAATTCCAGAATGAATTCTCCTCTCCAGGCTGGTAACGCTCCAGCGCCGTCATGCTCTGGAGCGACGTAGGCAACTCATCCAATATTGAGCGTCTGTAGGAAAAGAAATCGGAACCGTCCCAACTTGTGGGACCGCCGATATTTCTTAAGAATTTGAATTTCATTATTTACACAATGAATCTGATGGATGAACTTCACAAGCACGATCAAGACTACTCCTTGTGTACTCCAACATCACACCCGCAGGCCCAAGGTAGCGACCATAGCCGCCCAGGTTCCTTCTCAGGTGCTCCCTCAACTGCAACTTCTTGTCAGGCCCCTCGACGACCATACCTCGACTGGTCAGCTCGCGCTGAACAACCTTATTAAGCCCCTTCTGCCCTTCCTCCCCTAGATCCGGCGCCTCTGAGGGCTTCCCATGCTTACCCCAGGAGCCGTCCTGCTTAAGTGTATTTACTTCCAAGGCACGAACATCCGAAAGATTTCCGGATTCAACAGCCTTCGCGAGGCCTTTAGTATCCCTGTATACATGAACTTCAAACCTTGACTCCCCACCCTCAAGATTGAATGAGTCGACCCTCACAGCATATCGTCCACCGATCTCCTCAAACCCTTGTCGCTTCATCTCTTTTGTTATGCGGCCGTCTGGATCAGTGAACCTATAGGGATTGTTGTTCGCGTACCGATACCGATTGAACATCCCCACCGGCTCACTATGCGCCGTCACCGGATCTACAGACAGGAACAACCCCACCTGCGGGTCGTAGTACCGCTGCTGCATGTACGTCAGCCCGGTGGCCGCATCCTGCACATGCCCCGTGTAGCCGATGCCCTGGTAGTTGGGCTTGCCGATCACCGCGCCGTACGGCTCGTAGTCGCTCCGCTCGATGACCGTACCGGCCTGATTGGTCACCGCGACCGGACTGCCCAACGCATCCGTATGCAGATACTCCACGACCGTCTGCGCCACCGCAGACTCCGTGGCAGCCCACTGCCCCATGGCGATCAACGCCACGACGATCAGCTTGCGCATCAGTGAGAACGTCTTCATAGCGAGACCGGTCCTGCCCACGCGGAGCATCCATTGCTGTTGCACGCCCTGACCAAGTACGAGCGATTTCCGCCCCCGGTCTGCTGATGGCTGGTCGTGCCCCCCATATTGAGTAGCGATGTGCCGCCCTGCCCGTACGTGATCTGCAACTCGTAATAGGTCGCACCGTACGACCCCGACCAGGTCACGAAGTACGTGTACCGGATCGGCCTTACGTCATCCAAGACGTCACGCTCCCCGGTGAAATTCCCGGGCGGCGCTGGAATAGGGGGCGGCACGTTGACGACCGTGGAGGTCTCGGCACTCCATGGACCACACCCTGCGACATTGCACCCACGCACCAGATAGCCGTACGTGGCGTTGGCCTTGCCCGTCAACGCATAGCTTCCGGCTGCACCACTGTAAAGGGCGTTCCAACCCCCGCCGTTGACCCGCTCCAGCAACTCGTATCCTGTCGCTGCGGCCACACCGTTCCATGTCACCGTGAAATTGCTCACCGCGACGCTGGACGGCGAACTGATACCCGGCGCCGCAGCGGGCGGCAACGTCACAGTGATGGAGCCTACCGCGCTGAGGGGACTGCAGCCCGCTTCATTGCAGGCCTTCACGCGGTAGCCGTAGACGGCGGCCGGCTTGCCGGACACACCGTGCGCTGTGCCCGCTGCATTGTACACAAGCGTCCAGCCTCCACCGTTGACCTGCTCTTCCAGCTGATAACTCGTCGCACCGCCTGCGGCACTCCAGCTGACCGTATAACTGCCCGTGTAGCTGGCCTGCGGCACCGACAACGCGGGCGCGGCAGGCGGATAGATCACTTGCGTAGTACCCGTATTGGAGTACGGCCCACACCCGGCAGGATTGCACGCAACCACGCGGTGCTGGTAGCTGCCGGCAGGCCGGCTGCTGTAGTTGCGACTCTGTGCAGCGATGTCCTGCACCACCGTCCACCCACCCGAGTTGAAACTCTCCTCGAGGCGATACGTAGACGCAGCGGCGACGGCGGTCCAGCTCACCATGTAGCTACCCCCGGGCGCCGACGTCGGCGACGACAGGCTCGGCGCACTACCGGGCGGCAGCACCACCGTCGTGGTGCCGGTATTGCTCCATCCACTGCAGGTACTCGCCTGGCACGCTCTTACGCGGTACGCATAGGAGCCACTTGCCTGTCCGCCGACTGCATACGAGGTCTGCGGGCCAGCGTAGGCACCCAGCCAGTTGCCGCCATTGGCGCTGATCTGCAGTTCATAGCTGGTTGCCGTCGCGGTTGCCGACCAACTTACGGTGTAAGTGCCATTGCTGCTGTAGCTTGGCGCAGACAACGTGGGCACTGAGGGCGCCACGACGGTGGCAATGCGTGCGATGACGCTCCCCGCCAGCGTAACGTACTCGTGGTTCTTGCCTGTCCGTTGATCTTCCTGACGGCGCAGCACGCCGTCCTGGCCATACATCGAACGGATGGCGGCTTGCGCGGGATTGATGGCTTGCACGCGACGGCCATGGCCATCATAGCGATAGCTTTCGAGGTTGGTGGAGGCGCGCAGGCGATTGCCGAAATCGAAATCGTATAGCTGTCCGTTCTTGTTGTTTACGTTGCCCTGCGCGTCGTAACCGAAGCCGACAATGGCCGCGCCAGCGCTGTTCCTGATGAGCCCGAGTTGATTCCTGGCGTCGTAGACGTAGCTTGCATAGTCCTTGACCCCCGCCAGCTTCCACGACGTCATGTTGTCCAACGCGTTGTAGGAGAAGCGGTGCCAGTGATCGCCGCCGAAGCTACCGGAACCCGCATCCGTCAGACGATCCAGACCGTCATAGCTCAAATAGCGGTTGCGCAACGACCAGCCGAGATGGCCCCCATTCTGTACATCCAGGATGCTCGACACATTGCCATTCGCATCATAGGCATAACGGTCATGCAACACGCCGCCACTGGACACGACATCCGACGGCAGCTGACGGGCGTTCTGCGACATCGAGTGCACGATGCCATTGCCGTAGGTGAACTGCTTGATCGCGCCATTCGGGTAGTAACTTGCTCCCGAAGCGTAGTGCTGACCCGACTGGCTTTGCGCCTTTGTGGCCTGCCCCAACGCATTGGGAGCGTAACTGATGGCGAGTCCGCTAGGATAAGTCTGCGTGGACAAGCTGCCGTTGGCGTCATAGGCATAGCCCATGCCCCATGTATACGAGCCGAGCTGGGTCAGGCTCTCTCCTGTCAGCAGCCTGCGCCTGTTGTAGACATAGGCGTTCTCGACAATCCCCGCACCCAAGGCATCATTATGCGTGGTGATCTTGGATGGAAGGCCATCGGCGAAGTACTCCCATGACTGGTTGCCGCGGCCGTCGGGAAAGGTCAGCGTCTTCAGACGATTACGCGCGTCGTAGGCTCGAACGACCGCGCGTCCGCTCGCCCAGGCCTCCGCTTGATTGCAATGATTGAGATCGCCGTAACCTGTCAGGCCGGTCGCACTGTGCGTCAAGTTCCCCGCGCCGTCGTGCCCCATGACCGTCGCGCCCGTTTCAGGTTCGATAACTTTGCAGAGCAGCTGATTGGCGTGATAGACGTAATGCCGATCCACGAAGAGGCTGCCATCCGCATTCCGCTTGCGGATACGCAACGGTTTGCCGAAGACATCCCGATGGATCTCGGTTGCCGACGTATCCACACCCGCCGCCTGGGTGATCACGCTTGGATAGTCCGCGGTCGGCACATCGAAGGCCTGGTACTGCGTCACGGTAGAGAAGCCGCGGGGATTCGTGACTTGCTGCTGAAAGCCGGTCAGGTACTGGATTGTGGTTGTCAGCAGGCCCGGAGAAAGCTCGCTGTCCTGGCTGGTAGATGTGGGGCGCCCCAACGCGTCGTACAGGGTCCACGTGCCCGTCGTTAATGCATCCGTCTCGCCCGGATAGGATGCAAACGTCGTGCGCCCATCGTGATCGTAGGTAAAGCGTTGAAAGCGCCTGGTACCCGTTTCATTCGCTGCATCATATTCGCGCGTCACCAACGGGCGCCACAATCCGTCGTAGTAAGTGATCTTGCGGGCGTTTCCGGTGCTGGTAGTCTGTCGCCAATGGCCCGCTGGAATGCCGTACTCGGCGACCGTGACGGGCTGGAACACCTGCGTCGTGGCGGCCCACGTGGTCGTATCGAAGGTGTTCGCCACGCTTTCCGATGGGTAGGTGATCTGCGAAATGCGGCCCATCTCATCATGGGCGTAGCAGGTCTTTGAGCCGCTCTCATCGGTGATCGACGTTATCCAGCCAAGGTCGTTGACCACCGCCGACTCGACCGCTCCTGCCGAGGCTTCCGGCGTGGCGGGATGCCTGATCGACTGCGGAATGCCGCGCTTCCAGCTCTCCAGCGTCGTCACATGTCCATTGCCATCTGCTGCCGTTTTCAGTGTGCCCAACTGGCCAACGGCGGCAGTTTCGTACCCAAGGGTGTATCGCAGTCTCCCGAACGAGTACTGCTTCCATGGCAGGTGTTTCCAGCCGAACTCGGTTTTCGCCGTTTCCACGCCTGCCAAGGTCGTCCTGGCAACGCTTCCCAGCACCCAGAGATTGGGTTCGTCTACATATTCGGTGGTGCTGGTACGCGTGCCCGAAGGACCCGCCTGCGTCTGAGACGCCGCGCGCGCCATTCCGTCGTACGCTGTCACCGTGTTGGCAAACGTTGCGCCATCCTGGGTGATCACTCTGGACTTGGAAGGACGGATGAACTCGCTGGTGTAGCTGTCTGTGCGGATATTGACCGTGGTCCCGACCTGGGGCGCATAGGGCATGCCGGACTCAGCGAGCTCGTAGGTCGATACATCCTGGTGCAACACCACGCCCGTCGGCGTAATCACTTCCTTGCGAAGCAGCAGTCCCTCGTTGCCCCGATAGACATTGCCGAAGACGTAGCGTGTCTTGCTGCCGTCCGGCGCCAGGACTTCCGTCTGGATGGTGCCGCTGGTCACGTCCGGCGCGAACCCGTAAGCGACCTGATAGCTGTAGCTCCATGTCTGGCTTGCAAGCCCGGGACCGGAAACGCTTTTGCTGGTCAGGGCATAGTGGTCGTAGGCAACGGGATAGTACGAAACATCATCGCCCAGGAAGGATGGCGTGCCACCGCCATCGCACGACCGGGGCACGTTGGTTCGCCCGAATCGCCGAGGCTCCAAGACAAATGAACCAACCGCGCCGGAAGGATGGGTCACTGTCGCGCTGCGCGCTGGCGACCTAGGCTCACCCGGATGGAGGCAGTCGCGGTAAGCCTCACCCGGCTCGCCCTCGTAATAATCGACGGCCAGAGCCGCGAGAGTGCCAAGACTGAAACTCCACGACGAGCCGTCCGGCAGCGTCACGGACGCCAGGCGACCGCCGCTGTAGCCGTAGTTCCATGCTTGTCCATGGGCGGAGATCTGTGCGACCTGCCCCTCCGCGTTGTAGGACACCGAGATGGAACGGCCGTCACTGGACTGGATGGAGTTCAGTCGGACCGGACCTGCTGCCGCATTACCATAGCTGTAGGTGACCCAGTTTCCGAATCGATCCTCTACTCGGGTGGCGTACAAGCCATACATGTTTCGGTGGAGATACTTGGTCGTATCGTTGCCCCAGTGTGTGCTGCCTTGCTTCTTCTTCTGCAGCCTCGCCCGCTGGGACGCAGCCATCCAGTCGAACCAGTACTTCGTACCGTCAGGCGTTATCGCCAGGAAGCCCTCACCCGACCCGTTCTGAATCGTGGGAAGACACGAGACATGGGCGCGGTCCGACGTGGTCCAGTAGTAAGGTCCTCCGGTCGCCGGCTGGGGCACCCCGGCACGGACCAGCATCAGGTCTCCACTACTCCCTCCCGGAATGGCAAGGCGCGGGCCTTGCCAGTAATCCAGCGCGTGGAACGACACCGTGTCTATGGTTTGACCCGGCGGCATCGCGGGGTTCGTAGTAGTCACGCTGCAGCGCTGCTGAGGCGTGTAAGGGCTGCCGCTCACCCACCCGGTCGCAGCCGCGTAGACACCTTCAATCCGCGGGAGCTCGATCTCCCAATCGGCGAAGGGCGCATCGTTGAGACGTCCACGCCGGTTCTCTGCTGTGAAGCTTCTCGATACCGCCACCGGCAACGAAGAATTTCCAGGAACCGATACGTCAGTGGCATTGAAGGACAGGACACCGCTCGAAAAACTGACCTGGTCACCAAACAGGTCAGGCCCCAGCGCGCCAACCGCCTCCCGACTCTTGATGAGGCTGCTGTACTCCTCCCAAGGTTTGTTGCTGTCCTGAGCGGTCGCCGCTACTGCCACGAAAGCAAGCAGAACCGCCACCATCGCCAGCCTAGACTTCATCCTGAACACCCCTTTGATCCATGTCGCGGCACGAAAACACACCCCTTGCGAGTGCCGAGGCCAATTGCCTCTAGGTTGAGACGCTGGGCAAGCTCGCACGCGCCGACAGTGCCCCACACTGGTTCGGCGCGGTGGCGAACATAACGCGGTCCACGGCAACGGTGAAGAGGCTGCGCCAAGTAAATGCATGAACCTCCCATTGGTCGTTGACTACGACGATTGCCCGCAGACGCTCTGCTAATCCTCTGCCTTCTTGTCTTCGGCAGCGCAGTCAGCGCCAGCTCGAATCACTTCTCGTGCGGCACGCCCACCACCTCACTTCGGCTTGCCGTGCACGATCAGCGCACGTCATGAGTGGCCGCATCGAAGATCGATGGCACCTTAGGTGAGTGCGGCAGAGACATACGACAAGAAGAGGACGGCCCCGCTGCGCGGAGCCGTCCCCGAAACAGAGTCAGAATGGCTTTCGACGCCGTACGCCGGCGCGTCGGCGCCTGAGCTATTTCGCCTTCGCGCCGCCCAGGTGGCGCGACAGGAACTCCAGCAGGCGGGTGTAGTACGCACGCTGGTTGGCTTCGCTGTAGAAACCGTGTCCTTCCGTGCGCACGTAAAGCGTCTCCACCGGCACGCCGGCCGCCTTCAACGCCTTCTCCATGCGTTCGCTGTGCGCCTGCGGGGCGATCTCGTCCTTGCCGCCCGCGGCCAGGAACACCGGGGCACGGATGCGTTGCGCCAGCGCGGTGGGCGATACCTGCGCCAGGCTGGCGCGGTCGTCGCTGATCCAGTCCTCCGTCCACGTACGGCTGGAGCGGCTGTCGCGCGAATCCTGCTTGTGCATCAGCGCCAGGTCGTACACGCCCACGTAGCCGGCGGCGCACCGGTACAGGTCCGGTTCCCTGGCCAGGCCCATCAGCGAGGCGTAGGCGCCGTAGCTGGCCCCGTACAGGCAGATGCGCGCGGGGTCGGCGATCTTCTGCTCGATCGCCCAGCGCGTGGTGTCGGTGAGATCGTCCTGCATGGTGCGGCCCCATTGCCGTGCGCCGGCCTGCTGGAACGCGCGGCCGTAGTTGCCGGAGCCGCGGTAATTCAGGCGCAGCACGGCATAACCCGCGCGCACCAGCATCTCCGCCTCGTCGTTGACCTCCCAACCATCGAAGAGGCCGAACGGCCCACCATGCGGCATCACCACCAGTGGCATCGGCGCATCGCGCCGCTCGCGCGGACGCGTGAGGTAGCCATGCAGCGTCAGTCCGTCGCGGGCGCGCAGCGTGACCAGTTCGCTCGGCGCCAGCACCGCCGGATCCAGCCAGCTGCGCCGGCTGAAGATCAGGTCGGCGGAATTGGTGGTGGTGTCGAACAGGAAGAAATCGCCGGGGCTGGTATCGCTCCAGGCATGCACCACTTTCAGCCGGCCATCGCGCGTGCCCGAGGTGATGGCGATGGACGCGCCGGGGAACGAGCGCTCCAGCTTGCGGTAGAGGCGCGCGGTCGGCGACTTCTCGTCGAAGAATGCGGTGCGCAGCTTGCCGTGCATGAAGAAGCTGCCCACCGGCGTGCGGCCATCATCGGCATAGATGATGTCGTGCGGATCGACCACCGGATCGCGCAGCACCTGCGTGCGCGTGCCGGCCACGGTATCCAGCGCCACGATGGCGTCCGGCCCGTCCGCCTGCTGCGCCTGCAGGTACGCGATCCGCCCATCGGCCGACAGGCCCAGGGGCCATTCGACGAAGCCCGACTTCGCCTGGTCGTTGACCAGCGTCCACGGCGACCTGTCGTCGGCACGGTGGTAGAGCTTGCTGATGTTGTCGTCGCCCGCGCCGAGCGCGAAGCGCACGCGGCGGGCTGCGTCGACGGTGAAACTGGCCCTGCGCACCGGCGCCGTGGCCACGGTGTCCATGCTGCCGTTGAACACGTCCAGCCGCTCCACCCTCGTGCTGGGCGTCGACGTGTCCAGCGCATACATGCCCACCAGTACCTTGCGCGGATCATCGGGCAGCGTGTCGATCAGGTACGCCGCGCGCGGTTGCACCTGCGTCGCATCCAGCCCGTAACGCGCGAAGATCTGGCGCCGGTGGGTGCCGTCAGCATCGGTGGCGTACAGCTCCCCGGTCGGGTAGGGCCGGTCGCGCGAGCCGTACTTCTTCGCCACCGACACCACCACGCGCTCGTCGCTGACCCACCACACGTTGCTGATGACGCTGTCGCTGCCGGCGGTGATCTTCGAGGTCACCTGCTGGTCGGCACGCCGCACCACCGCGAGGATGGTCTGATCCTCCAGCGGCACGGTCATCGCGTAGTAGTCGCCGGTGGGCGAGATCTTCAGCGTCTGCAGCACGTCCTTCTTCAGGAACAGCTCCAGGTCGACCTGCGCATGCGCCAGCGGCGCCAGCAGGCATCCCAGCAGGATGCCCGCACTCCGTGTTCCCCACCCCATGGATGCCTCCCTTGGCATCGCGTATCCCCGCACGGATTAAAGCGCAGTGGCATGGATGCGGACAAGCGCACACGGTCACGCCATTGCGCGACGTGCCTCAGCGCGCGAGCGCGGCCGGCTCCTGCTGTCGCTCGACGGGCCCCGATTCGAGGGTGGCGGTCTCCAGGCGCTGCTGCCCGGCGCGCAGCCACGCCTGCCCCATGTCTCCCTGCAGGTGCTCTCGGGAAATCTGCTCGACCGCGCTGCCATCGCCCCGCTTCGCAGCGTCGAGCAGGCGCTCGACCATGCCGGCCTCCGGTGCGACGGTCTGCGCCTCCGGACGGGTCGTCGGCACCGGGCCGATGACGACCGGCCGCCATGCCAGTCCCGCGGCGAGCGCTTCATTGCGCGGCAGCGCATCCAGACAATCGATCCTGCACAGGTTCGACGGCGCCAGTTCTTCTCTGGTCCCACGCGTGCCTGCGCTGTCGTAGATCGAGGTGCCATAGAAGAACTGGTGTTCCTCGGAGCGATGGATCACATTGCGCGCGGGATCGTCCGGTTCTTCACGCTTGTCCAGGAACGGCCGGCCGCTCAGGCCGTTGAGGTAATCGATCATCAGGTTGCCGCTGCGGATGCCGAGGCCGTCCTGCGTGTAACCGCCACCGATGTCGCTGTGCGCGCCGGCCACGGTGACATTGAGGAACCGCCCACCATCGGTCACGCCGGGATCGAGCAGGCGCGTGGACGGGAACAGGTTGCGACGCTCATCGTCGGCGGTGATCTGGAAGCCCGATACCACCGATGACGGGAGACGGCGGTCGTGGTCGCGAGGCTCACCCGTGCCGACCGGATCGAACAGGCCGACGGCCTGGATGATGGTGCCGGGTTCGCGTAGCGGTGGGCCGATGTAGTCGACGTGCAGCACACGGCCGTCCCCATCGCGCGTCACTTGCGCACCCTCCGGGTTCCTTATGCCGCGCTCTTCGACCAACCGGGTAAAACCGGCCGCCTGTTCCGCGCCACGACTGAATCCGATGGCGGCAATGCGGATGTCCGCGTCCGGGTTCTCCTTCAACCAGGCGGCGGACTGCTTCACGAACTGGAGGTACATGTCCTCCATGCGCGACTCGTAGGTATGTCCCTTGATGAGGTCGATGCCTCCGCCGAGTCCACCTTGCGTTCCAGGACCTTCTACGTAGCCGCCGGCGACCGTGGTGCTTCCGTGTTCCGCCAGCGATCGCTTTTCCAGTGACTTGATCTGACCGTGGATGAACGCCACATTCGTGTGATTCTCCGGCGCATCCTTGAGCATGCTGTTACCGGTACCGTCGAATGACGCGACGAACAGGCGGTCTACATGCCGGCTGCCGTCATGCAGGACGGGCGCGGAGAATGTTTGCAGTTGTTCACTGGCATCGCGAAAGCTCGCGAGATCCGCGACCGACGCCGGCGCCGTACTCACACCATCAGGATGTCGTTCCCCGCCCATGCTCCACTCCGTGGAAGTGCATCAATACGTTCTGGTCCAGGCCAGGACGAGATCATCGAGATGGCCGCTGTAGCGATTGCCCGGAATCTGCAGCTGACGCGTAGGAACGAATGCACGCATGTACACATTGATGGTGCGGTCGTTCACTTCGAGGATGATGTCGGGATCCGTGATCGAAACTCCTTCACGAATGTCCTCTCGTGGTACCTGATGCAGGATCATCCGGTCCTTGAATATTGCGCCGATGTCCACGTCAGCCTCGTGGGCGACGCCGTCGGCGGATCGCCAGGTGACCTTTGCGGGCGCAGGAAAATTTTTGACGCCAAGGTAACCGGCGGAGGTCTTCCTGAGCGAATCAGGATGCGCGCGTGCAGACGACGTCTGCAGCACGCCGTCCTCTTCCGACAGGTGCACGAATCCGTTGTAGACCACCTTGCAGCCGTAAGTCGAATAGCTGGTGGCGCCGAAGTTGTGCCTGACGAACGTCAAGGGCCAGTCGGCGACGGTGTTGTCGATCTTTCCAGCAGCCTTTCCATGCCCCGATTCTTGCGTCATCGCCATGCCCTGGCATCCTGCGGTTGAAATGATGATCGCCGAGACCAGCGCCAGCGAACGTGCGTGGCGCGGCGAACGTCTCGAGACTGGCGGCTTCCTTCCCTGCATCCGATGAGCTCCCGTGTCGCGCGTGCGGGGACATCTATACGAAAGATGCACCCCGTCCGCAAGCGCTCGCGCATCGGCGCCATCGATTCCACACCTACATTCATGTACATCAATCCGCCGGCATCGCGTCCTCATCCATGTGCACCACTTCCCACAGGTGCCCATCGAGATCCTGGAAGCTGCGCTGGTACATGAAGCCGTAGTCCTTGGCCTCCATCGGCTCGCTGCCGCCAGCGGCCAGCGCCTTGTCCACCAGCACGTCGACAGCGCTGCGGCTGTCGGCGGACAGGCAGAGGATCACTTCGGTGTGCGTGCGGGCATCGCAGATCGTCTTGCGGGTGAAGCCCTGGAAGAACGGCTCCACCAGCAGCATCACGTAGATGGTGTCGCTGATGACGAGGCAGGCCGCGTCGTCGTTGGTGAACTTCAGGTTGGCGCGGTAGCCCAGCGCGCCGAAGAAGGCGCGCGACGCCGGCAGGTCGCGTACGGGAAGATTGACGAAGATCTGCGTAGTCATGCTGTGGACCTCAACGTTCAGTGGATGAAGGGATCTGTGTGGCGATGCGCGCTTCCTGTTCGCGCAGTTCCGGGGTCAGGGCGTCGCCGAAGTCGTCGGCCTCGAAGACCGGGCGCAGTTCGATCTCCTCCCCACCATCGAACGGCGCGCGCTTGATCCATTCGATGGCTTCGTCGAACGTGCGCACCTGCCACAGCCAGAATCCGGCGACCAGTTCCTTCGTTTCGCCGAAGGGGCCGTCGATGACCGTGCGCTGCCTGCCGTCGAAGCGCACGCGCGCACCGCGTGATGTCGGATGCAGGCCTTCGCCGGCCAGCAGGATGCCGGCCTTGACCAGGGCTTCATTGAATTTGCCCATCTGCGCCAGCAGGTCGGTGTCGGGCATGCGCCCGGCTTCCGAATCGGCATTGGCTTTGACGATGACCATGACGCGCATTGCGCTCTCCCGTCGTGCGGACCGGGGGTTCCGGCCGCTTTCAGGACAGCGACGATCCGGGCGGGCGCGGATCGACACGATCCCTTGCAAGAGACCGCGGGCAACAGAAGAGGGACGACGGCGGGCCTGGGCCCGCCCTACTGCAGGCGCAGTTTCAAATCGCGGCGCGCCTGGGCTTCGTTGCCGCTGTAGTCGCGGGCAGTGATCCGCAACGTGTAGTCGCCGGGCGGCAACGCCCCCACCTGCCAGCTGCCTTCGGCCCATTGGCCATCGCGGACGGTGTTGGTCACGCTGTAGCGGAAGCGCGTCACCGCGCTGCCGTGCACGGTGATGCCGCTGCCGGGAGCGTAGGCGACCTGCACGGCATCGTCCGAGGGCAGGCGCTGGAAATCGAGCGTCATCCGCGGCGTCTCGAAGCCGGCGACCGGCGTGCCGTCGTCGTGCAGCAGCTGGTAGCCCAGCGCATGCAGGCCGAGCCGGCGCCGCGGCAGGTTGCGGTCCACCTGGTCCCACGCGTCCACCACGATGCGCACGCCCTGCAGGTCGCGCGGCACCAGCACGCGGCCCTCCTGCCGCTGGTCGATGGGCTGGTCCAGCGTGTCGAACAGGGCGACCTCGTCGATGCGCGGCGGATAGGCGTCGGTGAAGCCGGCGAAACCGAGCGCGATGGCGTTGCGTTCGTAGCCCGACGGCCCGATCGACAGGTGCACGTGCGCCATGCGGTTGACCGTGCCCAGCGCGTCGCCGGCGGCGAAGCGCGTCCCGCGGCGCACGCGGATGCGGCTGGGGTCGCCGCTGAGGTCATGCAGCAACTGGAAACGGACCGGATCGAGCAGGTTGCCGCGCGGCGTGCGGCCAACGCGCATGTGGATGTAGTCCAGCGCGCCCAGGCCCAGGCCTTCGCTGAGGCCGTTGAAGTTCCAGGCGGCAGACGGGCTGCTGACCTTGCCGTCGGCGATGGCGAGCACCGTGGCGCCGACATCACCGCGGATGTCGAGGCCACCGTGCAGATGGTGGCGGCTCTCGCCGCTGTAGTCGCCGCGCACTTCGCCCAGCGTGCCGACGACTTCGTGCCAGCCATCCTGCGGTGCCAGTGGCCAGCGGCCCGCGGTCTGCGGCAGCGGATCGTCCGCCGACGGACCGACAATCGCCGGTGCCGGCAGGGCGCCGTCCGCCAGCGCCGCGATGCGGTGCACGCGATGGCTGCCCGCGTCGGTAACATGCACCTGCCCTGCGGCGTCGACCGCCAGTCCCGCCGTCCGCGACAGGCGCTGCCCCGGTATGTGGCCGGCCAGCGCGTGCCAGCGACCATCCCGCATCACCTGCATCACCCGACCGGTGAACAGCTCGCCGACATACAGATGGCCGTCGTGCGTCAGCGCCAGCGACAGCGGTCGGCGCGGGCCAGCCTGCGTCGGCAGGTCGGGCTGCATCGGCAGCGTGCTGACCCCGCCCTGCCGCCCGAGGCGGCGGATGGCGTCGTTGCGCAGATCGGCGATCCAGGCCACGCCGGTGGCGTCCACGACAATGGCGGTGGGCGTATCGAAGCGCGCTTCCTGCCCCGAACCGTCGACGAAACCCGGCGCATCGCCGCCGGCCAGCGTGGTGACGCTGCCATCGCGATCGATCAGGCGGATGCGGTCGTTGTAGGTGTCGGCCACGTAGAGGCGCCCGCCGCCATCCACCGCCACGCCGATCGGGCCGTTGAACTGCGCCTGCCGTGCGGGACCGTCGCGGAACCCCGGCGTGCCGGTGCCGGCCACCGTGGTCACCACGCCGTCCGGGGTGATCCGGCGGATGGCGTGGTTGCCGGTGTCGGCGACGTAGAGGTTGCCCGCGGCATCGCGCGCCAGCGCCGACGGCGTGTGGAACGCTGCCGCCGCGCCGGTGCCGTCGATGAAGCCTTCGCTTCCGCCGGCCAGGGTCGACACCACGCCATCGCGGGTGATGCGGCGGATCCGGTTGCTGTCGCCGGCATCGGCGACGTAGCGCGTGCCGTCTTCCATCACGACGATGCCCCAGGGATCGTCGAAGCGCGCCTGCGGGCCGGCACCGTCGCGCGTGCCGCGCACGCCATCGCCGGCGACCAGGGACAGTTGTCCGCTCCAGCCGAACGCGGTGGCGGGCGGACCGGCTTCGGGCACGGGAACGGGAAAACGCGGCGTGACCAGGAAGGTCGCGGCCAGGGCGATGGTGGTCAGTACCACCACCACCCACAGCCAGGCAGTACGACTCATTGCGTCAGGGAGGCGGCGGAGAACGGAGCCGCATCATGGAGACTCGGCACGCGCTTGGGAAGCGCGCCGCCGGGTCAGAACCCGCTCGCGCTCACCTGGCAGGGCACGGTGAACGTCACCACGCCACCGGACGGCAGCACGGGTACAGCCACGCCGCCGCTGACCAGGCCGGGCAGCGTGCCCGCACCCGGACAGGCGCCGCCCCCGCTGGCCGCGCAGGTGATCGGATTGCCTGCCGCCGGGCAGGTCAGGCCGGCGCCGGGCGTGTCGCTGACCACGGCACCATCGGCGGCGGCGGGACCGGCGTTCGATACGACCACGGTGAAGGTCTTCACCTGCCCGCTGGTGGCGGGCCCGGCGGCGGCCGACTTCACCACCGACACGTCGGCCACGCGCGCGCGGTTGGTGATCGTGCAGACGATGGCCTGGCCCGCATGCGCGCCGGTCAGGGTCAGCGTGTTGCCGCTGAGGCTGCCGCCGCTGCACGACCAGGCGCTGGCGGTGTAGCTCCGCGCGTTGCCGGCACCCAGCGTTTCCGCGAGGGTGATGACGTTGCCCGGCACGACCTGCACCGCGGTGCCGGTATCGGTTTCGGACGCGCTGTTGGCGGTGGACGACAGCGCGGCATTGTTGGCGCCGCCGGTGGCCGACAGCAGCGCGGTGTCGTTGATCGCCGCATCCACCCACGTCTTGGCCAGTGCCAGCGTGGCGGTCGCGCTGTTGGTCAGGGTGCAGGTGATGGTCTGGTTGGCGCGGTAGGCGCCGGCGGCGATGGTCAGCTGGCGCGTCGCCGTGTTGACCGTTGCGGGCACGCTGGCATTGCCCTGGTCGGTACAGCTGCCGGCCGTCAGCACGTAGCCCGACGGCACCGTGGTCTCGGTCAGCGTGATCGCGGCGGCATGGTTGGTCACCGGGTACGTGGCGGAGGCCACCGGCGTGTTCTGCGAGGTGGTGGTCAGGTTGAAACTCTGCGACAGCGCGTTGCTGGCGGTGATGCCGAACGTGCCGGTGCCGCCGGCGGATTGCTTGCGCACGATGACGTTGGAACCCTCGAAGCTCCAGCGCAGTTCCAGTTCGTCGCCACCACTCGGGCCCTGCAGCCCGACGTTGAACGTCAGGCTGGTGACGCCGGTGCCGTTGAAGCGGATCGAACCGCACGCAGTGCCGCGGGCGACGGACGCTCCATTGCCATCACGGCATTCGGCATCCGCCGTGCCCGAGAACCCGCTGCCGGTCGATCGCACGAACGTGCTGCCGTTGACCAGGAACTGCGGATTGCCGCTGAGGCGGGTCAGCGACACCGCGCCGCCCTGCGACACCGCGTTGTTCAGCGTCCAGCGCGAGCTGTTGGGATCGGAGCCGATGGCGCCACCCAGGCGATCGACATGCAGCACCGGATTGTCCACCGGCTTGCTGAAGGTGATGGTGTAGTTGCGGCTGCTGACTTCGTGCAGCAGGGTCAGCGACCGGCCGCCGTTCACCGTTTCGCCGTAGGGGTCGGACCAGCGACCGCCGTTGGTGCCGTTGAACGTACCGCTGCTGTAGTTCTGGTCGGAGGTGCCGGTCCAGGTGACGGTGATGCCGTCGAGCGTGGTGCTGGCCGAGGTGGACCCGTTGGTAGTCCACGTGCCGGTGATCAGCGCCAGCGCCGACCCTGCCGCCAGCAGGCCGGCGAGCAGCAGGCCGGCCTGCTCGGCACGGCGTTGCCGGCCACGGGATGCGCGGGCGGGGCGGGAGACGAGGGAGGACGGCAGACGTGCAGAACGTGCGCCCTGCGGACGCAAGGCATCAATAGCGTGGTACGACATCGACGAACGGATCCCCTGACGCTTCTGTGGAAGAGGCGCTCCGCAGGTCCATCCGACACGGACCTTATTGCTTGCCCCCTGTGGCAAGCCGACCCAGGACGCCGTCCAGGCAAGGAGGGGTCGACCGCAAATGTGATCTGTATCTTAACTTACAGAAGTCACATTTGCGACATGGGTCACATTGAGCCCCCTCTCTGGGGGGCGGGGTCGCGGCTGCCGTCGGCGGCCGCTTCCGCAGGGGTCAGCCGGTTTGCAGCGGCTTGAAGGGGGAGTCCAGCACGACCGGATCCGCCGGCTCACTCGGCTGGCCGGCGGCGGCGACGCATTCGGGCGTGCGGGCCGCCGAAGCCTGCAACTCCCGTCGTTGGGAGCGCTCGCTGAAGTAGAAACTGACCGGGATGCGCACCTGGGTGGCGATGGGCCGACCATCCACCTCTTCGGGCACGTAACGCATCACCGCGACCCAGGCTTCCAGGATGGCCTTGAAGTCCTTCACGGAGCCGCGCGTGGCTTTCATCGACTGCAGCGTGACCAGCCCATCCTCGCCCACCCGCACATCGAGGTTGATGTTGGCCTGCGCCCCCGACCGCATCGCGGCGGGCGGATAAGGCAGCCGGGGCAGTCGCAAGGCGTCGTTGGCGTAGCCCGGGCCGTTGCCTTGGTAGTCCATGCCGATGTGCAGGCTGCCATCGGGCTTGGGAATCGCGCAGGCCTGCAGCCTGACGTGGGTGATGCCCGGCTTGGCCACCCCGTCGACGAGCGCCGACTCGAAACGCCATTGCGCCACGCGCCGCTCGATCGCCTCGCGGACCGGCACGGGCAGCTTCGGATTGGCCTGCACCTGCCGGGGGACGCCTTCGGCGTCCAGCGCGATCCTCGCCGTGGCGGGAAACAGCACGGGATCCGTCTTGCCTTCCGAAAAAGCCGATCCGGCTACCAGCAACAGGCCCAATGCACACCATGGCTTCATCGTGGATCTCCTGATTTGGCGACGGCGCACGTCAGCTCGTCGTGATCGGCTTGAAGGGCGAGTCGAGCACGACGGGGCGACGGGGATCGGCGCCTTCGCCGGCCGCCGCCTGGCATTGCGGCGACTGCCGGTCCTTTTCAAGGCGCTCCCTTGCCGCCTGCCGCAGGGTGCCGCCCCCCAGCTTGAAGTCCACCAGCATCGACATCTGCGTGGCGATGGGCACAGCGTCGACCACCTCGGGCACATAGCGCATCGCGCCCACCCAGTCGCGCAGCGTCTTCTCGAACGGCTTCACCTTGCCGGCCACCGGCTCGATGCGCTCGATCGATGCGCGACCGTCCGGACCGATGCGCATGAACACATTGAAGCTGCCTTCCTGCCCGTAGCGCGCCGCGCTCACCGGATACATGGGGGGCGCCACCAGCGTCGCGCCGCCCGCCAGGCCCGGACCGTTGGAGCGATAGTCCATGGCCAGCGTCATGTTGCCGTCCGCGGCAGGCATCGCGCAGGCATCCAGGAACACGTGCGTCACGCCCGGCTTGGCGACACCGCCCATCTTCGCCGGCTCGAAGCGCCACTGGATCACGCGCTGCTCGACCGCCGCGCGGACGGCCGGCGGCAGCTTCTCGTTCGCCTCCACCTGCTGCGGCACGCCCTGCGCATCCAGCACGACCCGCGCATTGGCGAAGAACCTGACCGGCTCTGCAGCCTTGTCCCCCGCCACGGCGCCAAACGCCACGGACAACAACCCCATCCCTACAAGTCGCTTCATGCCACCTGCTCCCCGTTGTCGACGCGGGGAGCATACCGCCATCCGCCCTCAGCGCGCAGGCAGCGGGTCGTCCTTGTAGATGGCCACGTGCGGCACGCCGTCGGTGCCGATCCAGCCGCGGTACATGCCCTCGGTGTTGAACGGGAACGCCATGCTGCCGTCTGCACCGAGGGCGATGGCACCGCCGTCGCCGCCGGCCTTGGGGATGTCGCGGTTGATCACGGCGTCCGACGCACGCGCAATGCTGAGCCCGGCCAGGCGCACGCGCGCGCAGACCTCGTGCGCGGCAGCGGCGCGGATGTAGTACTCGCCCCAGCCGGTGCCGGATACCGCGCAGCGATCATCGGCCCACGTGCCCGCACCGATGATGGGCGCATCGCCGACGCGGCCGTAGCGCTTGTTGGTCATGCCGCCGGTCGACGTGCCCGCGGCCAGGTGGCCCTTCGCGTCCAGCGCCAACGCGCCGACCGTGCCGAAGTAGGCCTTGCCCGGCAGTTCCAGCGGCGTGTTGCTCGCCTGCGCCTGCGCTTCTTCCTGCAACGCCTTCTGCAGCTGCTGCCAGCGCTTTTCGGTGCGGAAGTACGACGGATCGACCAGCGTCACGCCCTGCTCCTTGGCGAACGCTTCCGCGCCGCCGCCGACCATCATCACGTGGCGCGATTTCTCCATCACCGCACGCGCCAGCGTGATCGGGTTCTTGACCCGGTGCACGCCGGCCACCGCGCCGGCCTTGCCGGTGGCGCCATCCATGATCGACGAATCGAGTTCGTTCTTGCCGTCGTGTGTGAACACCGCGCCGCGACCGGCGTTGAACGGCGGCGCATCCTCCAGCACGGTGATGGCGGCGGTGACCGCCTCCAGCGCGGGCTTGCCGGCGGTGAGTTGCGCATGGCCGGCACGCAGCGCCGCTTCCAGTGCCTTGCGGGCGGCGTCTTCGTCGGCGGGTGTCATGCCGGCGCGCTCCACGCCTGCACCGCCATGGATCACCAGCACCGGCGCATCCAATGCGACCAGCACGCCATCGCGCACGGCGTAGCGGCGTTCGGCGGCAGGCTTGTCGACGCGGCCGCTGGGCAGATGCAGCACGGAATCGACACCGGCGATGACGGTGTCGACGCGATCGAGCTTCATCGCTTCGTCTTCGACCTGTTTCTGCGCGAAGCCGCCTTTCACCACCGTCGCGCCGGCACCGGTCGCGGTGGCATACACGCGTGCGCGGCCATCGCCTTCCACGGCGACGGCGGCGTCTTCATCCACGCCCAGGCCGATCAGCGGGCGCTGCGCGATCGATTCGGCCTTGGCGACGAAGGCGATCAGGCGGCCCAGGCGATTGCGTTCGCTGAAGTGCGTGTCGGTGATCACGCCCTTCAGCAGCGCCAGCTGCAGGAAATCCGTTTCGATGGTGTTGTCCGGGCCGAGCGGATCGGCCAGCGCGCGCGGGCTGATCTGGCTGCCGCCATCCATCGCGCCGTACAGGTACTCGCCCTGCATCGCCAAGCCGGCACTGGTGCCGCCCAGCGGCTTGCCGGCGCGCACGTGCGCATCCAGCGCGGCGCCGACCGGCGTGCCGCGCCAGTAGCGCACATAGCGCGACTGGTCGCCGCCGGCCAGGAAGATGCCGTCGGCGCGCTTGAGGCTACGCAGCACGGCCGGATCGCTGGCGCTTTCGCGGTCGCTGAACACCCAGGTCTCCACCGAGGCGATGCCGCCGACCTCGTTGAAGAATTCCTCGCCGATCTCGCCGGCCTGCGACGCGCGCAGCACCACGATGTGGCCGTTGCCCGCCTTCTGCATGAACCAGCGCAGCGCATCGAAATTGCGGTCGCCGCCGCCCATCAGCAGCAGGCCGGGCTGCACCTGTCCTGGCGTCTTCGCGCTGACATCGCCGAGCACGTAATGCGCAGGCTGGGCGGCGAGTGCCGGCAAGGACAACGCGAGCGCCACCACGCAGACCGCGCCGCGCCGCAACAGGCCGAAGACAGACACCATGCCGTACTCCCAGGGTCGAAGGTCGCGGCAGGATGCCACGCACCGATGCCTTGTGGAGACGAAGCGACGGCCGTCTTCCCCCATGCGGATCGGCGCTTCGCTTGGGATAGAGTGCGGCCATGTCCACCGAACTCGACGACTGGTTCGTCCGCGAAGTCCTCATCCACGAACGCGCGCTGGCGCTGTTCCTGCAGCGCGCGTGGCCGCACCGCGACGAGTGGCACGACCTGCGCCAGGAGGTGTACGCGCGCGTCTACGAGGCCGCGGCGCGCAACCGTCCGGACACGCCCAAGGCCTTCCTGTTCGCCACCGCGCGCCACCTGATGACCGACCGCCTGCGCCGCAGCCGCGTGGTGTCGATCGAGCCAGTGGGTGATTTCGAGTCCTCGAACGTCTACCTGATCGACGAGGTGTCGCCCGAGCGGTGGACCGGGACCCGCCAGGCGCTCAAGCGCGTGGTCGAGGCCCTGGACCGGCTCCCCGACCGTTGCCGCGAAGTGGTATGGCTGCGGCGCGTGGAGGAACTGCCGCAGAAGGACGTCGCCCGCCGACTGGGCATCAGCGAGAAGACCGTGGAAAAGCATTTGGCCAAAGGGATGCGCCTGCTCGCCGACCATCTGTACGGCGGCGACGCCGTGCCCGCGCTGGACGGGCGACGTGCCCGGCCCGTCATGGACGAGGACGAGGCGCATGACCGACAGCAGACAGATTGAGGCCCGGGCCGCCGACTGGCTGGCCCGCCGCGACGCGGACGACTGGACGGCGCAGGAGCAGCAGGCGCTCGATGCCTGGCTGGCCGCATCCGCGCGGCACAAGGTCGCCTTCCTGCGGCTGCAGTCCGCCTGGGCCGAAGCCGGTCGATTGCAGGCGCTCGGCGCAGGCGTGCCGGCCGGCGCGCTGCCGCCGCGCAGCACGCCGATGGCCGAGGCCGAGGACATGCCCGCCGACGCCCGACCGGACCTGCGCGACATCACCTTCGCACCGCGCGAGCGCAGCAGCCACCGCCGGCGCTGGCCGCAGGGCGTGGCGGCGGCGCTCGCGCTGCTGGCGCTCGGCTCGGTCGCCTGGGGCGGCTGGCAACTGAGCGGCCGCGAACAGGCGGTGTACGCCAGCACGGTCGGCCAGATCCAGACGGTGACGCTGCCCGACGGCTCCACCGCCACCCTGAGCAGCGACAGCCGCCTGGACGTGCGCATCAGTCGCGGCGAGCGGCACGTGGCGCTGGCCCGGGGCGAAGCCTTCTTCGATGTGGCGCACGACGCGCGGCGGCCGTTCGTGGTGGAAACCGAAGGCCGGCGCGTGCAGGCGGTGGGCACGCGCTTCTCGGTGCGCCGCGATCCGGACGCGGTGCGGGTGGTGGTGACCGAAGGCAAGGTGCGGCTGGAAAGCCGTGCCGGCCGCGAGGGCCCCGCGCAGCCGGTGTCGCTGCTGCCGGCCGGCAGCGTGGCCACGGCGGGCCGCAACGGCGTGCTGGTGCGCTCGCTGCCGGTGGCCGAGGCGGAGCGCTATCTGGAATGGCGCGACGGCTTCCTGACCTTCGACGACACCTCGCTGGCCGAGGCCGCCGCGGAGTTCAACCGCTTCAACACCCGCAAGCTGGAACTGGGCGACGACGCCGTCGCCGACCTGCGCGTGGGCGGCAACTTCCGCTGGTCCAACGCCGAGGGTTTCGCGCATCTGCTGGAACAGGGATTCCCGGTGCGCGCCGAACGGCATGCCGACCGCATCGTCCTGTACTCGCGCTAGGCCACGCACGCCACGACGAAGGTCACGGGGGGATTTGCGTGGTTCGTTCGTCCTGATAGCCAACAGGCGCCATTCCGAGCGCCCCCGGGGAGAGAGTCGATGCGGTATCCAGTGCGCGTCCTGCTGTTGAGCATGGCCTGTAGTGCGGCGCTCGCCGCGCAGGCCCAGGCGGCCCCGGGCCGCATCGACCTGCCCGCGGGCGAACTGACCACGGCGCTCAACACGCTGGCCAAGCAGTCCGGCACGCAGCTGGTCTACCGCCCCGACCAGTTGAAGGGCCGCCGCACCAGCGGCGTACAGGGCGCCACCACCACCGACCAGGCGCTGGACCGGCTGCTGCAGGGCAGCGGCTTCCAGGCCAGGCGCGACGCCTCCGGCGCCGTGCTGATCGTGCAGGCGGACGCGACCCCGCGCCGCGCACCACCACCGCGTCCCGCGCCCCAGGAGACGCCTCCCGGTGGCGGCGCCGCGCAAGCCGAAGAACCCGTGACCCAGCTCGAGACCCTGCAGGTCACCGGTTCGCGCATTCCGCGCGCGCAGATCGAGGGACCGGCGCCGATCACGGTGGTGACCGCCGAACAGATCCAGGCGGCCGGCTTCACCTCGGTGCCCGACGTGCTGCGCTCGCTCAGCCAGAACAGCGGCAGCGTGCAGGGGCAGCAGAACACCACCAGCGCCCAGTCGACGCCCGGCGCGCAGGCGGTCGACCTGCGTGGCCTCGGCCCCAACCACACCCTGGTGCTGATCAACGGGCGGCGCACCGCGGACTTTCCGCTGCCGCTCAATGGCCGCAGCAACTTCACCGACATCGGCAACATTCCGCTCGGCATGATCGACCGCATCGAAGTGCTGACCGGCAGCGCCTCGGCCGTCTACGGTTCGGACGCCATGGCCGGCGTCATCAACTTCATCCTGAAGAAGTCGACCGACGGCACCATCATCGACTACCGCTACGGCGACACCGAGCGCGGTGGCGGCGAGTCGCACCGGCTGACCCTGACCGCCGGCTTCGAGCGCGACAACTTCAGCGGCATCGTCGGCCTGGAACTGCTGGACAAGCGCCCGCTGTGGGGCTTCGAGCGCGAGAACCAGGATTCCACCCTCGATGCGCCGACACCGCGCCGCCAACTGCCTCGGCTCACCGCCCAGCTCTACGACTGGGACGACGACATCAACATCGCGCCGGCCGACAACTGCGCGGCCATGGCCGGCCTCAACGACGGCACCACCGTGCTGGCCGAAGACCGCTTCGGCGAGCCGTACTGCGGCAGCGAGCGCGCCATCGCGTATCGCACCATCCAGAACGAGCGCAAGGGCTTCACCGCGTACGGCTCGTTCGAATACCGCTTCTCGGACAGCCTGTCGTGGTTCGCCGATGTCCAGCTCGGCCGTCAGGAAGTGCGCCTGCTGACCGGCACCAACGGCAACGACGTGGTCAGCGACATCATGGGCTGGGAATTCCACGACCCCACCTCGACCGACAACAACGACAAGATCTTCTACAACGCCGTCACCGGCCACTACGAGATCTGGTCGCGGCAGTTCACCCCCGAGGAAATCGGCGGCCTGCGCAACCGCATGAACGTCACCACCCAGAAGACCTTCGCCGTCACGACCGGCCTGCAGGGCGCCTTCGGCGACAGCTGGAACTGGGAAGCGGCCTACAACCACTCGCAGTACAACGCCGACGTCGGCATGCCCCGCATCCGTGCGGCGGCGGCCAACCGCCTGTTCCTGGGCGAACAGCAGGGCTACGACGCCGATGGCTACGCGATCTTCAGCCCGGACCCGACGCGCCTGTTCACGCCGCTGACCCAGGCCGAGTTCGCCTCGATCGCCGCGATGTCGACCTTCCGGCCCAAGGCCGACAACGACACCCTCAGTTTCACCGTCGACACGCCGGCGCTGTTCTCGATGCCGGCCGGCGACGTGGGCTTCGCAGGCGCCATCGAGTACGGCCAGCAGTCGTACGAGATCAATCCCGACCCGCTCGCGCTGACCGCCGATGCCTACTACGGCCCGCGCTACGGCGACGGCAGCGGCGACCGCGACCGCTGGAGCGTCGCCGGCGAGTTCCGCCTGCCGCTGCTGTCTTCGCTGCAGGCCAGCCTGGCCGGCCGTTACGACCGCTACGAGTACGGCAACAAGAACCCAGGCAAGTTCACCTACAGCGCCGGCCTGGAATGGCGCCCGCTCGACACCCTGCTGGTACGCGGCTCCTACGGCACCGGCTTCCGCGCCCCGGATATGCACTACCTGTTCGCCGGCGACGACTACTACCGCACCCTGTCGACCGACTACTACCAGTGCCGGACCGACGAGCCCGGCTTCAGCGATGCCGAGTGCTACGACGACGGCACCTGGGACATCAACACGTTCGACGTCTATACCGGCAACATCGACCTGGACGTGGAGACCAGCAAGTCGTTCTCGGCCGGTTTCGTGTGGTCCCCGTTCGCCAACTTCGACCTGGCGGTGGACTACTACAAGATCCGCGTGTCCAACCAGGTGCAGACCCAGAGCCGCGAACAGCTGCGCATCGACGAGGCGAACTGCCGCCTCGGCAGCACCGAAAGCGGCGCGCCCGTCGACATCGCCTCGCCGACCTGCGTGGATGCACTGGCGCGCGTCATCCGCGATGCGGATGGCGACATCACCAGCGTGCGCTTCGCACCGATCAACATCGCCAACGAAGAAACCACCGGCATCGACCTGACCGCCAACTACCGGCTGACCACCGCCAACGCGGGCGACTTCCGCTTCACTGGCAGCTACACCTGGACCGACACCCACACCCGCCAGCAGTACCCGGGCGACCCCGAAGAGGACATGCTGGACCTGAGCTTCAGCGCCACCACCCTGCCGCGCAACAAGGGCAACCTGGGGATCAGCTGGGATCGCGACAACGTGGGCCTGAGCTTCTTCGGCAACTACCTGGGCCAGGTGGCGAACTACAACAACGATGCCTGGACCGGGTCCACCTGGCGTTTCAATGGCGGTGCCCGCTTCGACATCAACGACCACCTGCGCCTGTCGCTGAGCATCAACAACCTGCTGGACAAGATGCCGCCGCGCGATGCCACGTGGGCCAACTATCCGTACTACGACACCTCATGGTTCGACTCCATGGGCCGCAGCTACTACGTGCAGGTCACCTGGAAGCTGGGTGGCGAAGCGCTGTAAGCCTGTTCCGCCGCATCAGCGAGAGGCCCACCGCAAGGTGGGCCTTTTCTTTAACGCGGGACCTGATCTTTTCAGGCAGAACTCGCCTGATGGCGCAACCGTCATGGAACCTCAACTCCGTCATCCCAGCGGCATTCAACAGCCGAATGGCTGGTCACGCTGGGATCCATTGCGCTGTTGCTGTTTCACGGCGCCTCTAGCGTTCTGTCGAGATTCCGTCGAAGGCCAGTCACTGGCGCAGAACCGCAGAATCAAGATGGGTCCCAGCGTGCGCTGGGACGACGTTGCTTCGTCATCCCGGTGTATTCAACCGCCGAAGGCTGGTCAAGCCAGGACCCGGCGTCCCTGCATAACGCAATCACCAATCCTGCAGCGTACCGGACACCCCGACCCCTTCATCCCAGCGCACGCTGGGATCCATTGCGCTTTTGCTGTTGCACGGGGGCCTCAAGCGTTCGTCGAAACGTCGCCGAAGTCCAGTCGCCGGCGCATAGAACCGCAGAATCAAGATGGGTCCCAGCTTGCGCTGGGACGACGTTGCTTCATCATCCCGGCGGCATTCAACCGCCGAAGGCTGGTCAAGCCAGGACCCGGCGTTCCTGCATAACGCAATCACCAATCCTGCAGCGTACCGGACACCCCGACCCCGTCATCCCAGCGCATGCTGGGATCCATTGTGCTTTTGCTGTTACACGGGGGCCTCAAGCGTTCGTCGAAACGTCGCCGAAGTCCAGCCGCTGGCGCAGAATCGCAGAATCAAGATGGGTCCCAGCTTGCGCTGGGACGACGTTGCTTCATCATCCCGGCGGCTCAGGCAATCAGGCCCACCACCGCACGCCTCACACCGTCCCGCGGTTCTTCCCCTGCCACGGCTGGTACCACGCGCGGATCGCGGCCATGTCGACCTCCATGTTGCCGGTCGGGTAGTACACGTCGCCGATGCCGATGGTCTTCTCGGGATAGTGGAAGTACGCCATCAGGATGGGCACCTGCGCCTGGTGGGCGATCTTCAGGAAGCCACCTTTCCATTTGTCCACGCGCTTGCGCGTGCCTTCGGGCGTCAGCGCGAACCACATCTTGTCGGACTGCCGCAGCATGCGCACCGCCTGCTCGACCGTGCCCTGCGGCGAACTACGGTCCACCGGCACCACGCCCAGCTTGCGCAGCAGCGGCGACAGCGGCCACCAGAACAGCTGCGCCTTGCCCAGCACGCGCACCTGGAAACCCATCGCGATCTTCGCCGCCATGCCCCAGATGCCGTCCCAGTTGGACGAGTGCGGCGCCACGATCATCACCAGCTTGGGAATGTCCGGCAGCGTGCCGGTCATCTTCCAGCCGAACATGCGCAGGAAGGTGCGCCCCATCCAGCGGGTGAAGCGGTTGGGCGGCACCTGCGGCATGTTCGGCGGGATGCGCGGAATGATGTCGTTGCTCAAACACTTACTCCCAATGGCTTTTCTGCGATCGGCCGCGCTTGATGTCGCTGCGCCCGCGCTTGGCGTCCAGCCGTCGCGCCTTGGCCGCACGCGAGGGCTTGGTGGCGACGCGCTTCTTCGGCACCACCAGCGCGGCGGCGATGATGCCGGCCAGGCGCTCGCGGGCGTCCTGCCGGTTGCGGTCCTGGGTGCGGAAGCGCTGCGCATCGATCACCAGCACGCCGTCGTCGGTCAGGCGCCGGTCTCGCCGGGCCAGCAGGCGCTCGCGCAGCGCCTCGGGCAGCGAGGGCGAGCCCGCCACGTCGAAGCGAAGCTCCACCGCCGTCGCCACCTTGTTGACGTTCTGTCCGCCGGCACCGCTCGCACGCACGAAGCGTTCGACCAGTTCGTCGTCCGGAATCGCCAATGTCGGCGTGATCTCGAGTGCGGTGCTCCCCATGCGGCGGATTGTAGTCAGGATGGGCGACGGTTCGTAGCGTACGGCCGCAGGATCGGCGCCAGTTAACGTCTGTTTTACTCCCCGGCAGGCACCCTGTGCCCCCGCTCCATGCCACCCGCACTGCATGATCGTCTCTTCGCTGACCGCGGCCCGCCGGCTTGCCCGCCTTCTCCTCGTCATCCTCGCGCTGGCCTTTGCCGGCACCGCCTTCGCGGCCGAACCGTCGGACGCCGACATCGACCGCCTGCTCAAGGCCTCGCGCGCCGAGAGCCTGCTGGCGGGCATGATCCCGCAGATGGAGGCCGTGCAGCAGCAGGAGTTCGACAAGCATTTCGCCGGCCAGGAAATGACCGAGGAACAGAAGGCCGAGGTCGCCCGCATCCAGGCCAAGACCCAGGAGATCATCCGCAAGGCGCTGTCGTGGGAACAGATGCGGCCGGTGTACCTGGATGTCTACAAGAAGACCTACACGCGCGAGGACGTGCGCGCGATCAGCAAGTTCTACGAAAGCGCCGCCGGCCAGCGCATGCTGGACAAGAACCCGGCCCTGATGCAGAACATCATGAGCGCCGTGCAGCAGAAGATGGTGCCGATGCTGGAAGAACTGCAGGCCGAGATCAGGAACATCCCGGTCACCCCGCCCCCGCCCGTCTCGCCGCCGCAGAAGCGTCGCCGCACGCGGTAGCGTGCGCTGTGGGAGCGACGTAAGTCGCGATGATACTGGTAACGCCTCATCGCGACTGACGTCGCTCCCACACCCTAAGCCCATGGATCATGGGTCGTGCGCGCGGCGCACGCTACGGCGCCAGCTGCTCGCGCGGTGGCAGCCGCCAGTCGATGGGCGTCTTGCCGCGCTGGGCGAGGTATTGATTGGTCGCACTGAAATGCCCGCAGCCCAGGAAGCCGCGATGCGCCGACAGCGGCGAGGGGTGCGGTGCGCGCAGGACGCGGTGGCGTCGCGTGTCGATCACCTTGCCCTTGGCCTGCGCGTAGCTGCCCCACAGCAGGAACACCAGATCCTCGCGCTCGCGCGCCAGCGTCTCGATGGCGTGGTCGGTGAAGCCTTCCCAGCCCTTGCCCTGGTGCGCGCCCGCGCGTCCGTCTTCCACCGTCAGCACCGCATTGAGCAGCAGCACGCCCTGTTGCGCCCACGGCAGCAGGCAGCCATGGTCCGGCGGCGCAATGCCGAGGTCGGCGTTGATTTCCTTGTAGATGTTCAGCAGCGACGGCGGCACCGGCACGCCGGGCAGCACCGAGAAGCAGAGGCCATGCGCCTGGCCCGCACCGTGATAGGGATCCTGCCCCAGGATGACCACCTTCACCGCGTCGAACGGGGTGGCATCGAACGCCGCGAAGATCTGCGGTCCCGGCGGGTAGATGCGTGCGCCGGCCGCCTTGCGCTGGCGCAGGAACGCGGACAGCTCGCGCATGTCCGGCCGCTGCAGCCAGTCGCCGATGTGCGCCTTCCACGAAGGTTCCAGCCTGATGCGGTCGTCGTCGGTCATGCGCGTGGCGTACGGCTCAGACCAGGCTGCGCGATTCGTCCATGCGCGCCAGGCGCAGCTGGAACAGCACCTTGGTCACCAGCAGGCGCTCGGCGATCGGCTTGAGCACCAAGTCGTTGGCGCCCGCCTGGAGAAGCTCGGCCTGGTTGTCGCGGTTGCTGTCGCCGGTCATCACCAGGATCGGCAGGCGGCGCTTGCCGTAGGCGAAATCCACGCGGATGCGCTGCACGATGTCGCGACCGCTCAGCTCGCCCTTCAGGATCACGTCGGTCAGCACCAGGTCGAACTTGTGCGTGGACAGGCCCAGCGATTCGGCGGTGAGCAGCGCGAAGGCATCCTCGGCCCGGAGCACATGCACCACGTTGAGCGACTGCCGCTCCAGCATGCGCCGGGTGGTCTCGGCCACCACGCGGCTGTCCTCGATGTAGAGGATGGTGGCGCCGGTCACCGGCTCGGGCTGCACGTAGCCGCGGATGAAGGTCGCCAGCGCCTCGTGGCCCAGCGCCTTGTCGAAATAGTCGGTGACGTACTCGGTGAAGCGGCGCTCTTCCAGATGCTGCTGCGCATCGCCGGACACCACGATGACCGGCACGTAGGCCTGGCCCGAGGCCTCGCGCACGCTGCGCGCGATCTCCAGCCCGTCGCCGTCCGGCAGCGCCAGCGCGGTGGTGACCAGATGCACTTCGCCCGCCGCCAGCGCCTCGCGCGCCTCGGCGATGCTGGCGCAGCCGATCACCTGCACGCCCGGCAGGTCGCGCTGCAGCACGTCGGCAATCAACCTGCGGACCAGCTTGGACCCGTCCACCACCATCACGCGGGGCGCGTCGCTGATCAGATGCCGGAGCTCTTGGGCCATGAAGATGCGCGGGGGGTCAGGTGGCAGTCGGGCGAGTCTGACGCAAGAAGTGGCCTGTCACCAGCCATGCGCCCAGCCAGCCGATCAACGTGGCCGCTGCCACGACCGCCGTCGCACCGGCCGGATCCAGCCCCACCAGCACGAACGGACTGCCATAGCTGCGCGCCAGCGCCGCCAGCGGCTCACGCAGCGCCAGTGCCGCCAGCGTCAGCAGGCCCAGCGCCAAGGCGCCCGCCGCAAGGCCATACCACGCGCCCAGGTAGATGAAAGGGCGGCGGATGAAGCCATCGCTGGCGCCAAGCAACTGCAACACACCGATTTCCTCGCGCCGCGACTGGATGTCCAGGCGCACGGTGTTGCCGACCACCAGCAGGGCGCCCAGTCCGAACAGCGCCGCGAGTACCCAGACCAGGCGCTTGCCGAAGCCCATCCAGCCGGCGAGCCGCTCGCGCCAGGCGGCGTCGTGCTGCAGCAGGTCGGTCTCGGGCAGCGCTTCCAGTGCGGCGACCAGTCGCGCCTCGTCGCCTTCGGGCACCACCACCAGCAGGCTGGGCAGCGGATTGCCGTCCAGCAGGTCGAGCGAACCGGCCAGGCCGCTGCGCTCGCGGAATTCAGCCAGGCCCTGTTCTGGCGTGCGCAGTTCGACGCGGGCGACATCGTCGCGACTGCGCAGCGATTCCGCCAACGCCTGCGCGCGCGCCACCGGCGTGTCCGGCGTCAGGAACAGGTCGATCTCGCGCGACTGCTGCACATCGCCGGCGAAGTGGCCGATGTTCTGCAGCGCCAGCCACAGGCCCAGCGGCAGCACGAACGCCACCGCCATCACGCCGATCGTCAGCAACGTCGCCCACGGCCGGCGCACGGTGCGGCCCAGGCTGGAAACGAAGCTGTAGAGATGCTGGTCGAGCCAGATGCCGAACCCGGAACGCGCCTGCGCGCGACTGTTCTTCGCGTCGCTCATTCGGCCAGGTCCGCCGGGGAAATGTCGTCGACCAGCTTGCCGTGGTCGAGGATCAGCACGCGCTTCTTCATCCGCTTGAGCAGCGACAGGTCATGACTGACGACCAGCACGCTGGTGCCGCGCTCGGGCATGGAGGCGAACAGCGACATGATCTCCGCCGCCAGCGTCGGGTCGAGGTTGCCGGTCGGTTCGTCGGCCACCAGCAGGCGCGGCTCGGCGACGATGGCGCGCGCGATGCCGACGCGTTGCTGCTCACCGGCGGACAGCTGCGTGGGCAGCGCCTTCTCGCGATGGCCCAGGCCCAGGCGCGCCAGCACTTCGCGCACGCGCTTGCCGATGTCGCTGCGGCGGTCGCCGCGCAGGATCAGCGGCAGCGAGACGTTTTCCATCACCGTGCGGTCGGTCAGCAGGCGATGGTCCTGGTAGACCGCGCCCACCTCGCGCCGGTGCAGCGGAATGCGGCCGCCGCGCACCTTCAACAGGTTGCGGCCGGCGAACAGCACCGCGCCGCGGCTGGGCCGCTCGCTCAGGTGGATCAGCTTCAGCAGCGTGCTCTTGCCCGCACCGGAGTGGCCGGTGACGAACAGCATCTCGCCCTCGGCCACCTCGAAACTGACGTCCTCCAGCGCCGCATGGCCGCCGGGGTACTGCTTGCTGACGTTTTCGAATCGAAGGACGCTCATGTGCGTCGATTATGCCGGAGCGATCAAGACGCTGGCGATGCCGGCGCGCAAAGAAAAAGCCGGGACATGCCCGGCTTCTTCTCGATGCGCAGGATGGCGCGGCTCAGCCGCCCGACACCAGCGAACGGATCTTGCGGCCCAGCCTGGTCAGGAAGCCCGCACTGTCGTCGGCCGGCTTCGGCGCGGCCACGGGTTTCGCGGTGGCCGGCGTGGCGTTCGCCACCGCACCCTCGGCACCTTCCAGCGGACGGCCATGGCGACGGCGACGGCGCTTGCGCGGCTTGCGTTCGCCTTCCGGCAACGTGGCCGTCTCGGAACGCGGCACCGTGGCCGCAGGCGTGTCTGCAGGCGCCACCGGTGCGGCGACGGCGGCGACCGCCTCGCCTTCGGCACGCGGCGGACGCGGTGCGCGCGGCGGACGCGGCTTGCCATCGGCCGAACGCGGACCTTCGCGGCGACCGCCCTCGCGACGACCGGCGCCCGCCGATCCACCGGGCTTGCGGCCACCGCCACGACGCTCTTCGTCGGCCGCCTTCTGTTCGCGCGCTTCGCGGAAGATCTGGCCGATGCTTTCTTCTTCGTCGTCGCCCTCGCCGGCGACCGGCTTCGGACGCTCGGGACGCGGCAGCGCCGTCAGCAGCTCGGCGGTGACAGGCTCGGACGGGATCTTCTGCTCGATGTAGGCCTCGATGTCGGGCAACGACATCGCATAGCGCTCGCAGGCGAAGCTGATCGCGTCACCCTCGGCGCCGAGGCGCGCGGTGCGGCCGATGCGGTGCACGTAGTCTTCGGCATCGAACGGCAGGTCGTAGTTGAACACGTGCGACACGCCGTCGATGTGCAGTCCGCGCGCGGCCACGTCGGTGGCCACCAGCAGTTCCAGCTGGCCGGCCTGGAACTTCTTCAGCAGCGACTCGCGCTTCTTCTGCGGCACGTCGCCGGACAGCACGCCGACGCGGTAGCCGGCCCGCTCCAGTGCGCGCGCCACACGTTCGACGAACGCCTTGGTGTTGACGAACACCATGGTGCGTGCGCCTTCGCTGCGCGACAGCAGGCCGATCAGCAGCGGGATCTTCTCCTCGTCGGCCGGGTAGTACAGCTTCTGCCGCACCTTGGCCGCGGTGATGAACTCGGTCTCGACGACGAGCTTCTCCGGCTCGTTCATGTGCTCGTAGGCCAGCTCCAGCACGCGGTGCGACAGCGTGGCCGAGAACAGCAGCGTCTGCCGGGTGGTGCGCTCGGGCATGCGGCGCAGCAGGAAGCGGATGTCCTTGATGAAGCCCAGGTCGAACATGCGGTCGGCTTCGTCCAGCACGCACATCTCGCAGGCGTGCAGGCTGACCACCTTGTGCTGTTTGACGTAGTCGATCAGGCGGCCCGGCGTGGCGATGATGACGTCCACGCCCTGCTGCAGGATCTCGCGCTGCTTGTCGTAGTCCACGCCGCCGTACACCAGCGCGAAGCGCAGGCCGAGGTCGGCGCCGAACTTCACCGCATCCTTGTGGATCTGGATGGCCAGTTCGCGGGTGGGCGCCAGGATCAGCGCACGCGGGTCCTCGGGCTTGCGCTCGGCCAGCGCCGGGCGCGTCAGCAGGCGGTTCATCACCGCCACCAGGAATGCCAGCGTCTTGCCGGTACCGGTCTGCGCCTGGCCGGCGACGTCGCCGCCCGCCAGCGCGACCGGCAGCGTCATCGCCTGGATCGGCGTGCAACGGGAGAAACCTGCGCCTTCAAGACCGGCGAGCAGCGCCGGATGCAGGTCGAACGAAGAGAAAGTGATATCGGTTAACGGTTTGTCGCTCATGCCTTCTTCTTTGCGTCGCTGTGTTCCGCGCGCGTCTCGTATGAATGCGGTGGGTGTGCTTGCAACAGCCTGACCGGCGTCGCACACTGCGCCCCCTGTGCCGGGTTGCGCGACCACTTGGGAAACCTTGAAAAGGTCGCGGAACGCCCCAGTTTACCCCAATAGTGGTGGCCGTCCCGGCCCGAACCCGTCCGCGCCCGCCCGCGGACCCCGCAGGAGATCCCCGTGAGCGACAAAGTGACCCACGTCGGCGATGCCGATTTCGATGCTGCCGTGCTGCAGTCCGGCGAGCCGGTGCTGGTGGACTTCTGGGCCGAATGGTGTGGCCCGTGCAAGATGATTTCGCCGGTCCTGGACGAGCTGGCCGAGACCTACGGCGGCAAGCTGAAGGTCGCCAAGGTCAATGTGGACGAGAACCGCGCCACCGCCATCAAGTACCACGTCCGCTCCATCCCGATGCTGCTGCTGTTCAAGGACGGCCAGATCCAGGCCACCCAGATCGGCGCCGTCGGCAAGGGCCAGCTGACCCAGATGATCGACAAGGCCCTGGGCACCCAGGCCGCCTGACGCCCCACCAGGCCCCCGCCCAGGTGGGGGCCACAGGCTGAATCCGCTTGAACCCGCCGCCCCCGCACGGCTTGCCGCCCCTCCGGGCCGGTGGTAGTGTCGAACCCGAAATCCGGCGCAGGGGATGCGCCGCACCCATCTGATCTGAACACCCACTCTTCATTTCACCCCGCCGCCGCAACGCCGGCGCTCGCCACCTAGCGAGGAATCGCACCTTGTCCGACAGCAGCAACGAAACCGGCGCTCCCGCCGAGAAGCGCGTGCGCAAAGCCCGTGCCCCGAAAACCCCGGCCGCCGATGGCGCCCCGGCGTCCGCCGAGCGCGCATCCGATCCGGCGCCGCAGCTTCCGCTGCCGCCCGTCGCGACCGAACGCCCCCCTGCACCCGCACCCGCACCCGCACCGTCCCACGACGGCGGCGGCGACGCCCAGGCCTCGCAGGCCCAGGGCGGCGGACAGTCGCAGGAAGGCGGCGACGCGCGCGACGGCAACCGCTTCAACAACGGCAACAACAACAATCGCCGCGACCGCTTCCGCAACCGCCGCGAGCGCAACCGCGATCGCCCGGGCAACGACGGCATGCCGCAGGATGCCAACGGCGGTGGCAATGAAGTCTTCGTGCCGCGCATGATGCCGAACGTGCCCGAAGGCTTCCCGCAGTATTCGCTGGGTGACCTCAAGCGGATGCCGGCGCCCAAGCTGCTGGACATCGCCGAACAGCTGAACATCCAGGAAGGCGTCGCCCGCGCCCGCAAGCAGGACGTGATCTTCGCCCTGCTGAAGGTGCTGACCCGCCATGGTGAAGGCGTGGCCGCCGACGGCGTGCTGGAAATCCTGCCGGACGGCTTCGGCTTCCTGCGCGCGGCCGAGGCCAGCTACCTGGCCGGTCCGGACGACGTCTACATCAGCCCCAGCCAGATCCGCCGCTTCAACCTGCGCACCGGCGACCACCTGGCCGGCCGCATCCGCTGGCCGAAGGACGGCGAGCGCTACTTCGCGCTGTCGACCATCGACACGATCAATGGCGAACCGCTGGAAGCGTCGAAGAACAAGGTGCTGTTCGAGAACCTGACGCCGCTGTTCCCGCGCCGCCGCTTCACCCTGGAGCGCGGCAACGGCTCGTCGGAAGACATCGCCGGCCGCATCCTCGACCTGATGGCGCCGCAGGGCAAAGGCCAGCGCGCGCTGATCGTGTCGCCGCCCAAGGCCGGCAAGACGATCATGATGCAGCAGATCGCCACCGCCATCACCACCAACCACCCGGACGTGCACCTGATCGTGCTGCTGGTGGACGAGCGTCCGGAAGAAGTCACCGAAATGCAGCGCACCGTGCGCGGCGAAGTGGTGTCGTCGACCTTCGACGAACCGGCCGCCCGCCACGTGCAGGTCGCCGAAATGGTGATCGAGCGCGCCAAGCGCCTGGTCGAGCACAAGAAGGACGTGGTGATCATGCTGGACTCGATCACCCGCCTGGCCCGCGCCTACAACAACGTCGTGCCCAGCTCCGGCAAGGTGCTGACCGGCGGTGTGGATGCCAACGCCCTGCACCGCCCGAAGCGATTCTTCGGCGCCGCGCGCAATGTCGAGGAAGGCGGTTCGCTGACCATCATCGCCACCGCGCTGGTCGAGACCGGCAGCAAGATGGACGAGGTGATCTACGAAGAGTTCAAGGGCACCGGCAACAGCGAAGTGCACCTCAACCGCCGCATCACCGAGAAGCGCGTCTATCCGGCGATCGACATCAACCGCTCCGGTACGCGCCGCGAGGATTTGCTGATCGAGCCGGAGCTGCTGCAGAAGATCTGGATCCTGCGCAAGCTGCTGCACCCGATGGACGAGATTGCGGCGATGGAGTTCCTGCTGGACAAGATGAAGAACACCAAGTCCAACGACGAGTTCTTCAGCTCGATGAAGCGCTGATCCGGCGACGGAACAGCGACAAGAAAACGCCCCGCATTGCGGGGCGTTTTCGTTTTCTGGACCGCGCCGAGCGCGGTTAAGAGCCGCTGCCCAGGGGTGTCAGCAGGCGCAAACCATCCTTGCCGAGTTGGCGTGGCTGGCCTGCCGCCATCGCCTCGGGCGATGTCTCGGCGAGGTCCGGATCCACCCAGGCGGCCTTTTCCTTGGGACCGGGGATGTAGCCCATCCAGCGGCCATAGCTTTGCCGCTGCGTTCCCATGTTGAAATCCACCGGAACGCGCACCGACCAGAATTCTGCGTCAACGTCGTCACCGCGCGTGGGGGGCGTGAACTGCCACTTCCTGGCGGCGGTGATCGATGCCTGCGCGAACATCTCGCGGAGCTTGACCATCATGTTTTCCGTGGTGACGACGCGCAGGTTCACTTGCTCGGCCACCACGTCCTGCACATTCCCATCGCGCCCGACCTTGACGATCAGGTACACCGTCCCCTGCGCGCCGCCCTGTGCCGCGGCTCGCGGGTAGCGCGGGGGATCCATCTTCCTGCTGGCGACCTCGTAGCCCTCTTCCGTGGACTGGGGGTAGAAGCTTGTCGCCTGTATCCGCATGAGGAAGTTGTCGTCGTCCAGCTTCTTCGCCACCAGCAGCAGACTCATGTTGTTCCGCAGGCTGACCGGCTTGCCGTCCACCTTGGGCGGCTCGAACGTCCAGCCGTCCAGGTTGCGGCGCACGAACGTTTCGACGCCTGCGGGCAGCTTGTCCGGGTCCTTGAGCGTGTACTCGGCGATCTCGCCCCGTTCGTCCACCGTGATCTCGCCGTGCACCAGCAGGCTGGCTTCAAGCTGCTTGCGGACCGCGCCGGCGCCCTGCGCCTGCGCCAACGCCGAGAACACCAACAATCCCATTGCCATCCACGTGCGCATCATCGTTTCTCTCCTTTTGCCTTCTCGGACATTCCGTTTTTCACACAACGCACCAGGCCACTCACGCCCCATCCAATGGCGTCAGCAGTTTCGGGCCACGATGGCCACCCGCCAGGCGGATGCCGCCCTCGGCCAGCGCATCGGGCGAGAAGCCGGGGGCGTCTTCGTCGAGCGCCCAGTCGGGCCGCGTCCGCGGGCCGGGCACATAGACCTGCCACTGGCCGTAGGGCAGCAGGCCGGTAAAGTTGAAATCGACCGGCACGCGGACGATCCAGTGCGACTGCGCTGCCTGTTCGCCCGCGGTCGGCGGCGCGAACGTCCAACCGCGCGCGGCGGCCATCGCGGCACGGGCCAGGCGGTCGCGGTGACGGTTCATCTGCGGCTCGCTGGCCACGAAGCGCAGGTTGACCTGTTCGGTGGAGACGTCGCCGACGGTGCCGTCGCGCGCGATCTTCACCAGCAGGTACACGGTGCCCTGCACGCCCTCCTCTGCCGCCGCGGTCGGATAACCCGGCGCCTTCATCTGGCGGGCGGCGACGCGCTCGGCTTCCGGCAGCACCGTGTCGTCGCTGAAGTCGGCGCCACGGATGGTCACGGACATCTGTCCGCCACTGATCGTCTTGCCGACCAGCAGTGCGCTCACCCGGGTCAGCGCGCGCCGCGGCACCCCGTCGACCACGACGGGCTCGAAGCGCCAGCCCGCGATGTTCTGGCCGACGAACGCGGCGATACCCTTCGGCAGTTTCTCCGGCGTATCCAGATCGACCGCCTCGACGCTGCCGTCCGTGGCGATGGTGATCGCTCCGGTCACCCGCATGCTGGCTTCCACCTGCTTGCGCACCCCGGCCGGCCCCTGCGCCGATACCCCCGGCGCCCAGGCCAGCATCACCGCCAGCCAGCACAGCATCCACGCAGCGCGTTGCTTCATGTGTCCTCCTCGATCCCTGGAAGAGGGCCGCTCCGGCCCGGTCGCCCGCATACTATCGCCACGAGGTGATGCATGCACGGTAGTGGTCTGGAGTTGGCGCTGGTGTTCCTGCTGGCCGCGGTGATCGCGGTGCCGGTGTTCAAGCGCTTCGGATTGGGCGCGGTGCTGGCGTACCTGGTGGCCGGCGTGGTGCTGGGGCCGGACGGGCTGGCGCTGGTGCGGGATGCGGACCGCATCCTCAACGCCGCCGAGATCGGCGTGGTGATGATGCTGTTCGTCATCGGTCTGGAACTGTCGCCCTCGCGGCTGCGGGTGATGCGCAAGCCGGTGTTCGGCGCGGGCGGATTGCAGGTGCTGCTGAGTGCGCTGCTGCTGGGTGGCATTGCGCTGGTGTTCGAGCACCATTGGAAGACGGCACTGGTGATCGGCCTGGGCCTGGCGCTGTCGTCCACCGCGGTCAGCCTGCAGCTGCTGTCCGAGCGCAAGGAACTGACCAGCGAACACGGCCGCCTCGGCTTCGCCATCCTGCTGTTCCAGGACCTGGTGGCGATCCCGCTGCTGGCCGCCATTCCGCTGCTCGGTGGCGCCAAGAACGAGACGCTCACCTGGACGATGGTGTTCCATGCCGTCGGTGCGATCACCGTGGTGATCCTGGGCGGCCGGCTGGTGCTGCGGCACCTGTTCCGCGTCGTCGCGCGCACGCGCATGCCGGAGGTGTTCACCGCCACCGCGCTGCTGGTGGTGCTGGGCATCGCCTGGTTCATGCAGTTGGCCGGCCTGAGTGCGGGCCTGGGCGCGTTCCTCGCCGGCGTGCTGCTGTCGGATTCGGAATTCCGCCACGAGCTGGAATCGCAGATCGACCCGTTCAAGGGCCTGGCACTTGGCCTGTTCTTCATCGCGGTCGGCATGGACATCGACCTGGATGCGGTGGCGGCGCAGCCCGAGCTGATCGCGGCCGGCGTGCTGACCCTGCTGACGGTGAAGTTCGCGCTGCTGTTCGGCGTGGGACGCTGGCCGGGCCGGCTGGATCCGCGCGGTGCGCTGATGCTGGCGGGTACGTTGTGGCTGGGCGGCGAGTTCGCGTTCGTGGTCTTCAGCGAAGCGACGCGGGTGAAACTCATGGGGATCGAGCTGCGCAACCAGCTGACCGCCATCGTCGGCCTGTCGATGGCGCTGACACCGCTGCTGCTGCTCGGCCTGCATCGCGTGCTGGCCGGGGTGAAGCGGCCGGCCGCCTCGACGCGCCAGTACGACGAGATTCCGGACGAACAGCCACAGGTGCTGATCGCGGGCATGGGCCGGTTCGGCCAGATCGTCGCGCGCCTGCTGACCGCGCAGCGCATTCCGTTCGTCGCGCTGGAGCACAGCCCGGACACCGTCGACACGCTGCGGCGGTTCGGCAACATCCGGCTGTACTACGGCGACCCGACGCGACCGGACCTGCTGAGGGCGGCCGGCGCGCAGCACGTGAAGGTGTTCGTCATCGCGATGGACGAGCCGGATACCAACATCAAGGCCACGCGCCTGATCCGCCGCATGTATCCGGAGGCGCGCGTGCTGGCGCGTGCGCGCAACCGCCAGCATGCGTGGCGATTGATGGACCTCAGCGCGGAGGCCTATCGCGAGACGCTGGGATCCAGCCTGGAGATGGCCCAGCAGGTGCTGGTGGAACTCGGCCTGCCGCCGGAAACGGCCGCCGAGCACACCCGCCGTTTCCGCCAGCACGACGAGAAGCTGCTGCGCGCGCAGTACCTGGTCTACGACGATGACGGTGCGGTGATCCAGACCGCGCGCGATGCGGTCGGCGACCTGGAGAAGTTGCTGGAAGCCGACGCGACCGGCGAGGGCTTGCCGCCCGCGCGCTAGCCGCGGTCGCGCAGGAAGCGCGCCATCGACGCGCCCGCGCCCGGTGTGGCCGGCACGAATTCGGCCGCGACGTCGATGAAACCGCGCATCACCGCGATCTCGCGCGGCGTGCGGTTCAAGGTATCGCGCAGTTCCGGATCGGCGCCGGCCCGTAGCAGGCGACTGACCACGCGCAGCAGGCCGTGCAGCGCCGCCAGATGCAGCGGGCCGAAGCCGCGCGGATCCTGCACATCCAGCGATACGTCTTCATCGAGCAGGCGCTCCAGGCCGGCCAGCACGACCTCCTCGTCGCAGGCGGTGCCCGGTTCGGCCCGTGCGCCCAACAGCAGCAGCAGCGGCGTCACCGCGCCGGCGGCGACCTGTTCGGATTCCGCACCGGACAGCAGCAGCGTGTCCAGCAGCGCCAGCAGCCGCGGCTTCTCGCGCGCGGTGAAGCCGTAGAGCGCCGCGCAGTGCAGCGGCGTGAGCCCCTGCGCATCGCCGGCCTGCACGTTGGCGCCGGCGGTGATCAGGCGGGCGGCGATTTCCGGCAGTCCGAGCGCGGCGGCCAGCATCAGCACGGTGACGCCACCGGGCAGGCGATGTTCGATGTCGGCACCGGCGGCCAGCAGCGCACCGACGATCTCGACCTGGCGCATGCTCACCGCTGCCGACAGCGGCGTTGCGCCGGTGTTGGCGGCACGCTGCGGATCGGCGCCGCGCGCCAGCAGCAGTTCGACGGTCGTGGCGGCACCGCCGCCGGCCGCGCGCAGCAGCGCCGTGCAGCCCTGCGCGTCCGGGGAATCGACATCGAAACCCAGGTCGAGCAGCCGGCGCACGGCATCGCGGTCGCCGGCCATCGCGGCCGCCGGCAGGTCGGCCGGGCGCAGCGCGCGGCGTGGCAGCGACCAGACGCGCCAGTCGAGCCAGTCGGCCAGGTCGCGACGCCCGCACGCCAGCGCGACGCCCAGCGGCGTCTGGCCGTCGGCGGCGCGCGCTTCCGGCGAGGCGCCCTTCGCGATCAACTGTTTCAGCGCGGCCTCGCGGCCGAGCACAGCCGCCAGGTGCAGCGCCGTCATGCCGTGGCTGTCGCGCGCCTCGCGATCCACGCCGAGGTCGAGCAGGCGGTCGAGCACGCGTTGCCATCCCAGCCGCACCGCCAGCGACAGCGCCGGATCGCCCTGCGGGGAAGGCGCGAACGGATCGGCGCCGCGTTCCAGCAGATCCAGCGCACAGGATTCCAGGGTCCGCGCCGCCTGGTCGTCCGCCGCGCACGCCGCCATGAAGCGGGCCAGTCCGCCCGCCCCCGCCGGCGAGGCGCCGCGTGCCAGCAGCGTGGCCAGCGCCGGTTGCCCGGCCGGTCCTTGCGCGAGCAGGGCGAACAGCACCGTGTCGCCCTGCGGATTGCGGCTGTCCGGGTCGGCGCCCTGGCGCAACAGCCATGCCAGCCGTGCCGGCCGGTGCATTTCCCTGTCGTGCAGCAGCGCGCCGAGTTCCTCGCGCGAGCTCAGTCGCGCCAGGGCTTCCAGGCCGTCGAACTGCCCGCTCGCCAGACCTTCGCGCAGCAACGCGGCAGGGGCACGGTCGGGCGGTGTTTCGTCTTCGGCGGTCGCCACTGCGGTCGGCAGCGCGTAACCCGGATCCAGCGCGGAGACCAGCGCCCAGCGTCCGGCTTCGGCGGCGACATCGACCGCGCGACGGTCCTGCGTGTCGGCCGAGGCGGGATCGACGCCCCACTCCAGCAGGCGGCGCACGATGACGGGCGAGGCCTGTTCGGCCATGCAGGCCAGCATCAGCGCGTTGCGACGCTCGCTGTCCACGGCATGCCGGTCGGCGCCTGCCTCGGCCAGCTTCTCCAGCACCGCCAGGCGCGCGCCGCGCGCGGCATCCAGCCACGGCGTGCGCTGCTGGCCGTCGCGGGCGTGCACATCGGCGCCGGCGGCCAGCAGGGTGGCGGCGATGTCGGCATGGCCGGCGAACGCGGCTTCGTGCAGGGCGCTGCGGCGCTGAGCATCGCGCGCATCGACCTTGGCCTTGTGCTTGAGCAGCAGCTGCACGCCGGCGGGGTCGTCTTCTTCGGTGGAGGCCGCCGCCAGCAGCACCGGTTGCCCGCCCTGCGGATCGGGCCGCGCGCCGCGCTCGAGCAGGAACTTCGCCAGTCGCCAGTTGCCGGCCACGCAGGCCACGCCCAGCGGGGTGAGGCCGTCGTGGTTCAGCGCATCCAGTTCCGCCGCGGCGTCGCGCAGCAGGGCGACCACGCCGGGATCGGAACTGCGGGCGGCATGGTGCAGCGGCGTGTTGCCCTCGGCATCGGCGATGCGCGGGTCGGCGCCGTTGGCCAGCAGCGTGGTGACGGCGTCAGGGCGACCGTGCCAGCTGTCGCGCGTGGCCGCGAGCAGCGGGGTGACGCCGGCATGCGCATGGTTGAGGTCGACGCCGTGCGCGATCAGCGTGCGCAGCAGGCGCAGGTCGGGCAGCACCGCCGCCAGCGCGCCGAGGCTGCGCTGGTCGCGCGCGCCTTCGGCGGGCAGCGCATGCGGGTCCGCGCCGGCTTCGATCAGCTCCAGCGCGCGGTCCACGCGACCGGAACGGGCGGCATCGAACAGTGCCTGTTCCAGATCGAAAACCTCGGCGGCGGCCTCGCTGGCGGGCACCGCGAAGGCGTCGTCCTCGCGGTGATCCGGCATCTCGACCACCGGCAGCACGCCCGCACCGTCGAGGCGCTGCACACCCCAGTGCAGCACCGGCAGCAGCAGCGCATAGGCCACTGCCACGCCGGCACGTGCCGCCTCGGGCAGCAGGGCGGGCCAGGCCAGGCAGAGTCCGCCGCCGACCGCGAGCGCCAGCAGGCTCGCCACGGCAAGGCCGCGCCAGGCATGGAAGTCGCGTTCGACCAGGCCACGCCAGTGTGCGGACAGGGCGCCGCCATCGCGTTCCAGCCCGTGCCACAGCGGCCAGGTCCGCCACAGTCCCACGATCACCGCGCCGACCACGGCACTGACGCCCAGTGCCGCCGGCAGGCTGCCGCTGTCGCGCAACGAGGCCAGCGGCCAGGCCAGCAGCGCGGCGCTGCCGGCAAACGCGACCGCCCAGGCCAGCAACAAGGCAGGCAGGTCTTCGCGCCACGCACGGGCGGGCGCCAGCACCCGGGTGCCGCGAAGCCACGACACGCCCAGCGCGACCGCCGGCTGCGCCAGGCAGGCGGCGAGCGCCGCGACCACGCCGCCGACCCAGCCGCCACCGGCAGCCAGCAGCATGCCGGCCAGGACAGCGGCGGCGGCGATCGGGCGGGTCTGCAGGCGCGACTCAGGCATCGGGACGGACGCGGGGATCGAGCGGCGGCGGGAACTGCACATGGAAGCCGCGTGCCGAGAGGTTTTCGCGGACGACGGCGGCATCCTCGCGCGCCAGCTTGCGGTCGGGCGTCAGGGCCACTTCCAGCACGAACGACAACTCGCCCAACTGGCTGCGCAGCGGCTCGGGCACGAGGGTGAAATCATCGCGCTTCGCCAGGTAGACGAACGTGTCGGCCTTGCGCTGGCTCTTGTAGACGTAGGCTTGCATCCGCGCGTGTCGCGCCCCGCGTGTGGACAAGCGGGGATTGTGCGGGAAATGCGATAGGCGCGAAACCCGCACGCGTTCACGCCGGGGCATGACCATCGGCGGCCGGAACCGCGCGACGGGACTGGTAATCTTGCGCTCTTCACCTCGCACTAACGGATGCCCGATGCGCCCCGCCCTGCTCGCCTTGTTGCTGCCGCTCGCCCTCGCCGCCCCGGCGCACGCCCAGACGTCCGCGCCGCTGACGATCGAACAGGCCATGGCGGAACCGGACTGGATCGGGCCGCCGGTCGAACGCGCCTGGTGGACGTGGGACGGCAGGCAGGTGCAGTACGAACTCAAGCGCGATGCCAGCCAGGTGCGCGACACGTTCGAGCAGTCGCTCGATGGCGGCGCCGCACGCCGCGTCGGCGATGACCAGCGCGCAGGACTGGATGCGGCCGGCCGGGTCTACGACGCCACCCGCCAGCGCATGCTGCTGACGCGCAACGGCGACCTGTTCGTGCGCGACCTGCGCAGCGGCGCGCTGACCCAGGTCACCCGCACCAACGAAGCCGAACAGCAGGCGCGCTTCGCCCACGACGGCGCGGTGCTCTGGCGCACCGGGACGCGCTGGTACCGCTGGACCGCCGGCAGCGGCACCTCGACGGTTGCCGAGCTCAAGGCCGAGCGCGATCCGCTGGCGCCGCCGAAGGCCGACGCGCTGCGCGAGCAGCAGCTGCGCACCCTGCGCACGCTGGCCGACGACCGCGCCCAGCGCGAGGCCGCGCAGAAGCAGGCGGAAGCCTGGCGCAAGGCCGACCTCACCCGCGCCCCGACGCCGATCTACCTGGGCACCGAGGTCGAGATCGAATCCAGTTCGCTGTCGCCGAACGGCCGCTGGCTGCTGGTGGTGACCCGCAAGAAGGGCGCCGACGCCGGACAGGGCGGCAAGATGCCGCTGTACGTCACCGAATCCGGCTACGAGGAATTCCAGGACGTCCGCACCCGGGTGGGCCGCAATGCGCCGTTGCCGCATGCGCTGTGGCGCGTGGACCTGGCCGACGGCAGCGTCAAGCCGCTCGCATTCGACCCGCTGCCCGGCATCGACCGGGACCCGCTCGCATCGCTGCGCAAGGCCGCCGGCAAGGAGCCGATGAAGGGCAACCGCGACGTGCGTGTGGAAGGCGGTCGCGACGGCGACGCCGTGGCCTGGACGAACGATGGCAACCAGGTCGCCGTGCAGGTCCACGCCGTGGACAACAAGGACCGCTGGATCGCCACGGTCGACCTGCCGGGCGCCAGGCTGCAGCCACGCCATCGCCTGACCGATGACGCGTGGATCAACTGGAGCTTCAACGAGTTCGGCTGGCTGCCGGACAACCGCACGCTGTGGCTGCTGTCCGAAGAATCGGGCTATTCGCACCTGTACACCGCCAGCGGCGCGGAGAAGTTCCGCGCCCGCACGACCGGCAAATGGGAGGTCTCCGAGCCGGAAATCGCGCCGGACGGCAACGGCTTCCTGTTCCTGTGCAACCGCGACTGGCCGGGCGACTACGAAGTCTGCAGGCTGGACCTGGCGGCCAACCAGGTCAGCGAGGTCACGGCCCTGGACGGTGTCGAGAGCTTCAGCGCGTCGCCGGATGGTCGCCAGCTGCTGGTCCGCCACTCGCGCAGCTACACGCCCGCCCAGCTTTCGGTCGTCGGCATGGACGGCGGCCAGGCCAGGCCACTGACCGACACCCGCACGGCCGCGTTCAAGGCGCGCGAGTGGATCGAACCGCAGTACGTGCAGGTGCCGTCGAAGCACGGCGCCGGCGTGGTCTGGGGCAAGTACTACGGCCCGAAGACGATGGAACCGGGCAAGCGCTACCCGATCGTGATGTTCGTGCACGGCGCGGGTTACCTGCAGAACGTCACCGCGCGCTATCCCAACTACTTCCGCGAGCAGATGTTCCACCACCTGCTGGTGGAACGCGGCTACATCGTGCTGGATCTGGACTACCGCGCCAGCGAGGGCTACGGCCGCGACTGGCGCACCGCGATCTACCGCAACATGGGCCATCCCGAACTCGAGGATTACCTGGACGGCCTGGACTGGCTGGTCGAGCAGAAGCAGGGCGACCGCGACCGCGCCGGCATCTACGGCGGCAGCTACGGCGGCTTCATGACATTCATGGCGCTGTTCCGCGAACCCGGCAAATTCAAGGCCGGCGCAGCGCTGCGGCCGGTGGTGGACTGGACCCAGTACAACCACGAGTACACCAGCAACATCCTCAACACGCCGGAACTGGACCCGGAGGCCTACCGCGCCTCGTCGCCGATCGAGTACGCCGCCGGCCTGCAGGACCACCTGCTGATCGCGCACGGCATGATCGACGACAACGTGTTCTTCAAGGACTCGGTGGTGCTGACGCAGAAGCTGATCGAGCTGCGCAAGGACAACTGGGAACTGGCGGCGTATCCGCTGGAACGCCATGGCTTCACCCGCTCGGACTCGTGGCTGGACGAGTACAAGCGCGTGCTGAAGCTGTTCGAGCAGAACCTGAAGTAAGCGGTGGTGTCCACGCCAGCCACCGCCGCGCCGTCGGCTTTCGTCACCGTCACGGCGAAGGTGTCGATCGCGCTGGGCATCCTCGCCACGCTGTACGCCGTGCTGCAGGTGATCGCGGCGCTGGTCCTGCTCGGGCAGGTGGATACCGGCGCGGTGCTGGACTTCCTGGCCACACAACCGATCCCCGCGCCCGCGCTGTGGGTGCTTACCCACCTGACGACGATCGCGGTCGGCTTCCTCGTGGTCAGCCTCGCGTTCCTGGCGGTGTCGGTCGGGCTGCTGCGCCGGCGGGCGTGGGGCTGGTGGGGCTTCGTGCTGTTCATGGTGCTGGGCGCGGCGGTGAACTTTGCCGGCATCGCGGTGATCGACGCGACGTTCTCCTGGGTGCAGGCGCTGCCGGGGCAACCGGGGCTCGCGCAGCTGCAGCAGGAACTCGCGGCGCTGCACCTGCTGACGCTGGCCACGCTGTGGGGCAGCGCGCTGGTGTTCGCCGTGCTGCACGGACTGGTGGTCTGGCAGCTGTGCAGGCCGGACGTGCGGGCGGAATTCGGGCCGCTCCGGACGCCCCGGTAGAATGCGCGGCATGAACGACATCACGCCTGTCCGCGATTATCTGACCGACCTGCAGGACCGCATCTGCGCTGCCATCGAAGCCGCCGACGGCGGCGCGCGCTTCCGCGAGGATGCTTGGGCGCGTCCGCCCGGCGATCCCTCGCCGATCCGCGGCGGCGGTCGCACGCGCGTGCTGCGCGACGGCGCCGTGTTCGAGCAGGCAGGCATCGGATTTTCCGACGTATCCGGCGACCGGCTGCCGCCCTCGGCCTCCGCCCATCGCCCGGAACTTGCCGGCGCATCCTGGCGTGCGGTCGGCGTGTCGCTGGTGTTCCATCCGCGCAATCCACACCTGCCCACCACGCACGCCAACGTGCGCCACTTCCGCGCCGAGCGCGAGGGCGAAACGGTGGCGTGGTGGTTCGGCGGCGGCTTCGACCTGACGCCGTTCTATCCGGTCGACGAAGACGTGCATCACTGGCACCAGACCGCACGCGACCTGTGCGAGCCCTTCGGCGGCCAGGCGCGTTACGACGCGCACAAGCGCTGGTGCGACGAGTATTTCTTCCTCAAGCACCGCAACGAGACCCGCGGCGTGGGCGGACTGTTCTTCGACGACCTGAGCGAGGACGTCGAACGCGACTTCGGCTACCTGCGTGCCGTCGGCGACGGCTTCCTCGATGCCTACCTGCCCATCGTCGCGCGCCGCAAGGACACGCCATACGGCGAGCGTGAGCGGCAGTTCCAGCTCTACCGTCGCGGCCGCTATGTCGAGTTCAACCTGGTCTACGACCGCGGCACGCTGTTCGGCCTGCAGAGCGGCGGCCGCGCCGAGTCCATCCTGATGAGCCTGCCGCCGCTGGTGCGCTGGGAATACGGCTACGCGCCGGAGGACGGCAGCGACGAGCAGCGCCTGACGGACTACCTGCGCCCGCGCGATTGGCTGGCCGAACGGGCCTGAGCCGGCTCTTGTGGGAGCGACTGTAGGAGCGACGTCAGTCGCGACCACGCGCCCCCGAGAATCCTAATGCCACAAGGCAATCAGGCCTAGCCAGAGAGCGACGTCTTCGCTGTTCGTGCGAGCTGATCCGAATCCTGCGCATCGGATGACCTGTGGTCGCGACTCACGTCGCTCCTACAGCAGCGGTCAGGGCTTCCGCCCCACCACCGTGATATGCCCGTTGTTCTCCAGCACGGCCAGGCGGATGTCGGCCATGTCCAGGCAACCCGCTTCGCGCATCGCCTTCTCGAAATCCTCGCGGCTGATCAGTTCGCGGCGCAGCACGTCGCGATAGACCTGCCCGTCGCGTGCGAGCAATACCGGCGCGCCTTCCACCCAGCGCTCCAGCTTTGGCGAGCGTGCCGATACCAGGCCCACGGTCCAGTTCAGCGCGATCAGCGTGGCCGCGAGCAGCAGGCCACCGCCCACCGAAGTGTCGGCGCCGAGCAGCGCGTTCTGCACGGCGTTGCCGAGCAGTACCACCAGCAACATGTCGAAGGGCGTGAACTGTCCCATCGTGCGCTTGCCGGTCATCCGGATCATCGCCAGCAGGATGAAGTACACCACGCAGGCCCGCAGCACGAACGCCCACCACGGCATGGCCAGCTGGAACATCTCGGCGAACGTCGCACTCATGGCTCACCCCCGGTCAGGACTGCACGCAAGGTAGCGCAGACGCCCTGCGGCACACGACAGGCAATAAAAAGCCCCGCAGACCAGGGGGAGGTCGGCGGGGCTTTT
>NZ_JAKZBW010000028.1:0-57914 GCF_022539275.1 Pseudoxanthomonas sp. LH2527 | reverse complement strand
ACTGTTCGGGCGTGTGCAGGGAGATTCCGGCGTGGCGAGCTTGCTCTCCCGCGGTCGTAGCACCCAAGGTGTGACGCTCGACCACGCCGGCTCTCGGCATCTAATCTGGCAGATCGCCAAGAGATAAAGGTGCCGAAGGCGGATGAGGGGCGCTGTTGCCTTTGCGTCTGCCGACGACCACGCAATCGCAGCGCTGGCCTCCCCTCGTCCCCTACGGCGACGTCCCCGACGCCTCCGCAGGCAATTCAGGCAACACCGGCGCCTCGTCACTGTCGGCCATGCGGTCGAACTCGGACAGCGGGCTGTCGGTCGGGCATTCGGCATCCGGGAAGCCGAACCGCGTGCGCAGCGCCAGTCCGCAGGCCTGCATCTCGTCCAGCCCCGCGCCGGCGGTCTTGCACTCGCCATCGAAGCTGCGCATGAAGGCATCGCGACGCAGCACGAAGTCCTCGCCGCAGCGACGCATCAGCCGCAGCCGGTCCAGGTCGTCCTGCGCGGCGTTGGTGCCGTCCAGGCCGTATTCCTGCAGTTCGTCCTTGCTCAGCAGGCGCAGGCGGCGGTTGGGCACCGTCATCATCAGGTCGGCGATCGCGACCGCCACGCCGTTGCGCTCCAGGTAGTCCTTGACGCGCCCGTAGACACCGCGCAGTTCGTCGTTGAGCTCGGCGCGCGTGGTGGCGGTGGAGCTCATGCGGATGATGCGGTGCACGCCCACCTTGCCGGAGATCAGGCGGTTGTCGCCCGCCCCCAGCACGAAAACGCAGGCGCTGTGGCAGATCGAACCCTCGCGTACCCAGATGGTCCAGCCATCCGCGCCGATGACGTCGCCGGCCTTGATCGCGTCCTCGACCTGTCCGCCGGCCGAATCGAGGTCGAGGATGCGCTTGTGGATGCCCATGCGGCCGGCGATGTCGGCCACCCGCGCGACCAGATCGGTGAAATCGGCGGCGATCTTGCCCTGATAGCGCAGCCGCAGCACGCCGCCCTTCTGGCACGGCGACAACGCGTCGACCACGCTGAAGAAGGCGAGCGACTGCAGCGGGGCGCCATCGCCGCTGTCGGTGTTGTATTCGGCCTGGCAGCTGACCCGGGCCTCGCCGGACGCCACCGTCGCGGTCGGCCAGTCGGTCGGCAACCCTTCCGCCGGTGCCTTGGCCGGCGCGGCCGGCGGACCGGACGAGACCGCACCATCGCCGCGTTCCGCCTGCTGCGCCGGGGTGTCCTGCGCCGGCGCCGCGGCGGTCGGGGCTTCGGCCATGGCATCGGGTGCAGCGTCCTGGTCCGGCGGACGACAGGCGGCCAACAGCACGACGGTCAGCAACGCAGCACGGGCAAGAAAAGGAGGGCGGGACAACATCCGGTCGATCACGTCACGACGCCAGGCCGCGAAGGCCGGGCATGAAGGGGAGCGGCTAGTCTAGGGTCAAACCCGGCGCGCGGACCCACCGTGCGATGAATCCGCCGCGCGCACCGCTTACAACAGCGCCCACAGCAGCTGCAGCAGGCCCCACAGCGACACGCCCCAGATCAGCGTGCGCAGGTAGGGAATGCCGGCGGCATACACCGGCACATAGGCCAGCCGCGCCCAGAAATAGCACTGCGCACCCAGCGCCGTGGTGGCATCGCCCCGCTCCAGCACCACCACCGCGAGCGCGGCGGCGGCGAAGAACGGAAACGTCTCCAGGAAGTTGCGCAGCGCGCGGTCGACCCGCGCGGCCACACCGGTCGGCGGCGGCAACGTCGCGTCGCGTGCGCCGACATTCCAGCCCAGCCCGCGCTGCCGGGTGATCAGCGCCGCGCCCAGCAGCACGTGGACCAGCCCCAGCGCGACGGACCAGGCGAGCATCTTCAGTTCGATCGGCATGACGGCACTCCCCGGTGGTGGTGCCCCACTCTAGCGCGGACGTCCATGCGGCTGCGGCCCCTGCCAGTTCCCCGGACGGGACCAGGCAAGCGCGCACGGCGTCGGCACGGGGCTGGCCGACATATCCAGCGTCGTCTGTCGCCCATGCCGCGCGCGACGCATCAGGACCGGGGCGTACGTGTTCAGGCAGGCGGAGGGGTGGCGCGCGCGATCCGCGGGCGCACGTAAAGAGCGACGCCGGTCACAGCCCTGCGCCGTGCATCTCCGCAAGCGGCACACGCCAATGCCGGTGCACCGAACCCGCGGGGCGACACGCTGTCGGTGCACGGGAACGCCACCGATGGCGCGCGCACTACACGCATTTCGTCCGTGCGCCATCGGTGGCGGCTCACGCCAGGACATCCTTGCCTGCGACATGCCGGCTGCATTCGAGGAACAACACGACCGTGCTTGCGGCTTGCCGGTGATTTGGGTATCACAGTGCCACGGGGCGTCGGCCCCGCAGGGGAATGCATTGGCAATACACCAGGACCTTCGGCGTCCCGTCCAGTGGGCGCAGCGCTTTGCGGCTGCGTTCGCGTGGCTGTTGGCCGCCGCGTTCATCCTGGTGGACGCCGGCGACGGCCATGTCCTCGACGACAGCGTGCCGGTGGTGGGCGTGCTGGTGGCCATCGCCACCTGGCGCAGCACGCAGCGGCCGGTGCGGCTGGCGGTGGCCGGGCTGCTGACCGCGCTGCTGCTGATCCACCTGTGGCAGTTCCACGCGCTGGGCACCTGCCTGGTGCTGACGGCCGCCACGATCATCGCCTGGATGCGGGTCTGCCGTGGCTTCTGGCCCGAGTTCGTGATGCGCGTCTTCGCCGCCGCGCTGCTGCTGCTGGCGATACAGCCGGTGCTGGGCGCCCTGCAGGCCGGCGGTGCGGCGGCGGAGATCAGCTGGTCGCTGTCGCTGTCGGCGCTGGCGATGTTCCTGCTGGTGTACACGCCGTCGCTGCGTGCCGGCCGCTCGCTGGAGACCAGTACGGAACTGGTGGCCTTCGTGCTGGCGTTCGCGGTGATCGCCCTGGTCGGCTGGCATGTCCCGGGCAGCCTGGTCGGCAAGATGGGCGTGGACTTCCCGCCGATGCGCCCGATCTCCACGCTGTGCGTGGCGCTGGTGGCGCTGGCCCTGCTGCTGCGCCATCGGGGCGAGGAACGTGCGGCCTGGATCATCCTGTCCGTGGTCACCGTGCCCGTGCTGCTCACGCTGCTGCAGACCCTGGGCGACATCACCACGCCGGCCAACGCGCTGCTGCACCGGCTGGGCTGGCTGCCGCGCGCGACCACGCCGCTGATCGGCGGCTATACCGACTATGGCGTGCTGACCGCCTGGCTGGCGGTGGCCGCGCTGCCGCAATCGCTGCAGCGCTGGGAGAACCTGCGCTGGGGCATCACCCGCGGCCTCGGCATCGCAATGGCGTCTGTCGCCGGCATGGCGGCGCTGGGCCTGCTGATCCAGTTGCCGTACCACCGCGAAGGCCTGTCGATCTACCAGGTCTCGCTGACGGCGTCGGCGCAACTGGTGGCGCTGGGGCTGGCGCTGGCCGTCGCCGGCGAGAACTCGCTGCGCGAGCGCCTGTTCGGCGTGCTGCCGATGGCGGCGGCGCTGGTGCTGGGCGGCCTGTACTGGAGCGCCGCCACCGCCGACCGCGATGCGATGGCGCGCAACATCATGAAGACGCAGGCCGCGACCTCGACACCGACCTTCATGCGCGGCATCGAACTGCGCCGCGGCGCCCTGCGCCAGCTGTCGGTCTCGCTGGCCGCCGCCCAGCCCGCCGCCGCGCAGACCCTGTTCGACCACTACGTCGCCGACATGGTGCAGGCGTTCGCCGCGTTCCGGGTGGTGCGCAGCGTGGGCGACGGCAGCGAGTTCCGCTGGGTGCTGCCCGGTTTCGAGGCGCCGGTGGCGCCCTCGCCGCCGGTGCCGGTCGCCGATGCCGGCCACCTGCAGGCGGTCGACGGCGGTTGGTGGCTGACCGTCGACACGCCCGGGCGGCGGACGCAGGCGTTCATCGCGCTGGACGACTTCGTCAGGACGCTGAGCAAGGCGGTGCTGTCAGACCGACCGGTGCGGGCGACGGCCGCCGGCATGCCGACGCTGGAGCAGGGCCAGCCGCGGGGCGCACCGCTGTCGATCGAGCGCGTCGTCCTGCCCGGCCACGAGGTGCAGCTCGAACTGTGGGCGCCACCCGCGCTGACCTCGTTCACGCTGCCGCGGGCGCTGATCGTCGGCGGCCTCAGCAGCGGCCTGCTGATCGCGTTCGTGCTGTTCCTGCTCGACATCTCGCGCCGGCGTTCGTCGGAAGCGGCCGAAACCGCGCGCTCGCTGCTGCTGGAAACCGAGCGCCGTCTCGACGCGCAGCGCCGCCTCAACGACGCGGCCGCGCTGGACAGCGCCACCGGCCTGCCCCGCTTCTCGGCGCAGGCCAACCAGATCAACGAGCGGATCGCCCTGCCCTCGGCGTACGGCCACAGCCTGGCCATTGTCGACCTGGACGGCTTCGGCATGGTCAACGATTCGTTCGGCCACGACGGCGGCGACGAAGTGCTGCGGCGCATGGGCCAGCGCATCCTGGCGGCCTGCGATGGCCAGGGCAGCGTCTACCGTTACGGCGGCGAGGGCTTCCTCGCCCACTTCCCCGACGTCGACATCGACCAGCTCACGCGGCTGGCCGAAGACATCCGCCGCGCCGTGGGCCAGCCCATCGCGCTGTACTCCACGCATCCGTCGTTCACCGTCACCGCCAGCATCGGGCTGGCGCACGCGCCCGAACACGGCGCCGACCTGCAGACGCTGCTGCGCAGCGCCGACGACGCCCGCCACCTGGCCAAGCGTGCCGGCCGCAACCAGGTGCGGCTCCCATCGGCCAGCGCCCAGCAGGAAGCCAACGACCGCCTGAGCCGCGTCACCGCGCTGCGCGAGGCGGTGGCGCGCGGCCAGTTGCGGCTCGTCTACCAGCCGGTGGTGGCCGGCGATACCTCGCTGCTCACCGGGTTCGAGGCCCTCGCGCGCTGGCGGCATCCGGCCTGGGGGGAGGTGCCGCCGTCGGTCTTCATTCCGCTGGCGGAAAGCGCGGGGCTGATGGAGGACATCGGCCACTTCGTGCTGGAACAGGCCTGCCAGCAGCTGGCGCACTGGCGCGGCATGGGCCTGCGGACGCTGGGCATGGCGGTCAACCTGTCGCCCAGCCAGCTGGGCCAACCCACGCTGGCGCCGTGGATCGCCGAGTGCCTGCGGCGCCACGAACTGCCGGCCGACGCCCTGACCCTGGAACTCACCGAAAGCGTGCTGGTGGAAGACATGGGCGCCGCGCAGCAGATGCTGCAGACGCTGCACGGCCTGGGCGTGCGGCTGGCGCTGGACGATTTCGGCACCGGCTACTCCAGCATGTCCTACCTGCAGCGCCTGCCGCTGGACATCATCAAGATCGACCGCAGCTTCGTCGACGGCATCGCCGCCGAGAGCACCGACCGCGCGATCGCGCGCACCATCCTCGTGCTGGCGCACGAGATGGGCCTGCGCACCATCGCCGAGGGGGTGGAGACGGCCGAACAGATGCGCGCGCTGCAGCAGATGGGCTGCGACGAGATGCAGGGCTATTTCTTCGGCCGTCCGATGGAAGTCGACGAAGCCACCTCGCTGGCCCGCGGCGAACTGCGCCAGGCGGCGACCTGACGCTCAGCCGCGCAGCAGGCCCGCCATCGCGGTCGCACTGCCGCTGTCGGGGAACACCCGTGCATCCAGCACCGCGCGGGCGATGCCCAGGTGGTCACCCAGCACGCCCTTGAAGACGCTGCGCAGGTCCGTCGTCGCACGCAGGTCGCGGCCCTCGTTGAGCTGCGACGGCGACAGGCCCGGCCAGTCGCCGGCAACGCGACCGCCGGCGACGGCACCGCCGGCCAGCATCGCCAGCGTCCCGATGCCGTGATCGGTACCGCCGGAGCCATTGACGGCGGCCGTGCGGCCGAATTCGGTCACCACCATCACCACCGTGCGCGACCACTGCGTGCCGATGCCCTCGTGGAACTGGCGCAGGCCCTGGTCCAGTTCGGCCAGCTTGCGCGCCAGCACCGGACCCTGCTGGGCATGCGTATCCCAGCCGCTGTTCTCGACGAAGCCGATGCGCGGACCGTCGGCCGGCGCCATGAACCGCGCCGCGGCCGCCATCGCCTGCGGCAGCCGCGCGACATTGCCGCCGCCCTGCATGCCCTGCGCGGCCACGGCCTGCTGGAACGGATGCGCCAGCTGCGCATCGGCGGCATACAGCGTCCGCAGGCGCTGCAGCAGGATCGGGTTGACGTCCTCGGGCAGCGGCGGCGACCACGTGGTCGCCTCGGCGGGGCCGCGCAGGATCAGCGGCATCACCGCGCTGACCGACAGGGCGCGCGACGCCGGCAGCGCGGCCACGCAGCGGTTGAGCCAGCCGCTGGACGCACCGCCGGCCGCGGTGCCGTTCTCCAGGTTGTCCTGCGCCTCGAAGTGCGAGCGCTGGCGATACGGCGGCGCCACGGCGACGACCGGCAACCATTCGCGGCGTGCGTGCAGTTCATGGCAGAACGCCAGCGCCGGATGCAGGGCGAAGTCGGCATCGAGCCGGCGAGCCTCCTTCACCATCAGCGCGCCGCGCACGCTCGCCAGGTGCGGATCGCCGACCGGGATGACGGCATGCATCCCGTCCAGACCGCCGCGCAGCAGCACGACAAGCAAGCGTGTGTCCTGCGCATCGGCGGCGCGCGCCAGTCGCGGCGACAGGCTGAGCGTGGTCGCGGCAGCCCCGGCCGCGAGGAAATGGCGTCGGGTCAGTTTCATGGTCAACTCCTCCACTGGAAGGCGGGACTGGCGAACAGCAGTGCCAGCCCTTCCCGCGGTGACTCGGCACGGCGCAGCGCCTGTGCGGTGTCCGCATCCAGGTGCGGGCCGAACAGGCCGTCGGCGATGCGCAGCGGATCCGGATCTGCAACGGTGTCGGCCAGCGCCTGCGCTGCCTGGATGCGCTTCCACACCGCGTCGGCGCCACTCCACTCCGCCGCCTCGTCGGCAAAGCCGGCCGGCGAGCGCGGCGTGAACGGCGGCTGCCCCAACCTGCCCAGCAAGCCGATCAGCGCGCGCGGTGGGTCGCCCGGTAGCGTGCCGGTGGCGCGCAGCGCCGACACGACGAAATCGTCCGGCGTCTTCAGCTTGCGCGCGTCGGCCGCCCAGGCGTCGGGACTGTCGATCATCGCCGCGTATACGGGACGCAACGCGCCGCCGCTGCGCATCCACGCGTCGGCCATGCGATCCACCAGCGTGCGCGGCGGTGCGTCGCTGACGAAATGCCGCGCCAACTTGCCGCAGACGTGGCGCGCGGTGGCAGGGTGCAGCGCCAGGTCACGCAGGATGGTCCGGCCCTGAGCTTCGCCCGCTGCCGCATAGCGCTGCCCGAGCACCCGGCGTGCGCCGGCCTCGTGCGCGTTTGCGCGGAACCGGAACGCCGTGGTGGCGCCCGCGTCGAGATCGCGCGGCAACGGCACGCTCCAGCCGGTGATCGCACGCGCGAGTTCGCGCACGTCGTCCTGCGTGTAGCCGCCGTCGACACCGAGCGTGTGCAGCTCAAGGATCTCGCGCGCCAGGTTCTCGTTGAGGCCCGAGCGCGGCATGTCGTCGTCTTCGCTGTTGCGACGCTGGCGCTGCGCCAGGCGCGACTGCTCGCCCACCGAGCGGACGTTGTCCAGGTAGCGCAGCATGGCGGGATGCTGTTCCACCGCGATCAGCAGGTCGGCGAAGTGGCCCGCCACGTGCGGGCGTATCGCTTCGCGTTCCATGGGTGCGGCATACAGCGCCGCCGTCCGCTTGTCGGCGGAGACGGCGAAGTGGTTCGACCAGAACCGCACCAGCCGTTCGACGAAATCCTGCTCGGTGGCGACCGCCTGCCGGTACCGCCAACCCAGTTCCGCCCATTGCGATCGGCCGAAGCGCTCGCGGAATCCCATCGCGGCATCGCCGTCATTGCTGCGTGCTTCGCGCCGCGCACGCAGGTAGTCGTATTCCTGCCGAAGATAATACGCACTGCCCGGCAAGGCCGGTGGCGGCACGACTGCGGGCGCATCGAGCTGGGCATGCAGCCAGCGCCGCGGATCGCCGATGCGGTCCAGCGTGCCGGGTCGCGCGCCCAGGCCGAAGCGGTGGGCGGTGCTGAGGGTTTCGCGGCGGATCATCGCGGGCTCCGAGGGACGACAAGGGTTCAACGCCCCATCCGCGCCGGCGTTGACACGCGCGACCTCACGGTCAGCGATGTCGACGCGGTTTCACCCGACTGAATGCGCGGCGCTACCCGCGGTGCAGTTGCGCAATGAACGCGCGCCCCGCCGGACCCGGCGGCGCCTCCTTGCGCCACACCGCGCGCATCGGCATCTGTGCGTAGCGCGCGTCCATATCGTCGATGCTGAGGAACCGTCACCCGCCAGCGACGCTACACGATGTTGCACAGGCCGGCTTGGCGCCTTCGACTGCCGCGCGCGCCATCCTTCATCAGCGCAGATGGTCGCAGACCGCGGAGCGGCCGGCGCGCAAGGGGCGCGCGAAGGTTGCCGGCACAGGCTTCATCGGGACCAGCGTCGGCGACGGCGAAGGAATGTTCTGGTATTGCGATGACGTGCGCTCTTCCGCGCGCGATCCATCAAACAAGCCCTCGCCGAATGCGACTAAGCCCGCCATCCATGCATGGATGGCCTGTCGGGCGCGCCGGATAGCCATCTGTGGCGCCCATCTCCGTAGCGCACGCGCGTCCCCCGCTAATGCACCCGCGCGATGGTTGACGAGGGGCGTGGGTGTATCGACTACAGGGAGTTTCGGAAGTGCCACTGACGCTGAAGCACCCGATACCGGCGGGATGAGCGGCATGTTGCCGCCGTTGCCGGAGGGCACCATGGGTTGACCGCCGTTGACGCGGAATCCAACCTTGCGCCCGGTACCGGTGCGCACATAGACGCCGCTGTTGCCTTCGCGAAGCACCAAGTCGAGATGGCCATCGCCATTGACGTCGCCGATCGCAACGGGATTGAACGCGTAGTTGTAGCTGCCACCTCCGGCATAGCGTGCCTCGGTGGTCAGGCCGCGCGACGGACTCTGCTGGAAATAACCGAATGAAGCATTGTTCACGTGGAGGACGATCAGATCCTGTCGGCCGTCACGATCGACGTCCGCAATCAGCAGGTTGTCCGGCTCGGGAGCGGTCGCCAGCGCGATCCTCTGGAACTGCCCGGCAAACCGCTGGTAGAGGATATGTACGTCTGCATTCGTCCTCGTGCGATTGCGCGTGACCGCGATGTCGAGCATGCCATCGCCATCCAGGTCTCCCACTGCCAGATTCGCTTTTCCGTTGCCGGACGCGGGATAAAGGGCGGCAGACAGGAAGCCGGACTGGCCGTCGTGCAGGAGCAGTGCGGCGCCGCCATCATCCGCGCCGGTAACGGTGTAGCCCAGCACGAGGTCAGGCAACCCGTCCCCGCTGAAATCACCGGCCGCCATGCTGCCGAACGGAAGGAACGGCAGCGCGATGAAGTCCCGACGGAACGCGTGCGGCCCACTGCCCAGGTAAACACTCAGGCCTGCTTGCGTGCTGCCGGGCGCCTCCAGGCTGCGCGCGACCACATCCTTGCTGCCATCGCGATTGACGTCCATCACCAGCAGCCGGTCCGCCGGCGCGCCGTGATGGCCACTGAACGACACGAGTTGGAACGGTCCCGCCCGTGATCCCCTGATCAGACCAATGCCGTTCCCCTGCGCGATCAGGATGTCCGCAATGCGGTCGCCGTCGATATCGGTGACCGCCAGGCCGCCTCCATGAAAATCCTCGATGGAGGGAGGCCGGACGACGGCCGGAAAGTCGACGTATGCGGGTGCCGACAACTTCCCCTCAGCGGTCTGCAGCATGATCCCTACCCGGCTCGGGATGTTGCCGCTCTGCTCGTTCGAGGCGTTCTTCGCCGTGGAGAACGCGACATCGTCACGACCATCGGCATTGAAGTCGCCGGTCACCATGTCCTTGTAGGAATTGGCGTAGCGGTTGATCTGGCCGAAGAAGGCACCGATACCGGGCGGCGGCTGAGGGTGCGGAACCGGATCGAGGCGACGGACACGCGCGTTGTACCTGTCGGCGATCAGCAGGCTGCCCGTGGCATCCAGCGCGATGCCCGACGGACCGTAGAGCAACGCCTGGGTCGCGGGACCGCCATCGCCACCAAAGCCGTAGGTCGTGTTCCGCCGGCCGTCACGCGTGTCCTGCGTGCCTGCCACATGGTGCATACCGCCCTCCGGCGTGACCATCTGGATGGTATGGCTCGTCGAGATATAGACATTGTCCCTTCCGTCGATCGCGACGTCACGGACGTTGTCCATCCTGCTGGTAGCGGCCGGATCGCCGCTGAACATTCCATTGCCCGCAACCGTCATGATGGTGCCGTCGCGGTCTATCCGGCTGACCAGGAAGTCATGCACCACGTAGATGTCGCCCCGCGACGAGACGGCAAGGCCCACTGGATTGCCGAGGTCGGCCTGCGTGGCAGGTCCACCCATGCCGCCATACCCATTTGCTCCCGTGCCGGCTATCGTGGTGATCGTGCCGCCCGGCGTGATCCGGCGAATGCGATGGTTGCCAAAGTCTGCGATGTAGACGTTGCCTGCGGCATCGACTTCCACATCCGCAGGGTCATAGAGCCGTGCAGCCGTGGCCGGCCCGCCATCGCCGCTGTAGCCACGCGTACCGGTGCCTGCGATCGTGGAAATGATGCCGTTCTGGGTGACCTTGCGTATCCGCGAACCAGCATGGTCGGCGATGTAGAGGTTTCCAGCGGCATCCATTGCGATGGCAGCCGGCTGCATGCCTGCCGCAGTCGCAGCCCCACCATCGCCGCTGTATACCGTCGAGCCGTTGCCCGCCACGGTGGTGATGGTTCCATTGCCGGAGATCTTCCTGACGCGGGCATGCCCGACGTCGGCGACGTAGGTATTGCCTTGCCCATCGATCGCAACGTCGACGGGTTGGCCGAACGCCGCCTGCGTTGCAGGGCCGCCATCGCCCAACTGACTACCGCCTCCGGCGACACTTACCAGTGCGGGCGAGGTTGACGATGACGCCTGCGACAGCACCGGCAACAGCATCGCCAGCAGCAGGCCCCTCAACATCCGGCGTCCACGCACCGTGCTCTTCTCGTTCCGGCCATCCGAGACAGCCGCCCAGCTTCCCTGCATATCCATACGCCCTCCCCGAGAACTGCACTATAGGCAGGAGCTCCCTGCATCGACAAGGCTGGCCGGTTGCCCTCGCAGAAGGCGTTTAGCGCCTTTTTATGACGTCGACGCGTCCGGGCCCCGCTCTGTCGTCTGCAACAACGCGACGTCCGTTCCGCCTTGGCAACGTCGCGTCCGTGCATTGGCAACATGACTCTTTGTGACAGCAACGTAATCGCAACCTGCCAGCGCCAGCGATCAGTGCCGTTAACGCCGGGCAGTCGTATTCACCGCGCTTCGACAGCACATGGCGCAGGCCACTGGCGATCCCTCCGGCGCCGTTACGCAATTCGATAGATGGGAAGCGCCGAAATGCACGGGCTACTGCCGCGGTCGACCGATGGAGATCGACTAAGCCACCACTGCAGCGCGCTGGACGCGCTTCGCATCGTTACTCGTGCGCCTCGTGCAATTGCGCAATGAACGCACGCCCCGCCGGACCCGGCGGCGCCTCCTTGCGCCATACCGCGCGCATCGGCATCTGTGCGTAGCGCGGGTCGGCGTTTGCGAGGTGCACGCGGGCGAGTCGACCGGCCGCGAGGTCTTCTTCGACGATGTGCATCGGCATGTGGCCCCAGCCGAGGCCGGCGCGCAGGAACGCGTGCTTCGCGCCGAGGTCCGCGAGCCGCCACGTCAGCGGCGACTGCACCGCGAAGTCGCGCCCAGTCGTCAACGGCGTGCGGTCGGTGAGTACCAGTTGCACATGCTTGACCAGCGTCCTGGTCGGCACCGCACCGCGTACGCGCGCCATGGCGTGCGAGGGAGCGACCACGGTGACGAACGGCACCGGCGGCAGCGGCTCCACCGCCAGTTCGTCCGGCAGCTCCGGCAGCGAGCCCACCACGCCGATCCGGCAGGTGCCGTCGAGCACCGGCTGGATCACGCCGCCCAGCACTTCCACGTACAAACGCAGCGGCGTGTGCGGGAACGCTGTGCCGCTGTGCGCGGCGGCGCGGGTCAATGCCTGCATCGGGAACATCACGTCCACCGCCACCGAGAGTTCCGGTTCAAGCCCTTCGGCCACGCTGCGGGCGCGCGCCTTGAAGGTGTCCATGTGCTCGGCCACCGCGCGCGCTTCCACCAGCAGGGCGCGGCCGGCGTCGGTGAGCTGCGGATAGCGGGCGCTGCGGTCGAACAGGCGTACGCCCAGTTGCAGCTCCAGGTTGGCCAGGGTCTGGCTGACCACCGATTGCGCGCGCCGCAGCTTGCGCCCGGCCGCGGAGAAGCTGCCCTGCTCGGCCGCCGCGATGAAGGTGCGCAGCTGGTCGAGGGTGACGGCGTCAAGCATGTATCGCTCCAAACGATGGATTTCATCGAAATATATAGGCTTCCGGGATGCATGGCGACGGCCTAACCTGCGCCCCGTACCCGCTGCACCCACCCATTCCCAGGAGTCCACCATGTCCACTGTCACCGCCGTCCCGTCCACCACCCGCCTTCCCGCCCTGCGTGGCGCCGCCGATCTGGCCGGCCGCACGCTGCTCGCCTCGCTGTTCGTCATCTCCGGCCTCGGCAAGCTGGCCGCCTACGCCGGCACCGCCGGTTACATGGCCTCCGTCGGCGTCCCCGGCGCGCTGTTGCCGCTGGTCATCGCGCTGGAAGTCCTTGGCGGCCTGGCCATCGTCGCCGGTTACCGCACCCGCATCGTCGCCAGCCTGCTGGCCGCGTTCTCGATTGCCAGCGCGGTGCTGTTCCACAGCAACCTGGGCGATCAGGTCCAGCAGATCATGTTCCTGAAGAACATCGCGATCGCCGGCGGCTTCATCCTGCTGGCCGCACGCGGCGCCGGCGGCTGGAGCGTCGACAACCGCTGATCGCGCTCGTCCTGCTGCACCACGGACGCCGGCCTCGCGCCGGCGTCTTCGTGTCCGGGCGCGGCGTGGCCCGCACGCGGGTACAAGCTGCGTCGCCGTGGGTGTGCCAGCGTGCAGGCTGTCCCGCCGCTGGAGTGCCGCATGCCCGGTCGCCTCGTCCCCACCCTGTGCATCGCAGGCCTGCTCGCCTGCGCGACCGCACCGGCGGCGGCAACGGACATGGCACGGCTGCCGACGACGCTCTTCGCGCTGCTGCCTGTCGATGTGCGCCACCCGGAAAGCCTGGCGACCGATCCGGCGAGCGGCGAGGTCTATGCCGCCACGTTCGACGCACGCGAGCCGGCCACGGTGCGCAAGAACCAGTTGCTGCGCTTCGATGCCGAAGGCCGGCTGCTGGCGCAACGCGATTTCGGCGCGACACCCCTCACTGGCATCGCCTTCCGCGACGGCAAGCTGTACGTGCTGAACTTCGGCGCATCGAAACTGCAGCGCCTCGATGCGCGGTTCACGGCCGACACGCCGATCGAGGACCTCGCCACCTTCACCGCGTTGACGCCACCCGCACCGCCGGCGCGCCGCATCGACAATCCGGACGGCAGCCACGACAGTCTCCAGTTCGGATCGGCCGGCTTTCCCGCGATCAACGGACTGGTCTTCGACCGTGCCGGGACGCTGTACGTGTCGGACTCGTTCCAGGGCGCGATCTTCCGCATCGCCAACGCGACGACGTGCAAACCGTGCCGCGTCGAGCGGTTCGCACGCGACCCGCTGCTCGCGACCACCGGTGCACTGCCCTTCGGTGCGAACGGACTGGCATTCAACGCGGACGAATCGATCCTCTACATCAACAACGCCGGTGATGGCCGGGTACTGCGCTGGCGCATGCCGGCGGGCGGGATCGACGTGCTCGCGGAGGGCGTGTATGGCGCCGACGGCCTGCTGTTCCATGACGGACTGCTGTGGGTATCGGCGAACCAGATCGACACCGTCGTTGCGCTGGACGAGCGGGGCCGCGTGCGCCATCGCGCCAGCGATTTCCTCGGCGTGGCCGATGACGGCATGCCGCGCGGACTGCTGTTTCCCGCCGCGACCGTGGTGCAGGGACGCCGCATGATCGTCGCCAACCTCGCCCTTCCCCTCACGCCTGCCGTCGGCGACGAGTGGGAAGAAGACGTCACGCGCTGGACTCTCGTCGCTTTCGACCTGCCCCTCCCCTCTCCCTGACCGAGGCATCCCCATGCTCAACATCACCCCGTTCGGCTGGTTCCACACCGCCATCAGCCTCGTCTCGTTGTTCGGTGGCCTGTATGCGCTGCTGCGCTACCACGACATCCGCTACGCCACACCGCTGGGCAAAACCTACACCTGGTTCACCGTGGCCACCTGCCTGACCAGCTTCTTCCTGATGCGCACCGGCAAGCTCAGCGAAGCGCACGGGCTGACCGTGCTGACACTGGTCGTGCTTGCGGTGGCGATATTGCTGGGACGTAATGCGGTGCTCGGCTCCTGGCGGCATGTTGCGGCCTCGCTGGCGTTCACGCTGACGGTGTACTTCCACTTCATCCCCGGTTTCACCGAAACGCTGACGCGCGTGCCGATCGGTGCGCCACTGGTATCGGGCCCGCAGGATCCGCTGCTGCAGAAGCTGGTAGGCGGCACGTTCCTGCTGTTCGTCGCCGGCATGGCGCTGCAGGTGCGTGCCCTGCGACGTGGCCGTCCGCCGCTCCCCCACCCCGCCACCTGAAGCACCGGACGCAGCGCCATGCTGGTGTCGCTGCCGACGCTCGACGCGCTGCTGGACACCTACGCGCCGAAGCTCGGCGCCGACGCCAGCGGGTACCGGAACCATACGTACCGGGTGGCGAACTTCTTCTGGCGACTCTCGCCCGGCGATGCGGAGATGCTGCAGAAGCTCGGCATTGCATTGGCCTTCCACGACCTGGGCATCTGGACGGCCGGCACCTTCGACTACCTGCCGCCGTCGCGCCAGTTGGCGCGGGAGCACCTGCAGGTGATCGGCCGGCCCGCATGGCAGCCGGAAGTGGACGCGATGATCGACCACCACCACAAGATCACGGCCACGCCTGCGGGCATGCCGGCCAGCGTGGAAGCGTTCCGGCGTGCGGACTGGATCGACGTCAGCCTGGGCATGCTCCGCTTCGGCGTGCCCCGCGAATTCGTGCGCGAGGTGATGGCCACCTTCCCCGACGCCGGCTTCCATCGCCGGCTGGCCTCGCTGACTCTGCGGCGCCTGTGCCGGCACCCGCTCTCGCCGTTGCCGATGATGCGGTGGTAGCGATACCCGCCACTTTCGCCGACGGACGGTTGGCGACTTGCGCAATCGCCACCGGGACGCGCAGATCGCCTCGCTGGTGCATGAAGCGCAGGCCATCGCAGCGGTGGAAGAGACGCAGCCACTTCGTCCTGCCGCCGCCGGTTGCGATGCTAACGGCTGCCTGATGCCCGGCTGATGCCAGCTGGCCGGTCCTTTGCGGTCACGGCGTTCACAGGACACAGGGGCTTCACGGCGCGTTCGCGCCGCTCAGGTTTGGATAGCACCATGCACCGCTCGACCGCCCCGTTCCCCTTCCTGCACCGGCTGGCCTTCATGGGTCTCGGCGTGATGCTGGCGCTGGTCGGCGGCTCGCTGTTTCCCTGACGCGGGCGACCTAGGGCGGGCTGTACAGGCAGCCGACGGACGAAGACCCGGATCATGCCGGGCGCTCCATCGAAAGCAGCGCCCGACCCTCATCCGCCCGCGCACGCTTCACGACACCGGATCGCGTGCGATGTCTCGCCCCATCATCATCTCGATGACGCGCGCGGAGCCGCCTTCGTGGAAGCCCGTCTGCGGCGCGAAACCGGGCGGGTTGTGGAAGGTGCCGAACAGCAGATCGAATACCGGCAGTTCGGAATAGTTGTGCCGGTGCGCGCCGCGCGCATGGTGCCAGGAGTGCATTTCGGGACGCTCGATGAACCAGCCCAGCCAGCGTGGCGTGCGCACGTTGGTGTGGGTCAGCATCGCCAGCAGCGTCGCCGCCAGCAGGGCGAAGGTGGTGGCCTCGGCGCTCAGGCCGACGACCAGCGTCAGGGCAAGGCTGCCGACCGCCGTCCAGCCCAGCGTGTCGGCCGGACTGAACCAGAAGGTGCTGAACGTATCCAGCCGCTCTGCGCTGTGGTGCATCTGGTGGCCGAAGCGCCACAGCAGGTCGCTGGCATGCAGCGCCCGGTGCCATGCATACGCGAGCGCCTGGTAGACCAGCAGTCCGATCAGCCCGCCCAGCGGCCACGCCAGGTGGCTCAGGTCGAACAGTTGCAGGGGCAGCAGGTACTGCGTCCACAGCATCGGCAGGTAGGACGACAGCAGGAAGTAGAACACCGCCGCCAGCAGGCCTCGCGTGCGCCAGCGCGCGATGCGCGGCAATGTGCGGGCGGGGGCGATCGCCTCCCAAAGCATCAGCACGGCATACATGCCGAAGAAGACGAACGACAGCGGATGAAGCAGGAGTTCCAGGGGCGATGGCATGGCGGTGGCGGCTCTGTTCTACTACGGGGGAGGCGGCACGATACGGGCCGCCCGCCCACTGCACCGCAGCCATTTCCGCCGCCAACCTGACATTTCCGTCATGCCGCGCCGCGCACGCCCCAGCATTGCCCTGCTCGCTACCCACGGCGCCGCGGCCTCGGTCCTGTACGGCATGTACGACCTGTTCAATTCCGCGGGACGCGACTGGCCGGCGATGGTCGGGCAGCCGCCGGGCGCTTCGGTGTTCCGTCCGATCGTGGCGGCGCGCGAGACCACGCCGTTGCCCGTCGTCAACGGCATCGTGGTGACCCCGGAAGTCGCCCTGCGCGACCTGCCCGCGCCCGACTTCATCTGCATTCCGGACCTGGCGGTGTATCCCGGCGACATCAGCCTGCACGACTACCACCAGGAAGCCACGTGGCTGCGGGAATGCCATGCCCGCGGCTCGGTGATCGCCGCCGCCTGCACCGGCGCGCTGCTGCTGGCCGACACCGGCCTGCTGGACGGTCGCGATGCCACCACCCATTGGGCGTACTGCGATGCGATGGCCGAGCGGCATCCCAGCGTGAAGGTGCATCCGCAGCGCGTGGTCGTCACCGCCGGGCCCGATCAACGGTTGGTGATGGGCGGCGGCGGTTCCAGTTGGCAGGACCTCGCCCTCTACCTGATCGCGCGCGTGGCCGGCATCGAGTGCGCCATGCAGACCGCGCGCGTGTTCCTGATCGACTGGCACCAGACCGGCCAGCAGCCCTACGCCAGCCTGGCGCGTACGCGCACCAGCTCGGACACCGCGGTCACCCATGCGCAGGTCTGGATCGCGCAGCACTACGACACGCCCGCGCCCGTTGCCGGCATGCTGCAGGCCAGCGGACTGGCCGAGCGCACCTTCGCTCGCCGGTTCCAGCAGGCGACGGGCCTGTCGCCGCTCGAGTACGTGCATACGCTGCGGCTGGAAGAAGCCAAGCAGCATCTTGAAGCCGGCGACGATTCGGTCGAGGCCATCGCCCAGGCCGTGGGCTACGAGGATGCCGCGTACTTCAGCCGCCTGTTCCGGCGCAAGGTCGGCCTTTCGCCCGCGCAGTACCGGCGGCGCTTCGGCGGCATGCGGCGCATGCTCCAGCAGGCGGGCGCCCCGCCTGCCGGGTGACGGCGAGCGCGCACACGCGCTCACGCGCGCCGCAACGACCAGAATCCGATGTCGCGCATCACGCGATAGCCCAGGCGCTCGTACAGCTGCAGCGCACGCGTGTTCTCGCGGCTCACGTGCAGGAACGGCTGCACGCCGCGCGCCAGCGTCTGGTTGGTCAGCCACGCCGTCAGGTGTCGTGCATAGCCGCGACCACTGAAGTCCGGATGCGTGCAGATCGCGCTCATCTCGCGGCTGTCGGCGCTGCCCAGGCGCTCGCCGATCATCGCGGCGAGCCGGCCGTCCTCGTAGATGCCGAAGTAGCGCCCCAGCTCCACCGTACGCGTGCGGAAGTAATGCGGGTACACGAGTGCCGTCAGCGCCAGCACCTCGTCGCGCTGGGCCGGGCCGAGCGGCACGATCTCCGGACCGCCCGCCGTCGTCAGCGGCGTGTCGCACACCATCTGCGCCAGCGGACGGAACGCCTGCAGCATCCAGCCCGCGGGCGCGGCGGGCGCCACGCCCAGCAGGTACACCGACTCGGCCGGGGCGACCATGCGTTCGAGCGCCTCGGCGGGCAACACGTGGGGCGAGGCCACACCGAGGAACGGCGCGAAGTCGGCGGGATAGCGCGCCACGTCGCCCACCCGCAGCGCGATGTCGCGGTGGATCGAATCCAGTGCCGACCAGAACGGGTTGTCGAGCGCGGTATCCATGGTGGTCGTAGCCGGAAGAAGTCCCGATTATCCACACCGGCGTCTGCTCGCACAGCACCGTCGTGCATCGGAACGGCGCGCTCCGTATGCTGCGCGCATGACACCGCCTCTCGTCCACCGCGTGCCACGCCGCATCCTCGCGATGCTCGGCATGCTGCTGCTCGCCGGCTGCGTGACCGCGCCGCCCGTGCCGACCCGCCCGCCCGCCGACACCCGCAGCGAGATCGTCCGCAAGATGCCGGCCAAGGTCGCCGACCGCGAACGCTGGGCGGCCGACATCGAAACCGCGTTCGCCGCGCAGCGGATTCCGCCGAACACCGAGAACATCTGCGCGGTGCTGGCCGTCACCGAACAGGAATCGGGCTACGTGGCCAATCCCGCCGTCGCCAACCTGCCGAAGATCGCGCGTGGCGAGATCGACCGCCGCGCCGCCGCCCTGCACGTGCCGAAGTTCGTCGTCGACGCTGCGCTGGCATTGCGTTCGCCCGATGGCCGCACGTATGCCGAGCGGCTGCGCACGGTGCGCACCGAGCGCGACCTCAGCGACATCTATCAGGACATGATCGGAAGCGTGCCGCTGGGCAAGCGGCTGTTCACCGACTTCAATCCGGTGCAGACCGGCGGGCCGATGCAGGTCGGCATTCCCTTCGCCGAATCGAAAGCCGCCGGATATCCGTATCCGATCGAAGGCAGCATCCGCGACGAGGTGTTCACCCGCCGCGGCGGCCTGTACTTCGGCATCGCCCACCTGTTGGGCTACGAGACGCCTTACACGCGCAAGGTGCATCGTTTCGCCGACTACAACGCCGGCTGGTACGCGAGCCGCAATGCCGCGTTCCAGAGCGCGGTCGGCATCGCCACCGGCACCACGCTCGCGCTCGACGGCGACCTGCTGACCCCGGGCGCGCCGCTGGACAAGCCCGGCCAGACCGAGCGCGCCGTGCGCCAGCTGGCCGATGCGCTACGCATGGACGACCGCGCCATCCGCGACGCGCTGGAACGCGGCAACCGGCTGGACTTCGGCGATACCGATCTCTACGCACGCGTCTACGCGCTGGCCGAAGCGCGCGCAGGCAAGCCGCTGGCGCGCGCGATGATCCCGGGCATCAAGCTGGAAAGTCCGAAGATCACCCGCGAACTGACCACCGCGTGGTTCGCCACGCGGGTGGACGAACGCTACCGCCACTGCCTGCAGCGCTGAGCGACCGTCAGCCGCCCAGCCCGCCCCATCCGCGCGCGAACGCCTGCCACGACTGAGTGCCCGGCACCGCGTGCATCAGCACGAAGTTGACCACGAACACCAGCGTGACGAAGCGGAACACGCCGCGCCCGCGCGGTGCGGCGCGCTCGAACCACATCAGCAGCGCCAGCACCGCGAACGTCAGCGCGTAGCCGCCCCACGAAGGATTGAAGCGGACGCCTTCGGGCAGCAGCGCCAGCATCAGGCGCGCCATCGCCGGATCGATCATCACCAGCGCCGTCGCCACCATGTAGCGTGCGTGCAGCGCGGGATCGCGGCGGTGACGGATGGCCAGGCCCCAGAACAGCGCCAGCATCAGCGATGCCGCCGTGCCCAGATACAGCAGCATCGCCTGCAGGCCGAACATCTCCGGCGGCGCAGCCGCCATCCGCACCTGCGACAGCCACAGCGCCGTCACCAGCACGCCGGGCATCACGCCATAGGAAAGCCGGCCGACCCGGCGATGCAGCGCCAGCCGCTGCGTGCGTATCAGCCAGGGCTGCACCAGCAGCATCGCCATCCAGGCCAGCATCAAGCCGGCATGCAGATGGGTCAGTGCCTCGGCCAGCGCCAGCCGACTGAAATACGTCTTCCAGAAACCGGCCAGCACCAGCAGCGCCAGCGCCCCGACCCACACCATGCTGCCGATGCCCCACAGGCCCGGCCCGCGCACTGCCGCGCCCGTTGCAGAAACCACCATCACGCCACCTTCGTCCCGGTCGTGGCAGGTTGAACGCCCCGGTCGGCGGCCACCGGCCAGCCGCTTGTCGAATTCCACGACACCCGCTCGTCGCGTTCAGGAAGGCGCCATTCCGGCGCCGCATCCCCCGGAGGATTTCCATGCCGTATATCGATGGTTTCGTCGCCGCCGTGCCCACCGCCAACAAGCAGAAGTTCATCGACCATGCGAACCACGGCGATCCCGTGTTCATCGAACAGGGCGCGACGCGCGTGGTCGAATGCTGGGGCGACGACGTGCCCGACGGCAAGGTCACCGACTTCCGCAAGGCCGTGCAGGCCAAGGACGACGAGGCGGTGGTGTTCTCGTGGATCGAATGGCCGGACAAGGCCACGCGCGACGCCGGCATGAAGAAAATGATGGACGACCCGCGCATGTCGCCGGAGAACAATCCCATGCCGTTCGACGGCAAGCGGCTGATCTACGGGGGCTTCGTGCCGACGCTGGAACTCGGCGATGCCGCCACGGCGATGTCGTACGTGGACGGCTTCATCATCGCCGCCCCCACCACGGGCAAGACGGCGTTCACCGACTACGCCACCACCTTCGACACGATTTTCATGGGCTATGGCGCCACGCGCATCATCGAAGCGTGGGGCGACGACGTGCCCGACGGCAAGGTCACCGACTTCCGCAAGGCGGTGCAGGCGAAGGGCGACGAAACCCCGGCCTTCTCCTGGGTGGAGTGGCCCGACAAGGCCACGCGCGACGCCGGCATGCAGAAGATGATGGAAGACCCGCGCATGGATCCGTCGAACAAGGACAACCCGCCGATGCCGTTCGACGGACAGCGCATGGTGTTCGGCGGTTTCACCCCGGTGGTCGAACTGCGCGCCTGATCCCTCATGCCGGAGGCCGCGCGAGTGCGGCCTCCGGTGTCGGTGGAACGATGTCCGTGCGCCGCTCCCGACATCGGCGCAGGCGAACGCGCGACGCGGACACCGCCCACACGCCCGACGCACCTTGAAGCAAGAGAACGGTGTGCGCTTCTGCACGCACGCGCTTGTACACGCGTGTATGCGCTTTCGATACGACGCATGCACAACCGTGGCGCATCGCGCACCACCTCTGTGCGCGACTGAAAAACCGTATGGAAACAGCCGCATTCCGTACATAACGACGATTACCTTTGTGTCGCCGCACGTCGGCGTGTGATCGAGGCCTCACTTCACGCACTTCGCCGCCCCCTAAGGTGGATGCGGTAACGCAACGCAGTTGCACACGGGCGTTACGCCGGTTACCGATGTGATTGGGACAGCGCTTCCTTCATTGCGTCCCGCACACGAGAAGACCCACCACTTCCAACGCACTATTCAGGGGCGAATCGCATGGGCAAGAGAGAGCAGCCGTACGCACGTGTTTCCCGGACGCCGCTGGCGTCCGCAGTAAGAGCCGCCCTGGTCGCCGCCGCTCTGGTCGGCAGCGCAACCGCCGGCGCACAGACGGCAGACGCACCGCCGGAACCGCCCCCCGCAACCACCAGCGGCGAAGCGACCACGCTCGACACGGTCTCCGTGCTGGGCAGTCGCGGGCAGCCGCGCACGGTGTCGTCGTCGGCGGTGCCGATCGACATCATCGGCGCGGAGGAATTCCGCAACCAGGGCGCCACCGATGCGCTCGACCAGCTGCGCGTGCTGGTGCCGTCGTTCAACGTCAGCACCATCCCGATCGATGACGCCGCCAGTCTGGTCCGTCCCGCCAACCTGCGCGGACTGCCACCGGACAACACGCTGGTGCTGGTCAACGGCAAGCGCTTCCATCGTTCCGCGGTGATCACCTTCCTCGGCCACGGCCTGTCCGACGGCTCGCAAGGCCCCGACCTGTCGGTGTTCCCGTCGCTGGCGCTGGAACAGGTGGAAGTGCTGCGCGACGGCGCGGCCGCGCAATACGGATCGGATGCCATCGCCGGCGTGATCAACTTCGGCCTGAAGAAGATCAGCGAAGGCGGCGCCTTCGAGGCGTTCGCCGGGCAGTACTACGAGGGCGACGGCTTCACCACGCAGTACTCCGCACAGATCGGCCTGCCGCTGACCGCACGCGGCTATGCCACCCTGACCGCCGAATGGCGTCAGGCCGACGACACCTCGCGCAGCGTGCAACGCGACGATGCCGCCGCCGCCATCGCCGCCGGCTATCCGGGCGTGCCGGTACCGGCGCAGATCTGGGGCTCGCCGAAGGTGGACGACGACCTCAAGTTCGTCGCCAACCTGGGCATCAGCGGCGACAGCGTCGATGTCTATCTGTTCGGCAACTATGCGCAGCGCGAAGTCGACGGCGGCTTCTACTTCCGCGATCCCACTGCGCGCTCGGGCGTGTATTCCAACGACGGCGGCGAAACGCTGCTGATCGGCGACACCACCGGTGCCGGCGGCTGCCCGACCATCGCCCTGCGCGATGCCAACGGCAACCTGATTCCGTACAGCACGGTCAGCACGGCGGTCGGCGCACTGCCCGCCAACTGCTTCACCTTCCTGTCCACGCTGCCGGGCGGCTTCACCCCGCGGTTCGGCGGCAGCCTGGAAGACATGTCGGTGGTCGGTGGCGTCAAGGGTACGTGGGGCAACGACTGGCATTGGGATGCCAGCGTGACGTACGGCCGCAACGATATCGACTTCACCATCTACAACACCGTCAACGCATCGCTCGGTGCTGCGCAACCGGCCGGCCTGCGCTTCAGTCCCGGCGGCAACACGCAGACCGAGAAGGGCGTGAACTTCGACGTCGGCCGCGATATCGAGACGACCTTCACCGCGCAGCCGCTGCGCCTGTCCGCCGGTGCGGAGTGGCGCGAGGAAAGCTTCGAGGTCAAGGCCGGCGACGCCGCCTCCACCGGCATCGGCCCGCTGACCCAGCAGGGCTTCGCGCTGGGCTCCAACGGCTTCAACGGCTTCAGCCCGCGCACCGCCGGCGAGTGGGACCGCCGGAACTGGGCGGTCTACCTGGACATGGAAGCGCAGTTCACCGAGCAGCTGCTGCTGGCCGCCGCGGTGCGCCACGAGGACTTCGACGATTTCGGCAGCACCACCAACGGCAAGCTCACCGCGCGCTTCGATGTCTCCGACACGTTCGCCCTGCGCGGCGCGTACAACACCGGTTTCCGTGCGCCCACCCCGGGCCAGGCCAACATCAGCCAGATCAGCACGGCGTTCAACGGCAGCGTGCTGGAGGACATCGCCACGCTGCCGCCGACCAATCCCATCGCCATCCTGAAGGGCGCGCAGGCCTTGACGCCCGAGGAGTCGAAGAACCTCTCGCTGGGCATGGTGTGGAGCAGCGGCGACTGGCTGGTCACGCTGGATGGCTACCGCATCGAAGTGGAAGACCGCATCGCCCTGAGCACCAGCTTCGCCCTGACGGCGGCCGAACGCGATGCGCTGGTGGCGTCGGGCAATCCGGAGGCGGCATCGCTGAATTCGGTGACCTACTTCGGCAACGCGTTCGACACCACCACGACCGGTGTTGACCTGGTGACGAGCGTGGAGACAGACCACTTCGGCGGCACCACCACGTACTCGCTGGCGGCGAACTGGAACCGGACCGAGGTGGACCGCTACGACGCCAACTTCATCAACGAGGCCCGCGTCTACAAGATCGAGGAATCGCTGCCGAAGACCAAGGGCTACTTCAGCATCAACCACAAGCGCGAGGTGTTCCACGCCAACCTGCGGATGGGTTACTACGGGTCGTGGTACGAGGACCACCTGGACAGCGGCGCCATCAGCATCGCCGACGGCGGCCTGCCGATCTACGAGGACAGCCAGGTGATCGTGGATGCCGAGGTCGGCTGGACCTTCGCCTCGGGCCTGTACGTCAATGTCGGTGCGCAGAACCTGTTCGACGAAACCCCGGACGACAATCCCTGGGGTGCCTCGGTGGCCGGTGCCGCCTATCCGGTGCACTCGCCGTACGGCTTCAACGGCGGCTTCTATTACGCCCGCGTGGGCTGGAAGTTCTGACCGATCGATGGAGGCCGGTGTCCTGCACGGACGCCGGCCTCCCTATCAACCCGAGGTCGCCCTGCGCGACCTCGTTCGATGCCTTCGCGACCCGCGCATGCTTCTACGGATAGCCGGGATGGTGGCGTCAACGCACGTGCCGCGCCATCCACAGCGGACACCTGCCCAGTTCCACCGGTGCCGGCAGCACCTTCAGCCGCAGATCGCGTGAGCTCTCCGCAGATCAGGGTCGGCAGCGTGGCGCGGTAATCGGTCGCGGCCACCCGTTCCGGGATCGACAGGACGTTTACGTCACCGACACGGCGACTTAGCGCAGCAACCTCTTTTTTTCACGATCTGGAACAGGCCGGTGCGCAGCGTGCCTGGCGGGACTCGGACGGTTTGGATGACAGCCGGACAGCGACCCGTCACACCAAAGCACCGCGCGCTCGGGTACAACGCTCTCCAGAACCCGACCGCACAGGAGTCCCCATGTCCCTCCACGACCTGCTCCCCGGCAAACTCGGCTTCGGCACCGCGCCGCTCGGCAACATGTTCCGCGACATCCCGGAAGCGGAGGCCCGCGCCACCGTCGAAGCCGCCTGGAACGACGGCATCCGCTACTTCGACAACGCCCCCTTCTATGGCGCCGGCCTGGCGGAAATCCGCATGGGCGACGCGCTCGCGGGCAAGCCGCGCGACGCCTACGTCATCAGCACCAAGGTGGGCCGGCTGGTGCTGGACGACGTGGAAGACGTCGACGCGCGCGATCTCGGCGAGAAAGGCGACGTGTTCAAGCACGGCCGCCCCAACAAGATCGTCAACGACTACACCTACGACGCCACGCTGCGTTCGATCGAGGACAGCCTGAAGCGCCTGAAGACCGACCGCATCGAGATCGCCTGGGTGCACGACGTGGCCCAGGATTTCTACGGCGACGCCTGGCTGTCGATGTTCGAGCAGGCACGCACCGGCGCGTTCAGGGCGCTCGACCGGCTGCGCGACGAGGGCGTGATCAAGGCCTGGGGCCTGGGCGTGAACCGCGTCGAGCCGATCGAACTGCTGATGGAACAGGAAGAGCCGCGCCCGGATGGCTTCCTGCTCGCCGGCCGCTATACGCTGCTCGACCATGCGCGTGCGCTGCAACGCGTGATGCCGATGGCGGCCGCGCGCGGCCTGGGCATCGTGGTCGGTGGCCCCTACAGTTCCGGTGCGCTGGTCGGCGGACCGAACTTCGAATACGCGCCGGCCACGCCGCAGATCCTCGACAAGGTCGCGCGCATCAAGGCGCTCGCCGACCGCTATGGCACCAGCATGAAGGCCGCCGGCCTGCAGTTCGCGCTGGCCAATCCGGCCGTGGCCGCGGTCATTCCCGGCGCGAGCCGGCCCGAGCGCATCGCCGAAGACCGCGCCGCGTTGCAGGAGCAGGTGCCGGTGGATTTCTGGCACGACCTGCGCAGGGAAAATCTGGTGCATCGCGACGCGCCCTTGCCGGGCCTGGGCTGAGGCAGCGCGCCGCCGCCGCCTTCATGACGCAGGCGGCTTGCGTGCCGGGATGCGCCGTCGCGGCGCCTGCGCCTCGCGTTCGTCCATCTCGCGCACGCGGCGGCCGGCCTCGCGGATCAGGTCGGGCAGCAGGTGCGTCTCCGGCAGGTGCTTCCAGTATTTCTGCGGCATCTCCTGCCGCATCATCCGCGTGTTGAGGCGCGCGGGATTGAAGATGTTGGCGTAGTAGGTCCGCCACAACGCGTCCTCGGCATCGTCGGCCGGCGCATCGCTGCGTTGCGCGCCCTCGCCCGCCCACAGATCGGTGCCGTCCCATTGCACGCTGCGGTACGGCGTGAGGATCGCCCAGCGCATGCCGGCGAAGCGGCGCATGAAGAACGGCGCCACGCGATCGACGATGTAGTGGTCCGGCTCGAACCAGGCGATGTAGGTATTGTCTTCGCCGTCCACCTGGCGGAAGCGCACGAACGCCTTCATCTTGTGCGTGTCGCGGCGCACCGCCTGCGCCCAGCGCGTGGCGCGGTGCACGTCGGCATCGGTGGCGCGGTCCAGCAGTGCGCGCTCGCCATTGCCGATGCGCCACAGCAGGCGATAGAGCAGCGCGTGGCGGCCGGCGTCGCGATGGCACAGCACCGATGCCGCGAACGCCATGAACTCACTCGGCACCGACAGACCGTGCCGCTGCAGGGGCTGGTCCTGCACGCGCGCGACCGCGAGCAGTTCGCCCTGCGCATCGGCCTGCCATTCCACGGATTCGGGTGCCAGGCCCGCCTCCCAGGCGTGGCGTGCCTGCACGCGCCAGGCATCGAGATCCCACCCCGGCGTCACCGTCGCGCGGAACATCGCGGCTCAGCCGAACAGGTCGGCCTGGCGCGGCGCCGGCGCCAGCTCGCGCCGCAGCCGCTGCGGATCGTCCAGGCGCTGGCGCGGGTGGTGGTCCAGCAGCACGACGAAGGGCAGCAGCTTCTGCAGTGGCGCCCGCAGGCGCGCCAGATCGGCGACACGCAACTTGCCCTGTCGCCGCGAATCGACGATGCGCTGCACGTTGCGCGCGCCAAGGCCCGGCACGCGCAGCAGCATCTCGCGCGGCGCGGTGTTGAGGTCGACCGGGAACCGGTCCGGATGCCGCAGCGCCCATGCCAGCTTCGGGTCGATGTCCAGGTCCAGCATGCCGTCCTGCGCCCCGCCCTCGTCGACGATTTCCTTCACGTCGAAGCCATAGAACCGCAGCAGCCAGTCGGCCTGATACAGGCGGTGCTCGCGCTGCAGCGGCGGCGCGCGCAATGGCAGCTGCGTGGAGGCGTCGGGGATGGGACTGAAGGCCGAGTAGTACACGCGCCGCATGCGGAACTGGCGGTACAGCGCATCGCTGCTGGTCAGGATGGCGCGGTCGTCGGCGGCGTCGGCACCGACGATCATCTGCGTGCTCTGCCCCGCCGGCGCGAACTTCGGCGGGCGCTTGCGCTTGGGCTGCTGGGCTTCCTTCTTCTCCGGCTTGGCCGCCTGGATGCGCCAGCTCAGCTCGCCCATCGCATCGCGGATGCCCTGCGCCTGCTTCTGCGGCGCCAGCTGCTTCAGGCCGGCTTCCGTCGGCAGTTCGACATTGATGCTCAGGCGGTCGGCGTAGCGGCCGGCGGCGGCGAGCAGTTCCGGCGAAGCCTCGGGAATGGTCTTCAGGTGGATGTAGCCGGCGAAGCGGTAGTCCTCGCGCAGGCTGCGCGCGACTTCCACCATCTGCTCCATGGTGTAGTCGCCATTGCGGATGATGCCGCTGGAGAGGAACAGCCCTTCGATGTAGTTGCGCTTGTAGAACTCCAGCGTCAGCCGCACGACCTCGGCGGTGGCGAAGCGCGCGCGCGGCACGTTGCTCGACACGCGGTTGACGCAGTAGGCGCAGTCGTAGATGCAGAAGTTGGTCAGCAGGATCTTCAGCAGCGACACGCACCGCCCGTCCGGCGTGTACGAATGGCAGATACCCATGCCCTCGGTACTGCCGATACCGCCCTTGCCCAGCGAATGCCGCTTGCCCGCGCCACTGGACGCACACGAGGCGTCGTATTTGGCCGCATCGGCGAGGATGGCGAGCTTGTCTTTCAGTTGCATGGAGTCATCTTATCGGGCGGTCGCTCAGACGATGAGACCGACATGCTGCGGAAACGCGCAACGACTTGTCCATGCGGACAGCGCTGCGTGACCGTCGCCCTCAATAAGGGCACCGGGAACAGCCGGAGCCGAACGACCACGACCGCACTCGTGAACATGATATCCGGCATGCCGTGGCCGCAAGAGAAACGACCACCGGCTTACGATGTCATGCCGCAAATGGATTCACGGCGTGGTCGCGATGAGGTGCGCGACCCTCGGCGGGTTCCGCGATGCTCCCTTTCAACGTCAACGTGATGGAACGTTCTCCAGCACCTCGATCTTGTCCGCCGCCCCTACCACCACATGCGTCTGATAGTAGAACGAGCCCGTGGGCTGGCCATTGGCGAGAAAATCGATCTTGGTCCGCTGTGCGTGCCCGATCACCTGGATCACCATGCCATTGAACAGGGTATCGGGCTCCTGCTTGTATAGGCGACGCAGCTCTTCCTGTGCCTTTGGCAACAGGTGCACCGATAGATTGCGCTGGTCGCGATAGTCCTTTTCGGAGTTCAGGTACAAGCCATTCCCACTGCGTCCACTCGCTTGGACCCGCATCACGAAAATGCCGGGAACAGCCTCCGGCGCGCGGTCCGCCGCCAGCATCACAGCGTCGGCAGGTCCGATGCGGAAACCCTTGCCGCTGATCCGCATCGCCTGCAGCGCACGGAGCACGACAGGCCCTCCGCAGACTTCCTTCAGCAACAGCGCGGGATCGGACGCATCGCCGCCACTGATGGCTTGCGCCTGCTGCCACGCCTCGTCGGCCTGCACTTGGCGACTGGCCAGCACGTGGGCGGACCAGCGGTCATAAAGCGCAGCCGTCTCCACCATGCGGGCGTGCCCGTAGTCCATCAGCGCACGCGCCTTGCGCGCCTGCACGAGCGCTGCATCGACATCTTCGCGCCAGCAAAGCAGCCATGCAGCATAGTTGCCATAGCTCCATGCAAAGGCCGGGTCGTCCTTGATCTGAGCCCGATACACGCGCTCCGCATCATCCAGTTGGCCCGACAGATTGTAGTAGGCGAGCATCCCGCTGCTGGCCGCATCGCGCTGCGCCTTGGTCGCCTTGGTCGAAGCGAGCACTTGCCGGTAGTACACCGCGGCCTCTCCCCAACGACCCTGGTCGTCGAGTATGTCACCCCGCTGTATCGCCACCCAAGCCGGATCGGCACCTGCCTGTTCTGCCTTCAGCAGCACCGCTTCGCCTTTGGCCCACTGCGATTCCAGCCGGTGGATGCGTGCACGCAGCAAGTGGTTTTCCGGATCGTCCGGCGCCAGCGTGATCGCGCGATCAACGGAGCGCGCCGCCGCTTCCAAGGTACCCGGCAGGTAGTTGCGTCTGGAGCGGAACCCCTCGCTCAGCAGCAGGCGTGCCTGCAGCCGATGCACCTCCGCGTAGTCGGGATGAGCCTGCAGCACACGGTCGACGATCACGCGTGCCCGCAATAGGCGGTCGTTGCCACCGTTCCATTGATCCAGCAGCTCCGACGCCTGTTTGATGTCCTTGGCGACTTCCACCGTCACCGATGCCTGCGCGGTGGCCCGGCCCGCGATTACCGCCAGCATGGTACCCATGCATATCCACACCACCCTGTGCCACAGCGTCATCCCTGCATCCCCTGTTGATCCTGAATGCCGCTATGCGGCGGCTACCGGGTGCCGCGGCACCCATCCCGGACGGGATTCTGCACTATGCGTAAAACGGATGCCGCAACATTCCGCCTGACACGCGCAGGAGCGGAGTGCACCGCCTACAACTTGAACAGCGGCTGCAGCTTGCGCGCGAACCAGCCCGGGAACCGCAGCGGGGCGTCCAGCGCGGAGACGCAGATGCAGGCGGTGCCGGGCACGGTGACCGGCTGGTGTTCGACGTCGCTGTCGAGGTCGGCGACGTCGCCCGGTGCGAAGTGGCCCAGCGCGTCGTGGTAGGCGCCGCGCAGGATCTGGGTGAGCTCGGTGCCGCCATGGCTGTGCACGGGCATGCTGCGGCCCGGGCCGATCTTCAGCAGCAGCAGCGTGCCGCCCTTGGTGTTGGGCGCGCGGATGCAATGCACGCCAGGTGCCATCCAGCGCCACTTCAGCGCGCGATAGGAGGCACCGAAGTAGGGATGCAGCGGCGCGGGCAGGCGGTCGTCGTCCTCGTACGGCGCGCTGCGCGGCGGCGGTGCCGACGCCGGTACGGGCGCCTCGTCCAGACGGTCGAGGATGGATGCGCGCAGGCTGGCCTGCCGCGCCGGATCGGCGACGACGGGCTGCTGCTGTTCGACCAGCTGGCCGCCGAAGCGCTCGGCCTCGTCCACGCGCGCGCGGCAGTGGGCGCAGGTCTCCAGATGGGTGGCGGCCACGATCGCCACTTCGACCGCCAGCGCGCCGGCGGCGTAGCTGACCACGGTGGAAGGATCGAGATGATGGTGCGGGTTCACGACTGGCCTCTCACTTGGCCCTGCAGCCGCAGGAAGGCGCGGCGCAGGTGCGACTTCACGGTGCCGAGCGGCATCTGCAGCTCGTCGGCGATTTCCTGGTGGCTCTTGGCTTCAAAGTACGACATGCGCATCAACCGCGCCTGCACGGCGGGAAGATCCTCGATGCGGCGCTGCAGGTGGGCATGTTCGGCGTGGTCCTCGGCCGAGGTGAACGGCCGCGCCAGTTCCTCGTCGCTCGCCGGCCCGCCGTCCTCCAGGATCTGCACCCAGCCCGGCTCGCGTCGCACGCGGTCGATGTGCAGGTTGCGGCCGATGCGGAACAGCCAGGTGGACACCGCGCCCTGCTGCGGGTCGTACATGTCGGCGCGCTGCCACAGCCGCAGCAGCGCTTCCTGCGCCAGTTCCTCGGCTACCGCTTCGGGGCTGCCCAGGCCGCGCAGGTACAGGCACAGCCGTGGCATGAAGTGGTCGTAGATGCGCATGAAGCTGCCACGGCAGCGCTGCCGGGCGACCGCGAGCATGTCGCCGGTCCAGTCGTGGACGTCGCGCGTGACGGGGATGGGCGTGGACACGGGCCGGGCCGCCCGCAGGGGCGACGGTCTCCTTGTGAGGTCGGTGGGCATGGTAAGCCAGGTCCGGTTGCAGCTCGTGATGGCGGCCTCTACGAAGATGACCGGGCTTCGGATGCAGTGCCCCGCCGGGCGCCGGCGCATCCGTCCGCCGCCGGGCCGCGTATGCCCGCGGACACCCATACATCAGTCCACGCCATGACCGACCGCATGCCGTCCACCCTGCCCCTGCTGGCCGTCCTGCTGCTGGCCAGCCCGTCCGCGCTGGCTAACACGGACATCCTGCGCCAGGAGGCCACGGCCTACGCACGCAAGGGCGAGGCCGTGGTGTACCGCGAGTCGCACTGGCGCTACCGGCAGGACGGCGCGGCCAAGCGCCTGGTGCTGTACCGCTGCCCGGACGGCCGCGCGTTCGCGCGCAAGACCGTGATGGAACGCGGCGCGGCGCAGGCCCCGGACTTCGACTTCGAGGATGCCCGCGACGGTTACCGCGAAGGCGTCCGCAGCAGCGAGCGGGGACGCGTGGTGTACGTCCGGGAAAAGTCCGATGCCCGCACCCGTGAGCAGGTGGTGGCGGTGCCGGCAGGCGCGGTGATCGATGCCGGCTTCGACGCCAGCGTGCGCCTGCACTGGGATGCGTTGCGTGCGGGGCGCGACGTGACCCAGCCGTTCCTGCTGCCCAGCCGCTTCGCCTTCGTGCCGGTGAAGCTGGATCCCGGGCCGGTGGTGCGCTGGAACGGTACTCCCGCCCAGCGCATGTCGATGAAGCTGGACCGCTGGTATGGCTTCGTCGCCCCGACCATGCAGCTGACCTACGCCAGTGCCGACCAGCGCCTGCTGGAGTTCGCCGGCATCGCCACGATCCGCGATGGCAAGGGCCGGCACCAGGATGTGCGCATCGTGTTTCCGCAGCCGGCGGCACCTGCCACGACGCAGGCGTTGCAGGCCGCCCTGGCGACGCCGCTGGTGCGCGCGTGTGCGGGATGACCGGTCGTCACGCATCCAATGCGCGACTTCGTCCGTAGTATGAGTCGACGCAATCGAGACCCCCGTGATGCCGGCAAGCGACTCCCCCACCCCTCCGCCGGCGCGGCGCGGCCTTGCCGCGATTCGCCGCTGGTTCGACACGGAGGACGTACAGGACGATGACGCGCAGGCGGCCCGCATCGACTGGCTGCGGGCCGTGCCCTTCATCGGCATGCACCTGGCGTGCGTGGCGGCGCTCTGGGTCGGCGTGTCGCCGATCGCGCTGATCGTCGCACTGGCGCTGTACGCCGTGCGCATGTTCGCCATCACCGGCTTCTACCATCGCTACTTCTCGCACCGCACCTTCCGCACCTCGCGCGTGCTGCAGTTCGTGTTCGCGCTGATCGGCGCGTCCAGCGTGCAGCGCGGACCGCTGTGGTGGGCCGCCCACCACCGCAACCACCATCGCCATGCCGACACGGCGGCCGACCCGCACTCCCCCGGCGTGCATGGCTTCTGGTGGAGCCATGCGGGCTGGTTCCTGACCCGCGGTGGCTTCCGCACGGACTGGTCGCGCATCCCGGACCTGGCACGCTACCCGGAACTGCGCTGGCTGGACCGCTACGACACCGTGGTGCCGGTGCTGCTGGCCGCCGCCCTGTTCGGCGTGGGCGCGCTGCTGGAACGCGTTGCCCCGCACCTGGGCACCAGCGGTCCGCAACTGCTGGTGTGGGGCTTCTTCGTGTCGACCGTCGTGCTGTTCCATGCCACGGTCACCATCAATTCGCTGGCCCACCGCTTCGGCCGCCGCCGCTTCGACACGCGCGACGACAGCCGCAACAACCTGTGGCTGGCGCTGCTGACCTTCGGCGAGGGCTGGCACAACAACCACCACTTCTTCCCCGGCACCGCACGCCAGGGCTTCCGCTGGTGGGAGATCGACCTCACCTGGTACGGCCTGCGCGCGATGGCGCTGCTGGGGCTGGTGCGCGACCTCAAGCCGGTGCCCGCGTGGGTGCTGGCCAAGGCGAGGCGCTGAGCATGCGCATCGCGGTCATCGGATCGGGCATCGCCGGACTCGCGTCGGCGTGGTGGCTGTCGCAGCGGCACGAGGTGGTGCTGTTCGAGGCGAACGACTACCTCGGCGGGCACACGCATACGCACACGGTCGAACAGGCGGGGCGCGAGTACCGGATCGACAGCGGTTTCATCGTCTTCAATCCGCACCACTATCCGCTGCTGTGCGGGTTGTTCGACGAACTCGGGGTGGCCTCGCAGCCGACCACGATGAGCTTCGCCGTGCACAGCGAGCGCAGCGGCAGGGAGTACAACGCGACCTCGCTGGACGGGTTGTTCTGCCAGCGCCGCAACCTGGTGTCGCCGCGCTTCTGGGGCATGTTGCGCGACCTGGCCCGCTTCTACCGCGAGGCGCCCGCCCTGCTGGAGGGCGACGACACCGGTCCGACGCTGGGCGACTACCTGCAGCAGGGCGGCTACGGTGCCGCATTCCGCGACGAGCATCTGGTGCCGATGGCGTCCGCCCTGTGGTCGTCGCCGCCGCAGGGCATCCTGGCGTTCCCGGCGCGCTACCTGGTGCAGTTCATGGCCAACCACCACATGCTGACGCTGGGCGAGCGCTCGCCGTGGCGCGTGGTGACCGGGGGCTCGGCGACCTACGTGGAGGCCTTGCGGCGCCGGTGGCGCGTGCAGGAGCGCGCGGCCACGCCGGTCAGTGCGGTGCTGCGCCAGGCGCAGCAGGTGGAGGTGGTGTCGGCCGCCGGCACCGAGCGCTTCGACCAGGTGGTGATGGCCTGCCACAGCGACGACGCGCTGCGCCTGCTGCACGATGCCGACGGCCGCGAACGCGACATCCTCGGCGCGATCCGCTACCAGTCCAACGACACCGTGCTGCATACCGATGCGCGCCTGCTGCCGCGCCGCCGCAAGGCGTGGGCCGCATGGAACGCGCATGTGCCGCGTGACCCATCGGCGCCGTGTACGGTCAGCTACTGCATGAACCTGCTGCAGGGCATCGCGTCGCCGGAGCCGTTCGTGGTGACGCTCAACCGCAGCGACGCGATCAACCCGGCCCGCATCCTGCGCCGCATGCACTACCGCCATCCCGTCTACGACCACGCCATGGTCGCCGCGCAACGCCGCAAGGCGGAGATCCAGGGACAGCGGCGTACGTGGTTCGCCGGCGCCTACTGGGGCTGGGGCTTCCATGAGGACGGGATCCGCAGTGCGCATGAACTGGTGAATGAGTTAGAGGCACGGCATGCGGCGATGTCCTTGCGCGAAGACGCGCTGGTGCCGGCATGAGCGCACCGCTCGCCAGTGCCGTGTACGAAGGCTGGGTGCGCCACCGCCGGCACACGCCGCGGCCGCATGCGTTCCGCTACCGCATGGCGCAGCTGTACCTGGACCTGGACGAACTCGACCGCGTGTTCGACCGGCGCTGGCTGTGGTCGGTGGACCGCCGCAACCTGGCCGAATTCCGCCGCAGCGATTACCTGGCGCCGCACGACCGGCCGTTGGCCGAGGCCGTGCGCGACCGCGTCGAGCGCCAGCTCGGTCATCGCCCGCAGGGACCCGTGCGCCTGCTCACGCACCTGCGCTACGGCGGCTACGTCTTCAACCCGGTGAGTTTCTACTACTGCTTCCGGCCCGACGGCACCACGCTGGACGCGGTGCTCGCCGAAATCACCAACACGCCCTGGCGCGAACGCCACAGCTACGTCTTGCCGGTACGCGATGGCGTGCCGCAGGGCGACGGCTGGGAATGGGGGTTCGACAAGGCCTTCCACGTGTCGCCGTTCCTGCCGATGGACTGCGCTTACCGCTGGCGTTTCGGCACGCCCGACGAGGCGCTGCGTGTGCACATGCAGGTGGATCGCGAGGGACAGCGCGCCTTCGACGCCACGCTGACGCTGCTCAGGCGACCCTTGGATGGCGCGTCGCTGGCACGCGTGCTGTGGCGCTATCCGTTGATGACCGCGCAGGTGATCGGCGGCATCCACTGGCAGGCGCTGCGCCTCTGGCTGAAGCGGACACCCGTACACGACCACTCCCCCCTTGCCCGCGAGACCCCATGAACCAGATCGTCGACCTTTCCACTGCACCGTCCTACGGCGCGCTCGACCGACTGCTGCGCTCGCAGCTGCTGGCGCGCCTGGATGCGCTGGACCATGGCGTCCTGGTGGTCAGTGATGCGCTGGGCGAGCACCGGTTCGGCAAGCCCGGTGACGGGGCGCTGCCGACCGTCCACCTGTGGATCGACGAGCCGGCGTTCTACCGCGCCGTGGCCGCGCAGGGCAGCGTCGGCGCCGGCGAGGCCTACATCGCCGGTCACTGGCGCTGCGACGACCTGGTCGGCCTGGTACGCCTGCTGGTACGCAACCGTGCCCTGTTGGACGGCATGGAGACCGGCCTGGCGCGGCTGGGTGGCTGGGCGCTGCGCAGCTGGCATGCACTGCGCCGCAATACACGTGAAGGCAGCCGGCGCAACATCGCCGCGCACTACGATCTGGGCAACGAATTCTTTGCCCTGTTCCTGTCGCCGGACCTGATGTATTCATCGGCGATGTTCGCCTCGCCGGACGACGACCTGGACACCGCCTCGTACCGCAAGCTGGACGCGGTCTGCCGCAAGCTGGGGCTGTCGCCGGGCGATCGGGTGGTCGAGATCGGTACCGGCTGGGGCGGGTTCGCCCTGCACGCGGCGCGCCATTACGGCGCCCACGTCACCACCACCACGATCTCGCGCGAGCAGCATGCGCTGGCCAGCGCACGCGTGGCCGCCGCCGGCCTGGAGGACCGGGTGACCCTGCTGCTGCAGGACTACCGCGACCTGCAGGGCACGTACGACAAGCTGGTCTCGATCGAGATGATCGAGGCGATCGGCGCGCAGTACCTGGAGACCTTCTTCGGCAAGCTCGGCACGTTGCTGCGTCCGGGCGGACAGGCGCTGCTGCAGGCCATCACCATCGAGGACCACCGCTATGTGCAGGCGCGCGACGCGGTGGACTACATCAAGCGCTTCGTTTTCCCGGGCAGCTTCATTCCCTCGCTCAACGCCATGTACGCCGCCAAGACCCGCGCCAGCGATCTGCAAGTGGTGCACCAGGAAGACTTCGGCCTGTCGTACGCGTACACGCTGCGCGCGTGGCGGCGCCGCTTCATGACCCGCCTGCCCGAAGTGCGCGCACAGGGGTTCGACGAGCGCTTCATCCGCCTATGGGAGTTCTATCTGGCTTACTGCGAAGGCGGCTTCCTCGAGCGCTCCATCGGCGTATCGCACCTGCTGATGGCGCGTCCCGGCCACCCGGAGGCCGCATGAGCGCGCTGCATTCGCTCGGCCTGGTCGCCGTGCTCGCCGCCGCAGTGATGACGCTCGGCTGGTGGTGGCAGCGACGCCACGACAATGCCGGCATCGTCGACGTGCTGTGGTCGGCCTGCGTCGGCGGCAGCGCGGTGCTGCTGGCGGTGCTGGGCGACGGCGCATGGCAGGCGCGGGCGACGCTGGCGGTGCTCGGCGGCGTGTGGGGCATGCGGCTGGCCCTGCACCTGTGGCATCGCGTACGCAGCGAGCCGGAAGACGGCCGCTACCGCTACCTGCGTGAGCACTGGCAGGGGCACCAGGGCAAGTTCTTCCTGTTCTTCATGGCACAGGCGCTGCTGGTGGTGCTGTTCGCCCTGCCCTTCGCTGCGGTCGCGCGCAGCCCGGTGGACACGGCGTGGCCTTGGATCGTATTGGCGGTGGCGATCTGGATCGGCAGCGTCGCCGGCGAAGCGATCGCCGACGCGCAACTGGCGCGCTTCCGCGCCAACCCGGCCAACCGCGGCAAGACCTGCCGCGACGGGCTGTGGCGCTATTCGCGCCATCCCAACTACTTCTTCGAGTGGCTGCACTGGTTCGCGTACATCGTGCTCGCGCTCGGCTCGCCCTGGGCGTGGCTGTCGTGGTGCGGGCCGGTGGTGATGTACGTGTTCCTGCGCTGGATCAGCGGCATCCCCTATACCGAGGCGCAGGCCCTGCGCACGCGCGGCGAGGAGTACCGCGAGTACCAGCGCACCACGCCGATGCTGTTCCCCTGGTTTCCCAAACCCGCCACCAAGGAGGCGACACGATGAACGCAATGGTGGACGAACTGGCGGCCGATCGCGCCGCTCCCGGCCTGCTCGGCCTGGCCGAACGCGGCCTGTTGCCCGATGCGGCGATCCGAGCCGGCATCCGCCAGTTGTGCGCGCAGCGCCTGCGCGACGAGAGCGTGGGCGGCCAGGAAGCGCAGTCGGCCCTGCTCGCGCATCGGCTGCGTGCGCTAAAGCAGGGCGCGCTGGCGGTGCACACGGACGCGGCCAACCGCCAGCACTACGAACTGCCTGCGGACTTCTTCCGCCACTGCCTCGGCCATCGGCTGAAGTACAGCAGTTGCTACTACCCGACCGGCGACGAGACGCTGGACCAGGCCGAAGAGGCGATGCTGGCGCTGTACGGCGAACGCGCCGCGCTGGCCGACGGCCAGGACATCCTGGAACTGGGCTGCGGCTGGGGCTCGCTGACCCTGTGGATGGCCGAGCGTTATCCGAACGCGCGCATCACCGCCGTGTCCAACTCGCACTCGCAGCGCCAGTTCATCGAAGCGCGCTGCAACGAACGCGGCCTGGGCAACGTGCGCGTCATCACCTGCGACGTCAACCAGCTGCAACTGGAACCGCAGGCCTTCGACCGCTGCGTGTCGGTGGAGATGTTCGAGCACGTCAGCAACCACGCCGCGCTGATGCGGCGCATCCACGACGCGCTGCGGCCGGGCGGTGCGCTGTTCGTGCACATCTTCGTCCACCGCCACCTGATGTATCCGTTCGAGACGCAGGGCGAGGACAACTGGATGGGCCGGCATTTCTTCACCGGCGGCATGATGCCGTCGGCCGACCTGCTGCTGTTCTTCCAGGACCACCTGCACCTGCAGGAACGCTGGCTGCTGGATGGCACGCATTACCAGCGCACCGCCAACCACTGGCTGGCGCAGCATGACGCCAACCGCGACGCGGTGATGGCCGTGCTGCGCGAGGCCTACGGTGATGCCGCCGCGCTGTGGAACCAGCGCTGGCGCATGTTCTGGATGGCCTGCGCCGAACTGTTCGGCTATCGCAACGGCCAGGAATGGCTGGTGGCGCATTACCGCTTCCAGCGTCCGGCCCGGGAGCACTGACATGCGTACCCTGCCTCTGCTTGCGCTGGCGCTGGTCATTGCGACCACCGCCGCCTGCCGCTCCAGCAACGTCAAGCCCTCCATCCCCACCGCCGCGCCGGTGGACGTGGACCGCTTCATGGGCGACTGGTACGTCATCGCGCACATCCCGTCCTTCCCCGAGCGCGAGGCCTACAAGGCGGTGGAGTCCTACGCCAGGCTGCCGGATGGCCGCATCCAGACCACGTTCCGCTTCCGCAAGGGCGCGCTGGACGGCCCGGAGAAGACCATGCACCCGGTCGGCACGGTCAAGCCCGATGGCGGTGGCGCGGTGTGGGACATGCAGTTCGTCTGGCCGATCCAGGCCGAGTACGTCATCGCCTGGGTCGATGCCGATTACCAGCAGACCATCGTCGGCCGCAGCAAGCGCGACTACGTGTGGCTGATGGCACGCACGCCGCAGATTCCGGAGGCCGATTACCAGGCCCGGGTGAAGCAGATCGAAGCGCTGGGTTACGACGTGTCGAAGATCCGTCGCGTGCCGCACTGAGGGCACGCGGACGCGATCAGGGTTTTGCGGGCGCCGCAGGTTTCGACGCGTCGCCCGCGACCACTGGATACCCCAGGCTGACCCAGCCCTGGATGCCCTCCCACAGCACGGCCGTGTTCTCGAAGCCGCCTTCCTCGCGCAGGCGTTTGACCACCGAATCGGCCGCCGCGCGTGGGCACTCGCAGTAGGCGACGATCCACGTGCCATCGCGCGGCAGCGCCGCGAAGGCCTCCTCCCGGCTGTAGTACGGCACCGGCACCGCGCCTTCGATGTGCGCCATCTGCCACATCGAGGCCACGCGCGTGTCGAGCAGCACCATGCGGCGCCTGGCCTTCAATTCGCGATCGAGCACCGCTGCGCTGACGTAGCGGTCGTCCTTCAGCGCACCGAAGTCCGGTGCGCTGCCGTTCTTGTTGATGACGTAGTCGCCCGCGGCGGGCGGCGTGCGTAGCGCCTGCTTCCCGGCCGTCCAGCCGGTGCTGCGGCTGCGCAGGAACGCGGTAACGTCATCGATCTGCGCCTCGCTGAGTACGCTGCCGAAGGCCGGCATGGGCGTGCCCTGCCGCCCCTGCACGATGGCGTGCCGCAGGAAGCGGTCCGGCGTCAGCGCCAGCATGGTGGGATTGGCCAGCGCCGTGCCGGTGCCGCCTTCGCCTTTCGCGCCGTGGCAGCTCGCGCAGTTCCGTTGATAGACCACCGCACCGTTGCCGATGTCGCCGGTCACGCGATCGAAGGCCGCGCCGCGTTCGCCGGCCAGCGGCTGCACGCCCGCTTGCTGGCGCAGCCAGCGCACCATGTCGACGATCTGCGCACGCGTCATCGGCCCGCCGACTTCATCGACATAGCCGCCCATCGGCGTGCCGGGCCGGCCGTAGGCGATGGCTTCACCGATGATCACCGGCATGCCGGACTCCAGCAGCGAACGCGAACGCAGCGACGGCGCATGGTCGTTGGCGTGGCCCTCGCGATCGCGGCCATGGCATAGCGCGCAATAGCGCTGGTAGTGGTCGCCGGCCTGTTTCGCCGCCTGCTCGCTGAGGGCCTGCGCCGGTCGTGGCGTCGCCGGTGCGGGTGCCTGCGCGGCGCTCGCCCCGGCCAGTCCGCCCAGCAGCACGAGGGTCATCCAGGCGAAGCGGCGTGGCGTCATGGCGATTCCTCGGCGGGCGCCGGGCGGCGGGCGGGCTGGATCAACGATACCCGCGCGGGCGCCTGCCCGCACGGGACCGCCATCGATGGAAGGCATCGCGCAGGGCGCGCGTTAGCATGGGGCCTCCCGCCGTGAGGAAGCTGCTCTTGTCCTTTTCCGATCCCGATGCCGTCGCCCGTTACGCCGAAGGCCCCGTACGCCAGGTGCCCGGCTTCCATGGCCTGCAGCAGATGGCACACGTGCTGCTGGCCGAATCCGTGCCGCAGGATGGCCATGTGCTGGTGCTGGGCGCGGGCGGCGGACTGGAACTGAAGGCCTTTGCCGATGCGCACCGCGGCTGGCGCTTCACCGGCGTCGATCCGTCGGCGGAAATGCTGAAGCTCGCGGTCGCCACGCTCGGCATCGACGCAGTGCGTGCGGATCTGGTGGAGGGCTACATCGACGATGCGCCACCGGGTCCGTTCGACGGCGGCACCTGCCTGCTGACGCTGCACTTCCTGCCCCGGGAACAGCGCCTGCACACCCTGCGCGAAGTGCGCCGCAGACTCGCGCCCGGTGCGCCCTTCGTGGTCGCCCATCACAGCGTGGACGATGCGGCGGAGCCGCGCGAGCGCTGGCTGTCGCGCTACGCCGCCTTCGCGGTGGCCTCCGGCATTCCCGCCGCCAACATGGCCAACGCCGCGACCGCCATTGCCGAACGCCTGCCGCTGTTGTCGCCCGCGCAGGACGAGGCGCTGCTGCACGAAGCAGGCTTCGTCGACATCGAGATGTTCTATGCCGCCTTCACGTTCCGCGGCTGGGTGATGCGCAACCTGCGCTGATCCTGCGGCCCGGCGGGCGGGGCCGCTTCCGGCGCCGGAAGCATCCCGGGTTCGCTCGGCTCACCCGGGATTTGCCGGCAATACGATCCCGCCTGCTCAGGTCGGCGCGAAACCGCGCGTGGCCTTCTTCTCGCTCTTCTCCGCCCGCTTTTCCTTCATGGTCTTCGCGGGTTTCTTCTTCGTCTCTTTCTTCTTGTCCAGGCCCTTGGCCATCACATGCACTCCCATGGTCGTTGCGACCGCGGGCAGCATGACACATCCCGGGCCGCCGCTCCGCCACACATTCCCCCAGCCCGTGGGCCGGCGCGTCTCAGGTGCCGGGCGCCACGATGCGCGGCACATGCTCGAAACACTCGATCAGCAGCTCGGCCAGCACACGCACCTTCCGGGCCGGGTGCTGGCCGGGCGGACGGACCACGTAGATGCCGGCCGGCGCGGGCGGATGGCGCAGCAAGACCGGCACGAGCGCGCCCGAGGCGACGTGCTCGTGGATCAGGCCATCCGGCAGCATCGCGATGCCAAGGCCCGCCAGCGCGGCCGCCACCAGCGCGGTGCCGTTGTCGGCCTTGAAGCGGCCACGCGGATGCACGCTGACGACCTGCTCGCCATCCATCAACCGCCAGGATTCCGTGCCCTGCATGACGGCTTCGTGCGCCAGCAGTTGCTGCAGCGTGTCCGGGGCGCCGTGCGCCTCGATGTAGTCGGGGCTGGCGACGAGGGCGCCATGGATCGGTCCCACCCGCCGCGCCAGCAGGTTGGAGTCCTGCAGGTGGCCGAGCCGGATCGCGCAGTCGAAGCCTTCCGCGATCAGGTCGACGAAGCGGTCGCTGTAGACGGTGTGGATATGCAGTTGCGGATGGCGCTTGGCCATCTGCGCGAGCACCGGTGCGAAATGCGTCGGGCCGAAGGATAGCGGCGCGGAAATCCGCAGCCGGCCACGCAGGTCATCGGCCGGCAGGATCGCCTCCTTGGCCAGATCGATTTCGGCACAGGCGCGGGCGGCATGGTCGCGCAACGTGGCGCCGGCTTCGGTCAGCGTCGCGCCGCGGGTGTTGCGCGCCAGCAGCTGGACACCGAGTTCCGCCTCCAGCCGGCCCAGACGCCGGCTGACGATCGATTTGGAGACGCCCAACCTGCGCGCGGCGGGCGACACCCCGCCGGCATCGGCGACCTCGACGAATGTCCGCAGCTCTTCGATATCCACGATGGCGTTCCCGGTTGCGCGACATAGCGTGCCACAGGGCGGTTGCAGCCCGCGTTCCCCGTTCGGCGACACAGCGTGGCACGGCCGGGCGCTACCGCGGCCCGCGGACGGATGACAAGGTGGCCTTTCCGGCGACGCACCGCCCGGTGCCGCTGCGTCCGAACCCTTCCCCACCGCAAAGGAAACACCGATGACCTTCCGCAACGGCCTCGCGTCCCTGCTTCGTCCCGAAGACTCCGTGCTGGTCCTGATCGACCACCAGCCGTACCAGCTTGCGAACCTCAACAGCCACGATCCGCACATGGCGGTCAACAATGCGGCAGGGCTTGCCAAGGCCGCGAAGGTGTTCGGCGTCCCCACCATCCTCACCAGCGTGGTCGAAGACCGTGGCGGCAAGATCTTCCCGCAGATCACCAGCGTATTCCCGGACCAGAAGGTGATCGACCGCACCTTCATCAACACCTGGGAAGACAAGAACGTGGTCGATGTGGTCAAGGCAACCGGTCGCAAGCAATTGATCATCGCTGGCTTGTGGACCGAAGTCTGCGTCGCGATGCCGGCCATCCAGGCCGCTGGCGAAGGCTGGGAGGTGACCGCCGTCACCGACGCATCCGGAGCGACGTCGGTTGAAGCCCACCAGGTGGCGATCCAGCGCATGGCGGCGGCTGGCGTGAACCTGATGACCTGGCTGGCGGTGGCTTCTGAATGGCAGCGGGATTGGGCCCGTTCCGAAACCGCCATGGCGTTGAACGACGTGGTCATCCAGCACGCCGCCGGCAGCGGCATCGCCTACCTGTGGGAGCAGCAGTTGCTCAACACGCCGGTGCCCGCCAACGCAGGCTGAGCGGACGCGGGGTGGTCGCGACGCGTGGCGACGCGGTCGCATCACGCCCACCCGTAGCCCGGGTAGAGCCGAAGGCGAAACCCTGGGTGCGCGATACCCGACGGCCGCGATACGTCAACAGCCGAAGCCCCGGTTTTCGCTTCGCTCTAACCGGGCTACGACCGCGAGATCTTCCCGCGCATCACGCCGGACCTCGACCGTTCTACTCGCCGCTTGGCGCCGGCGCCCCTTCGCGGCCACCTGCCCAGTCGATCGGCAGCACACCTCGCGCCACGAATGCGTGGAACGACGAGTGTGGCCATGCCGCCACGTGCGTGACGTATCCGTGCTTGACGGGATTGAAGTGCACGTAGTCGATGCGGCGCGCCAGACTGTCCGCATCGCGGAGGGTCGACTCCCAGAAACGCCGCGCCCACGGGCTGCACTCGCCGTTGCCGCGCGACGGTAACGCGACACCCTTGTCGCGCAGACGCACGGTGAATTCGCGCTTGATCAATCTCCAGCGCATCGAATAGAGGTCGTCGCCAGCAGGAAGCCGCATGACGGCATGAAGGTGATCCGGGAGGATGACGATGGCGAGCAGCGAGAAGGGATGCCGCTCGCGCACGCCATGCATCGCGGCGCGCAGTTCGTCGACATGATCGACCAGCGTGGTGGCCGTGCGGTCGGCCAGCGTGTGGGTGAAGAAGAACGTCCCTCCCGGGACGCGATGTCGGCGGTAATCGACCATGCCGACAGCCTGACGCGCCGCCGCGATCCGCGATGTCGGCCGATACCCCGCCGCGATGTCGGAGTTCCGGACCTGTCGGTACCTGCACCGTAGCCCGGGTAGAGCCGAAGGCGAAACCCGGGGTGCGCGATATCTGACTGCCGCGATACGTCAACGGCCCAAGCCCCGGTTTTCGCTGCGCTCTAACCGGGCTACGGGTCGGCGGCTCACACCATCGGCAGCTTCAGCCCCTGCTCCTTGGCGCACTGCACGGCGATGTCGTAGCCGGCGTCGGCATGGCGCATCACGCCGGTGCCGGGGTCGTTCCACAGTACGCGGGCGATGCGCTGGTCGGCTTGCTCGCTGCCGTCGCAGACGATGACCACGCCCGAGTGCTGCGAATAACCCATGCCCACGCCGCCGCCGTGGTGCAGCGACACCCAGGTGGCGCCGCCGGCGACGTTCAACATCGCGTTGAGCAGCGGCCAGTCGCTGACCGCGTCGCTGCCGTCCTTCATCGCTTCGGTCTCGCGGTTCGGCGAGGCCACGCTGCCGCTGTCGAGGTGATCGCGACCGATCACCACCGGCGCCTTCAGTTCGCCGTTGCGGACCATCTCGTTGAACGCCAGGCCGAGCTTGTGGCGCAGGCCCAGGCCGACCCAGCAGATGCGCGCCGGCAGGCCCTGGAAACTGATGCGCTCGCGCGCCATGTCCAGCCAGCGGTGCAGGTGCGCGTCGTCGGGGATCAGTTCCTTGACCTTGGCATCGGTCCTGTAGATGTCTTCGGGGTCGCCACTCAACGCGACCCAGCGGAACGGGCCCACGCCGCGGCAGAACAGCGGGCGCACGTAGGCGGGCACGAAGCCGGGGAAGTCGAACGCGTTCTTCAACCCCTGGTCGAACGCCATCTGGCGGATGTTGTTGCCGTAGTCGAACGTCGGCACCCCGCGCTGCTGGAACGCGAGCATCGCCTCGACGTGCACGCGCATGGACTGCTTGGCGGCGTCGCGCACGCGCTCGGGCTCGACCTTCTGCTCGGCCAGCCACTGCTCCACGGTCCAGCCGATCGGCAGGTAGCCGTGCACCGGATCGTGCGCGCTGGTCTGGTCGGTGACGGCATCGGGACGCACGCCGCGCTTCACCAGTTCCGGCAGGATCTCCGCTGCATTGCCGAGCAGCGCGATGGATCTGGCTTCACCCGCCGCGGTGTACTTGGCGATGCGTGCGAGCGCGTCGTCGAGGTCGGTGGCCTGTTCGTCCACGTAGCGCGTGCGCAGGCGCATGTCGATGCTGGACTGGCGGCATTCGATGTTGAGCGAACTGGCACCGGCCAGCGCCGCGGCCAGCGGCTGCGCGCCGCCCATGCCGCCGAGGCCGGCAGTGAGGATCCACTTGCCGGTCAGGTCGCCGCCGTAATGCTGGCGGCCCATCTCGACGAAGGTTTCGTACGTGCCCTGCACGATGCCCTGGCTGCCGATGTAGATCCACGAACCCGCGGTCATCTGGCCGTACATCGCCAGGCCTTTCTTGTCGAGTTCGTTGAAGTGTTCCCACGTGGCCCAGTGCGGCACCAGGTTGGAATTGGCGATCAGCACGCGCGGTGCATCGGGATGCGTGGGGAACACGCCGACCGGCTTGCCGGACTGCACCAGCAGCGTCTCGTTGTCGTCGAGCTCGCGCAACGACTTCAGGATGGCGTCGTAGCAGGCCCAGTCGCGCGCGGCGCGTCCGATGCCGCCGTAGACGACCAGCGAGGTGGGATCCTCCGCGACCTCGGCGTCCAGGTTGTTCTGCAGCATCCGGTATGGCGCTTCGCTGAGCCAGGACTTGCAGGTGAGCGTGGCACCGCGCGGCGCGCGGATGACGCGGGACGGGTCGTGGCGGGGATCGGACATGGCGGATTCCAGATGCAGATGTGCCACCATTATCGACGGCGGCGGCAGTCCGGTGCGAGCCGGGGCGATGCTGCAGTGCGCGATGGCCGGCGTGGCAGAATCCGGGCATGAAGGCCTTCCGCACTGCCGTTGTCGCCCTGGTCCTGGCCAGCTTGCCGCTCGCGTCGCCGGCGCGTGCCGAATCGCCGGATCGCGTACTGATCTTCACCAAGACCGCCGGCTTCCGGCACGACGCCATTCCCACCGCCGTGGCGACGCTGACGACGCTGGCGGCCGACGCCGGCATGGTCGCCGACCACACCGAGGACGCGCAGGCGTTCACCGCCGACAACCTGGCGCGCTACCGCGTGGTGATATTCGCCAGCACCACCGGCGACGTGCTGGACGCAAACCAGCAGGCGGCCATGGAAACGTTCGTGCGCGAGGGCGGCGGCTTCGTCGGCGTGCATGCCGCGGCCGACACCGAATACGACTGGCCGTGGTACGGGCGCCTGGTGGGCGCCTACTTCAGGAATCATCCGCCGGGCCTGCAGTCCACGCACGTGCAGCCCGAACGCGATGGCAAACCGGCGGGCGAACGCTGGCCGGTCACCGACGAGCTGTACAACTACCGCGCCAACCCGCGCCCGCAGGTGAGCGTCGTCGCGACGGTGGACGAGCAGGAATACGACGGCGGCGAGATGGGCGATGACCACCCGATCGCGTGGTGCCATGCCTTCGACGGTGGCCGCAGCTGGTACACCGGGCTGGGCCACGACGCGAAGGTTTACGACGACGCGAACGTCATGGCGCAGCTCCGCCGCGGCCTGGCGTATGCGGCAGGCCACGCAGACGGCTGCTGAGCGCCCGGCGCCGCCGCGTGCGGCGACCGGGCATGTGTCAGCGAATCAGTAGACCGCCGGATCCAGGGCGCGCAGGGCGTCACCGATGTTGGTGTGGCCGGTGCGGTCGAGGTCTTCCTTGGTGTAAGAACGGCCGGGCTGACCGGTGCACCGCGACTTGCCGTCGCGCTTGGCGATGCGGCTGCCGGTCTCGCGCACGCAGTTCACGTCCGACAGGCGCTTCTTCTCGCCCTCCGCCGCCGGACTCTCCACCGCGCCCGCGACGGATTGCGACGCGGCAGGCGACGGAGTGGGCGCCTGTTCCGTGGGGGCCTGAGCATGGGCGGTGGCGGCGAACAGGCCTGCGGCAAGGATCACGAACGAGGGAAAGCGTTTCATGGGCGACTCCCGGGCTGAAAGTGACTTGACGATACGCCTCCCACCGCCGGGCCGCACCCCGGCCACCCCCTGCATTCAGGCCGAACTCAGGCGGCAGGACAGGTGGCGCGCTGCCCGTCGTGGAATCGCTGCACCGCGGCGGCGTCGGCCGGCTGCGGCGTGATGCCGTCGTCGAACAGCACGCGCCAGATGCCGTCGTCACCGTGCTGCCAGACCGAGCCGAAGCGGCCGAGCCGCGCCGCCCCGGTCTTCGGGTCTTCGTACAGTGCCGGACCGCTGGAATACGCCGTGCGGCCGTCGCCCCCGAGCGTCACGATGGCCGGGTACCAGCGCAGGATCAGGGCGGAGCCGTCGATCAGGCCGGCCCATTCGCGGGTGATCGCCTCGCGGCCCCGGGTGGGCTTGCCGCTGACGCCGAAGACCGCCTGCGGATGCAGGTGCTCGGCGAAGGCCGCCGCGTCATGGTCGGCGACCGAGCGGGCGAAGCTCAGTTCGCGTTGCCAGACCGCGCATTCGGCCTGGTGCGGCGTCTCCGCAGGTGCCGCCTGCAGGCTTCCGGCCAACAGCACCATGAGCAGCAGAGACGAACGTCGGAAGGAGGCTGTCATGCGGATTGTCCCGGAGTCTGCCAAGCTGTCGCCGTTCTAGAGCGATTCCGTACCCCATGCACCTGCCACTCGTCAGGGGGGCCTGGCTGGCGATGCTGCTGTGCCTGGCCGCCTGCAGTTCCCCCGCGCGGCGCCCCGATGCCGCCACCGCCCACACCGCCGCGCCCACCCTGCTGCTGGTCTCGATCGACGGCCTGCGTGCCGACATTCCGGGCAGCGGCCGCATGCCCACGCTCGATGCGCTGTCCGCGCAGGGCGCACGCGCGGCCTGGGTCAACCCGTCGTACCCCACGCTCACCTTCCCCAACCACTACACGCTGGTGACCGGGTTGCGCCCCGACCGGCACGGGATCGTCCACAACGACCTGCACGATCCGCTGCTCGGCCGGTTCGAGTCGAAGAAGGCCTCCGGCCGCGACGGTCGCTTCTGGGGCGGCGAGCCGATCTGGGTGGGCGCGCAGCGCGCCGGCCTGAAGACGGCCACCATGTTCTGGCCGGGCTCCGAGGCGGAAATCGCCGGCCGGCGTCCCGATCACTGGCGCCCGTTCAATGGCGCCATGACGCCCGCACAGCGCGTGGCCGACGTGCTGGCCTGGCTGGACCTGCCGCCGGCGGAACGGCCGCGCTTCATCACCCTGTACCTGGAGCAGTACGACGTGGCCGCGCATGCCGCCGGCACGTTCTCGCCGCAGGCCGTGGAAGCCATGCAGGGGATCGATGCCGCGCTGGCAACGTTGCTGCGCGGCCTGGACGCGCGCGGACTGCGGGCGACGACCAACCTGGTGGTGCTGTCCGACCACGGCATGGCCGATGTGCGCACCTCCGACACCGCCTATCTGGACGACGTGCTGCCCGAGTCGATGTTCTCGTGGTCGTCGCTCGGCCCGGTGGCCCACATCACGCCGCGCAGCGGGTACGAAGCCGAGGTCGCGCGGCGCCTGATCGGCCGCCACGACCATTACGGCTGCTGGAACCGCGATACCCTGCCCACCGCCTGGCACTACGGCCGCCATCCGCGGGTGGCGCCCATCGTCTGCCAGTCCGATACCGGCTGGCGCCTGCAGCTGCGCCGCCATCCGTTGCCGAAGCAGGCCTTGAAGGGCGAACACGGTTTCGCGCCGGAGGACCCGCAGATGCGCGCGTTCTTCGTCGCCTCGGGACCGGATTTCGTGGCGGGCGCGCAACTGCCCCCCTTCGACAACGTCGACGTCTACCCGCTGCTGGCCCACCTGCTGCGCATCCCCGCCGCGCCGAACGACGGCACGCTGGACACGTTCAGGCCCGCGCTGACGCCACGGACAGACACCGCGCATTGATGTCCGGAAACGGCGAGTCCGCGCCCAGGCCCGGTGCTAGCCTGCGCGCATGTCCCTCGCCGATGCCACCGCCCTCCCCGATCCGCGCATCTGCGAACAGGCGCGGCTGAGTCGCGACGCGCGCTTCGACGGCCTGTTCTTCACCGCCGTCACCAGCACGCGCATCTATTGCCGGCCGGTCTGCCCGGCCCCGGCGCCGAAACCGGCGAACATCGTCTATTACCGCCATGCCGCCGCGGCCGAAGCGGCGGGCTTCCGTCCCTGCCTGCGCTGCCGGCCCGAACTGGCGCCCGGCGACGGCGCGTGGCGGCGCGGCGACGACACGGTGGCCCGCGCCTTGAAGCTGATCGAACAGGGCGCGCTGGTCGATGCGCCACTCGCGGCGCTGGCCGACAAGGTAGGCCTGGGCGAACGGCAGCTGCGCCGGCTCTTCAGCGAACGCTTGGGCGCCACCCCGAACGACGTGCACGGCACGCGCCGGTTGCTGTTCGCCAAGCAGTTGCTGACCGAAACCACGCTGCCGATCACCCAGGTGGCGCTGGCGGCCGGCTTCGGCAGCCTGACCCGCTTCAACACCGCCTTCCGCGACGAATACCGGATGGCGCCGCGCGAACTGCGCAAGCGCGACGTGCCGCCCGCGCACGACGGCGTGACGCTGCGGCTGGGTTACCGGCCGCCGTACGACCTTGCCGCGATGCTGGATTTCCTGCGCGGGCGCGCACTGCCCGGGGTGGAAGTGGTGGACGAGCGCAGCTACCGGCGCGTGATCGGCACGGCCGAGGCGCCGGGCTGGCTCCGCGTCAGCGCGTGGGGCGATGGCGCGCATGCATTGCGGCTGGAGCTGCAGGGCGCGGCGCCCGTGCAGTTGCTGGGCATCGTGCAACGGCTGCGGCGCATGTTCGACCTGGATGCGGATCCGCATGTCATCGCGCAGGCACTGGGCCAGGACGCACGCTTGCGTCCCCTGCTGGACGCGCGCCCAGGACTGCGGCTGCCGAGCGGCTGGGACGGTTTCGAGATCGCGGTGCGGGCGGTGATCGGCCAGCAGGTGAGCGTGGCCGCCGCGCGCACGCTGACCGCACGGCTGGCGCAGCGGTACGGAACGCCGTTGGCGGTTCCGCTCGACGGACTGACCCACCTGTTCCCGACGCCGGACCGGCTGGTCGATGCCGACCTCACCACGATCGGCCTGACCCGCGCGCGCGCCGACACGATCCGCGGCCTGTCGCGTGCGCTGCTGGACGGTCGCGTCGACTTCAATCCCGAACGCACGCTGGAGGATTTCACCGCGCGCTGGGTGGCACTGCCCGGGATCGGCCCGTGGACGGCGCACTACATGGCCCTGCGCGCGCTCGGCCATCCGGATGCCTTTCCCGCCGACGACCTGGTACTGCAGAAAGCCGTGCCGACCGATGGCGTGCGCATGACCGCGAAGGCGCTGACCGCGCGCGCGGAAGCGTGGCGCCCGTGGCGCGCCTACGCCGTGATCCATGTGTGGAAGGGCAGCATGGCACCGAGCAAATCCCCGGCGGTTGTAGGAGCGACGTGAGTCGCGACCGGGATACTTCCTTCGACAAGGACATTTCATTCATGAGGTCGCGACTCACGTCGCTCCTACAGCGAGCTCCATCACCATGATCCTCTTCCGCCACCTCGACAGCCCGGTCGGCACGCTCACCGTCGCCGCGACCGACGCCGGCCTGCATGCGATCGAATTCCCGCGCAACCGCCATCCCGCCAAGCGCGACGCGTGGCGGGAGGGCGACCACGCGCTGATCGATCTGGCCGCGCGCCAGCTGCGCGAATACTTCGCGGCGGAGCGCCGCATGTTCGACCTGCCACTGGCACCGCGCGGCACCGATTTCCAGCGTGCCGTGTGGATGACGCTGGCCGATATCGGCTACGGCGACACGATCAGCTACGCACAACTGGCGCAACGCGTCGGCAAGCCCACCGCGATGCGCGCGGTCGGCGCGGCGAACGGACGCAATCCGCTGCCGATCGTGCTGCCCTGCCACCGGGTGATCGGCGCGGATGGCTCGCTGACTGGCTTCGGCGGCGGATTGCCGACCAAGCAGTTCCTGCTTCAGCTGGAAGGCGCGCTGCCGCCATCCCGCGACCTGTTCGGTTGACGCGGCTACATGCCGCGGAAGCGCTGCTGGAACGCGGCGCTGACCGGCAGCACGTCGCTGCGGCCCTTGACGCTGAGCTGGTGGCGGCCGAGTTCGTCCTTGCGCACGCGGTCGATCGCCCGCACCCGCACCAGCACGCCGCGATGCACCTGCCAGAACACGTCCGGATCCAGCCCGGCCAGCAGTTCCTTCAACGGCATGCGGATGATCGCCTCGTCATCGGCGGTGACCACGCGCACGTACTTGTCCTGGGCCTGGAAGAACAGCACATCGTCGATGGACAGCATGCGCACGCTGTCGCCGACACTGGCGGTGATCCAGCGGATCAGGCGGTCGCCCTGCGGCCGCAGGCGCGCCTCCAGATCGTCGATCAGCGCACGCAGGTCCGGTGTGCGCGCATCGGCCAGCCGCTCCTGCACGCGCGCCACCGCCTGTTCCAGCCGCGCATCCTGCACCGGCTTGAGCAGGTAGTCGGCCGCACCTTCCTCGAAGGCACGGATCGCGTAGTCCTCGTAGGCGGTGGTGAACACGACCAGGCCGCCGTGCGCGACCACCTGGCGCGCCACGTCCAGCCCGCTGACGCCGGGCATGCGGATGTCGAGGAAGGCCACCCGCGGCCGATGCCGCGCGACGGCCTCCAGCGCGGACACGCCGTCCTCGCAGACCGCCACCACGTCCAGCGCCGGCCAGACGTCGCGCAACTGCTGTTGCAGCGCGCGCCGCTGCGGGGCCTCGTCTTCGGCGATCAGCGCGGTGACCGGATTCATGCCGGCGACCCTAGCGGCAGCTGGATCTCGGCGCAAACGCCACGGCCGTCGGCGCGTGCCGCCAGCGAGCACGTCGCCTGCGTTCCATACCGCGCCGCCAGCTGTTCGCGGACGTTCGCCAGGCCGACACCGGTACTCAGTCCCGGGTGCAGGCCGGCGCCGTCGTCGCTGACGCGCACACGCAAGCGCCCGCCGTCCTGCGTGGCCACCACGTCGATGCGCCCGGGGCCGGGCCGCGGCTCGATGCCATGTTTGATTGCGTTCTCCACCAGCGTGATCAGCAGCGACGGCGGGAAGGGCAACGCCCGCACTGCATCGTCGGCCTGCACCGTATACGCCAGCCGTCCGCCCATGCGCACCTGCATCAACGCCAGATAGCTCGCGCAGATGTCCATCTGCTGGCCCAGCGTGGCATGCAGACCGCGGTCATCGCGGAATTTGGGAATGGTGGCGCGCAGGAAATCGACCAGCGCGTCCAGCGTCGCTTCCGCCTGCGCCGGATCCTGCCGCACCAGCGCCCGCACCGATGCCAGCGTATTGAACAGGAAGTGCGGCTCCACCTGCGCCTGCAGTACGCCCAGGCGCAGGTCGGCTTCGTGGACACGGCTTTCCAGTGCACCGAGCGCCAGCGCGTGCTGGTGATGGTCCCAGCGCTGGCGTTCGCTGAAATAGGCGCGCAGCGCCAGGCCGCCACCGAACAGGCCATAGACGACCACCAGCCCCGCCAGATTCAACGCCAGGCCGATCGCCTGGATCAACGGCGCGGGCGTGGGCATCGTGGGCTTCAACCCCATCGCGGCCAGACCCGGCGCCACCAGTTGCTGGATGTAGGCCGACGCCATCCGGTCGATGAAGAAGCTCAGGATCATGCCCGCCAGCACGGCCACCACCACCGCCTTGCGTTCGCGCGACACGGGCCAGCCGCGATGGCGCACGGCCGTGGCCAGCGCCGGCCCCAGCGTGGCCATCAGGCTGAAGGCGACGAACTGCGTGGCCGCCACCTTCAACGCGATACCAGCGTCATGTACGGCGATGCCGGTGCCGGCGCCGATGAAGCCGGCGACCACCGCGATGATGGTGCAGAACAACAGGCTGCGCCCCATCAACCAGCGCCGGCCGAACACCGGGTAGCGGCGATATCGGCTCAGCACCGAGGTGCCGCCTACCAGCACGTCGGCGGGCAAGGGCTGCGTCAGCCGGTAATCCGGGGGCATCGTCACTTGCGCTCGCCCCGCAACGTCTGTCCGCCCTGCACCAGCGTCAGCGCGGTCACCTTGCCGGCGGCGTCGCGCTCGAAACGGATCTCCGCGCCCACTGCGTCCATGACGAACACGTCAGGCGCCACCGCCTGCACCGGCAGCGCCGGCTGACCGGTGCCCTGCAGCGTGAGCGCATCGCCCTGCACCTTCACCGTCAGGCCGAAGCCCGGCAGCAACGGGTACTCGCCCTCGTAGCCGCGCAAGGTCGCGGCATCCACCTCCAGCACAGGCTTGCTGCCCGCGGCATCGATGCGCGTGGCCGGCAACGCGGCGCCCATCTGCATCCACACGAACGATGTGCCGGCCGCGTTGCGCTGCGGCCGCAGCACGGCATCGAAGTCGCGCGGATAGAAATCGCCGGCGCTGTCGTAGCCCATCGCATGCGCACCCTGCCCGGCCGCCTGGATCTCCAGCGCATCGCCGTGGCGGCGCAGCGCCATCTTCATCCCGCTGGCGAGCCGGTACTCGCCCACCAGGTCGTCGAGCAACGCAGCCTGCGGCGTGGTCTCGCGGCGTGGCTGGCCAAGCGGAAAGCGGGCGTCGACCAGATGCAGGCCCAGCGAACCGAGGCTGCCGATCGAATTCCACGTGGTATCGGACAGGATCACCACGCCGCGCTGCTTTGCCTTGTCGAACGACACGAACGAGGAGAAGCCGCCCGTGCCGCCTTCGTGGACATGCACCGTACGATCACCCACCGGCATCAGCATCCAGTTCATCGCCATCGGCGGCGCATCGGAGATCTTCCGCTGCGACGCCTGCAGGGCCGGCGAAATGGCCGTCTTCTCCGCGCCGAGCTGACCCTGCACGTAGCGCACCATGTCGTCGAGCGTGGCGCGCACGCCGCCCACGCCCGCGAGGTTGGCCTGGAAATGCCAGGCGGATGCCGGCTGCCTGTTCGGGGTGTGTCCCACCGCAGCGCGCACGCCTGCCGGTGCGACGTCGACGTAGGCGTGGCGCATGCCGAGCGGTGCGAACAGGCGCTGCTTCAGCAGCGTCTCCATGTCGGTGCCGGCGCGGCGCGCGACCGCATACGACAGCACCATCGAGGCAAAGTTGGAGTACTCGAACGTCGTGCCCGGTGCGGCGGTGAGCGTGACGTCGCCGAGCGACGCGAGCAGTGCCGCTTCGTCGAGCTTCGCGTAGGGATCGGTCATGTCCGGCGCGCCCATGCGCGAGGGCAACGCAGGCAGGCCGGAGGTGTGCGTGACCACGTGGCGCAACAGGATCGGCTTGCCCTGGTAGTCCGGCAGCGTCGTGCCCGGCGGCAACCAGGCCGACAGCGGATCGTCGAGCGAGCCCTTGCCCTGCACGATCAGGTCTGCCAGCAACGCGGCGGTCATGGTCTTGCTGACCGAGCCGATCTCGAACGCGCTGTCGGGGCCGATGCGTGCGGCGTCGCTCGCGTCTGCGCACTGGAAGGTGCGGGCGACCGCGCCGTTCTCGACCACGGCCACCGCCATGCAGGCGCCGGTGCGGTCGCCGTGCAGGCGCTGGCCGACGATATCGGCAAGCGCGGCGTCGCTCATCGCATGGGCGGAACCGCTGGCGATCGCCATCGCCAGGGCAAGAGTGTGTGCGTAGGGCATGACCGTGCTCCGGATGGGATGGCGAGCATGCTGCCCCGCTGCGCCACGCACCGGGCGGGCATCGGATGGAGCCCGGCCGGGCCGCGATGGAACCCCCGATCCGGCCGATGATCCGTCCTGTGGCGGCGGCATCATCCCGGCCCGGTCTCAGTCGCGCAGCAGGCGCCGGAGCGTTTCGCCGTAGCGGCGCGCGATGGCCTCGCGCTGCACGTGCCGTCCGTCGACGACGACCTCGCGACCCGCCACGTGCACCTGCTTCACCAGCGGCCGGTTGCCGGCGAACAGCCAGCGATCCACCAGGTCCTGCGGCGTCGCCCCGGCCAGGGCGGGCGCATCCGCATCCAGCAGCACGCTGTCGTCCGCCGCATGCCGGAAACCGGTGGCGTCCGCGACGCTGTCCTGCACGCAGCGCAGCAGCGTGTCGCCGACGCTGGGCGAGGATGCCGACACCGCGATGTTGCGGTGGCGCGTGACCAGGCGCTGGCCGTATTCCAGCCAGCGCAGTTCCTCCACCGGCGACACCGAGACGTGCGAGTCCGAACCGATGCCCCAGCGTCCGCCGGCCTGCAGATAGTCGCGCAACGGGAAAAGACCGTCGCCGAGGTTGGCTTCGGTGGTCGGGCAGATCGCCACGGTCGCACGGCGGGACGCGATGCCCCGCGTCTCTTCCCGCGTCAGGTGGGTGGCATGCACCAGTGTCCAGCGCGCGTCGACGGCGAATTCCCGCAGCAGCCACTCGACCGGCCGCGCGTCGCGCACCGCCAGGCAGTCCTGCACTTCGCCCACCTGCTCGGCGATGTGGAGGTGCACCGGCGCATCGGCAGGCAGCGCTGCCAGCACCTCGCGCATCGCCGCTTCCGGCACGGCGCGCAGGCTGTGGAACGCGCAGCCGACGCGCAGCGATTCATCCTGCAGCGCACGCAGGCCCTCAAGCAGACGGAGGAAATCCTCGACGCCGTGGCCGAAGCGCTGCTGGCGCGCCGACAGTTCGCGTCCGTCGAATCCGCCGGTCATGTACAGCACCGGCAGCAATGTCATGCGGATGCCGGTGTCGCGCGCGGCCGCGATCAACGCCTTCGACATGGCGGCCGGATCGGCGTACGGCCTGCCGTCCGGCTGATGGTGGACGTAATGGAATTCGCAGACCGTGGTGTAACCGGCCTCCAGCATCTCGGCGTAAAGCTGCGTCGCCACGGCGTAGGTACTGTCCGGATCCATGCGCGCGGCGAAGCGGTACATGATTTCGCGCCAGGTCCAGAAACTGTCTTCCGGATGCGTCTGCCGTTCCGCCAGGCCGGCCATGGCGCGCTGGAAGGCGTGCGAATGCAGGTTGGCGATGCCCGGTACGGACCAGCCGCCGTCGACAGCGGTGGCCAGGCCTGCGATGGGATCGGGATTCGACATGGCGATGCTTACGGCCGGCGACAGGGGTGCGTTAGGCTACCGCGTCGCCCTCGCCAAGACACGCCCATGGAAGTCTCCAGCACGCCCTTCATCGCGATCGCGATTGCGCTGCTCGCTGTCGCCGTTTCGTTGGCGGTCGTGGCCATCGCCGTGCGGGCGCAGGGGAAGAAGACACGGGCGGCGGACGGCGGCACGGGCGGCGGCGAAGGAAGCGCCGGCCATCACGGCGATGCGGGCTGCGGCGCGGACAGCGGCGGTTGCGGCGATGGAGGCGGCGGTGGCGACTGAGCCGATGGACGTTGGCTGGGATGGCGTGCTGGTGAATGCACGCCTGGCCACCCTGACCGGTGATGCGGGCTATGGCGCCATCGAGGATGGCGCACTCGGCTGGCGCGACGGCGTGCTGGTCTTCGCCGGTCCGCGCGCTGCGTTGCCGGCACCGCCCGAGGCCTTGGCGGGCGAGATCGTGGACGCGCGGGGCGAATGGGTCACACCGGGATTGATCGACTGCCATACGCATGTGGTGTTCGGCGGCGACCGAGCGGGTGAGTTCGAACAGCGCCTGCAGGGAGCCAGTTACGAGGACATCGCACGGTCCGGAGGCGGCATCGTGTCGACCGTGCGCGCCACCCGGGCCGCCAGCGAGGACGATCTGCTCGCGCAATCGCTGCCGCGCGCGCGCGCGCTGCGCGATGACGGCGTCACCACACTGGAAATCAAGTCCGGCTACGGGCTGGACCTGGAGAACGAACGCAAGATGCTGCGCGTGGCGCGCCGCATCGGCACGATCCTCGGCATCACCGTGCGCACGACCTTCCTCGGTGCCCATGCGCTGCCACCGGAATATGCCGGCCGTGCGGACGACTACATCGGCGCGGTCTGCGACTGGTTGCCGATCCTGCACGCGGAAGGCCTGGTGGATGCGGTGGACGCATTCTGCGAGCGCATCGGCTTCACCGCCGCGCAGACCCGGCGCGTGTTCGAGACCGCGCGCGCGCTCGGCCTGCCGGTGAAGCTGCACGCGGACCAGCTGAGCGATGGCGGTGGCGCGGCGCTGGCGGCCGGCTTCGGCGGCCTCTCCGCCGACCATGTCGAGTACACCTCGGACACCGGGGTGGCCGCTATGAAGCAGGCCGGAAGCGTGGCGGTGCTGCTGCCGGGCGCGTTCCATGTGCTGCGCGAAACGACGCTGCCGCCGCTGGACGCATTCCGCGCGCACGGCGTACCGATGGCGGTGGCCACCGACTGCAATCCCGGCACCTCGCCGTTGCAGTCGCTGCGGCTGGCGATGTCGCTGGCCTGCACGCATTTCCGCCTGACCCCGGAGGAAGCGCTGCGCGGTGCCACGGTGCACGCGGCGCAGGCGCTGGGCTTTGCCGATCGCGGGCGCCTGGTCGCGGGACAGCGCGCGGACTTCGTGCGCTGGCGGATCGGCCAGCCTGCACAGCTGGCGTACTGGCTGGGCGGAGACCTGGTGTCGGCCGTGCACGTGGGCGGTCGCGCGGTCACGACGGCGTAGAAAAACGAAAACCCCGGCCAGGGCCGGGGCTTTCGTGTTCGCTGCCGGACGGGCCGGCGCGGATGGCTTACGCCTTGGCGACGGCCTTCTTGGCCACGGCCTTCTTGACCGGCGCCTTCACCACGGCCTTCTTGGCGGTGGCGGTAGCGGCCACGGCAGCCTTGGCGACCGTGCTCTTGCGCGCATTGCCGTAGCTGGACGAATAGCGCTTGCCCTTGGCCGTCTTGCGATCACCCTTGCCCATCGTTGTTCTCCTGATTCAATGAATAGTCCACCCGGATCGGGGCGGTTGCGCGGTGACCTCCGGTAACGGGGGCTGCTCGCGAGGCCGCAAAGCCTATCACAGCGGGGCCTTGCCGGCTCCTGCCGTGCCGGTTCAGTGCGCGCAGCTGGCGTCGTGGACGTGCCAGTGGTTCAGGCGCAGGTTCAGCAGATGGGCCAGGCCCACCAGCGTGCCGCCAACCGTCATCACGATGGCATGGGGAACGACCGAGGCGTGCAGCGGCGGGTACAGCACGCCTATCCACAACGCCGCCAGGCCGACCAGCAGCATGCCCAGCGCCCGGAACACCCGATGCCGGCGGTAACCCCAGACCAGACTGAAGGCGCCGAGGATGGTCACGAACACGACGAAGACTTCCTCCAGGCTTTCGCCCAGCCACAGCGACAGGCCCAGCGAGGGCGCGAGCGCCAGCAGCAGCGGCACGATCGCGCAGTGCACGGCGCAGACCAGGGAGCCGACGGCACCGAGACGATCGAGGAAATGGCGGAAGGAGCGTTTCATGGGGGACAAGTATGACTTCCGGGAGGGTTATATTGTCACTGTTGGTATAATATAACATCATTCGTTATCTCCCCAT